>JAHEFS010000047.1 GCA_024640045.1 Chromatiales bacterium | reverse complement strand
CACAAATCGGCAGGAGAGCCGATTTGGAACGCGAAGCGACCCGAGCATTGCGAGGGCGAGGCACAGGAAGTACCGAGTCAATCCCCCGTGGGGACGCCATATCGTTTCGTTTGCTTCTTCATACCTCAGTGAAGCAGCTTTCAGGTTCGCTATACTTTGTGCCGATTCCCGGCCGGGTAATTAAACCATGCCAATGGTTTTTACTTGGCTTTCCGATACAGCAGGTCAAAGAAGCATGAAGAGCGTACTTTGGATTGCCCATCAAACTCGAAACCGACATGCTGAGGCGCCTGTCATCGAACGCGTGATCGAATTTCAGGCCGCCGATCTCACGTATTTCGGCGAACACTGGGATGACTACCTCAACCGGGTTCGTGAGGCCATCGAATCCGGTGGCATCACAGAACCTGGCGAGACCTTTCCTCCGCAATGCCTTCCCGACCATGCAATGGAGCGATTTGGTTCCTTGCTTTGTCAGCTCTCTTTGCTTATTCAGCAGAAATGCGGTCACCGCGTAGCCTGGTATTCGGTGGAGTCCGAGCAGAATCGAAGGCGCTGCACATGCCTCGTTGAACACGAACATTGTGACGTCGGGATGAACGCTGTGAAGCTGGCCTGGGAAATACTCGTCAGTGGGCGGCGGGAAGTGCTGGAGCCCTTTCAAAAAGTTCGCGAGTTTGCGAAACAACGGTTACTGCCCAGTGATACACAAAAAATTGTCGAGCTAGCCAGGCGACGGGGGATTCCATGCTGGAAAATGGACCGATACCCATATGGCAGAGACCCAAATGACGTTCGGTCCCAGGACCAGGCGTTACGCAGAAACGGATTGTTGGCCCTGGGTCAGGGCTCCTATCGACTGGAAGTTGAGGGTACCCTCTGTCGCCAGAGATCTCCCCAAGCCAGTCGTTTGCTGAGAGATCAAGAAGAAGCAGTTCGTGTTTGCAGTGCTTGCGAAGTTCCCTTCGATGGTTTGAATCGGCAGGGCTCTCGAAATCAGCGTACCTTTCTTGTGACGGGTTTGGGTTTCATGGCCGAGATCGATCCAGGCGGCAGACTGACTGAGCTGGGCAGTGAGGTAAGAGCTACAGACCCCAGTTTTCTCGATGCCGCCAAAAGGATTTTTGGTGCACTGGATGCCGGGTTGTTGGCCGTGACGATACAGGCGAAGGATTTCTCCCGCCCATGGAACGACGAGTGCTGCGTAACCAAATTGGATCCGGCGCCCGATCTGTCAGGTGCAGAGCCCGAAGGCACACCCTTATTAGAGAAATTGATCAGCATCTTCCTGGATTGGCTGTTCCCTCCGGGAAGTAAGTATCGGATACCGGTAGCGGGAATTACGGGTTCCAACGGAAAGACCACCACCTCTCGCATGCTCACTCACATACTTGAGTGCCATGGCAATTCCGTCGGTTTGGCCAGCACCGATGGCGTGTACGTCAATGGAAAAATGAAAAGGAAAGGGGACCAGGGCGGATCGTCCGGGCATGTCGAAGTGCTGTTCAACCCCACAGTTGACGTCGCGGTACTCGAGACGCATCACAGTTGCCTGTTTGGGGTGGGGCTGATCTTTGATTCTTGCGACGTGGCAATCTGCACGCAAGTGACGGATGAGCATATCAAGCCGGGCAAAATTGAATCCCTCGACCAAATGATCGGCGTCAAGCAGTTTTTGCTCGAAAGCGCACGCAAAGCGGTCATCATCAATGCCGATGACCCAGGGTGTTTGACGATGCTGCCCAGGCTTGATCCCCCGCTGGTTTACTTGATCTCAGCCCGGACTCCCGCTGCAGAATTGCGCAAACTCACTGTCGGCCCATCGTGTCAATGTGTATTGGAGCCAATAAAGGGAACCAACTGGCTGGTCCTTTATGCGGATGGAAACAGGGTGCCCCTTTTACCTGCAGAAGACATTCCTGCAACTTTCGGTGGCAAAGCGGAGTTCAACGTCACTAACGCATTACTCGCAACAGCAGCTGGCCACGCGCTCGGCGTTTCGACTTCCCGCCTGGTCGCGGCACTTGCCTCTTTCGAAGCCAGCCATACAGCCACGCCCGGTCGGCTTAATTTTCACGATAATGGTGTTTTCCGGGTGCTGCTGGACTTTGCCCACAATGCAGACGGTCTGAAAGCTCTTTGCCGGTTTACGGATCAGCTAACGACCAATGGACGTAAACTACTGCTATTCGCGATGTCCGGAGATCGGCGAGATGAGGCGATACTGGCTGCTGCTGAAGAGGTTGCTGGTCACTTCGATCACTACATCTGTCGAAGATATCCGAATTCCCGAGGGCGTGAACCCCAGGAAGTGCCGGAATTGTTGAGTGCAGGTCTGCGAAGTGCGGGGGTGGATGCCACGCGCATTACCGTAGCGCGAGAGCCGAATGCTGCGGTCTCCGAAATCCTGGCCATGGGGCAGGCAGGCGATCTGGTCGTGATGACCCATAGTGACGAAGAGCGTGAGTCAGTCTGGGGTCAAGTGCTTTCATCCGGCAGGCAAACTCGAGGTTGATCAGGCAAGCAAGGAAAGCGAGTAGGGTGCGTTTCAGGGTGTAGCGTTACGCAAGTAGCGTGTACAGTTGGCAGCATGACGAATGAAGCCAAGTACAAGATAAGACTCCTGACTTTCGTTACCTTGCTTACCTTGGTAACAACATTCTCCGCGTTTGCGCAGCAGCAGTTGTCGATCGCAACTGGAGGCACAGGCGGGGTTTACTACCCACTGGGTGGTGGGCTGGCTGAAATTATCAGCACGCATGTGGATGGTTACTCGGCTACGGCTGAAGTGACTGGCGCATCGGTCGAGAACATGGGACTGATCGCCCGGGGCGATGCAGACATTGCCTTCGCACTGGCCGATACGGTGCAGCAGGCTTATAGCGGTACCGGCCGCTTCGGTGGACAGAAGCTTGAAATGCTCCGGGGCATGGCGGCGCTTTACGAGAATACGGTGCAAATTGTAACGCTGGCAGACAACGGGATCGTTTCCCTGTCTGACCTCACAGGAAAGCGGGTATCGGTGGGCGCGCCAGGGTCCGGCACCGAAGTAAACGCCAATACGATACTTGCGGCCAACGGTATCGACTATTCCGACATCACGGTGCAGCGTCTGAATTTTAACGAAACCGCCGATGCGCTCGCCAATGGCGATATCGATGTCGGTTTCCTGAGTGTCGCCGCGCCGACCTCCTCGGTTCTGAACCTGGCCACAACCCACTCGATCCGCCTCATTGAGCTCAGTGAGGCGGAGTTGGCGCGGGCGCGCCAGGCCAGCCCTATTTACACCCGGGCAACGATCAGTGGCAGTACTTACCCCGGCATCACCGGTGACACTGCGGTATTGGGTGTGCCCAACATTCTGGTGGTCTCCGCGGACATGCCTGACGCGCTAGTCTATGCAGTAACACGTGCACTTTTTGAGTACAAAGCTGAACTTGGCAAGGTGCATCCGGCCGCCAATCAGATCTCGGTAGAATTCACGCTTTCAACCACCCCGGTCCCACTGCATCCGGGCGCGATCCGCTATTACGAGGAAATTGGCGCACCGATACCGACCGCCTTGCGCCCGTGACGAAATTGACCGACGAAGAAGCGGCCGGAAAATCCGTCAAACCTCCAGCGCTTGAGTCGGGTTTCGTTCATCGGGCAATCAGCTCACTGGCACTGCTCCTGGCGCTTTTTCAAATGTACACGGCGGGAATTCAGCCCTTGGGATTGTTCCTGCAACGGCCCATTCACCTGGGTGTGATCCTGGCGCTGTGCTTCCTGATCTTCCCTGTGCGTCAATCGTTCCGGCGCGGATGGGGTGGTTGGATGATCGACGGCCCACTGATTGCCGGAGCCATCCTGGTTGCGGCCTGGCTGCCATTGAATATCGACACCATTGCCAACGCAGTTTTCCCCCGCCAGATCGATGTGTTCATGGGTGTGGTCACCGTGCTGGTGGTCCTGGAGGGCGCCCGTCGTGCGGTCGGACTGGGCATGACCATCATCGGGATTGTGTTTATCGCTTACGCGTTTAGTGGCCAGCGGGGAGAATTGCCCTGGCTGGCAGACTGGCTGCCAGGAATCCTGGGTCACAGGGGCTATTCGTTTGATCGCCTCGCCAGTCAATTGACGCTGGGAGCCGAAGGTATTTTCGGCTTGCCGCTGGGTGTCGCGGCCACCCTGATCTATATCTTCGTGCTGTTCGGCGCGTTCCTGGAAGTAACTGGCGCCGGGAAGTTTTTTATCGATCTCGCCTATGGCCTGACCGGGCGGCAACGTGGCGGGCCAGCCAAGGCCGCGGTACTTGCTTCGGCCGGCATGGGTTCACTGTCTGGCTCCGCTATCGCGAACGTCGTGACCACTGGCGCATTCACCATTCCCCTGATGAAACGACTCGGCTACCGACCCGCTCAGGCCGGAGGCATCGAAGCCGCTGCGTCGACCGGTGGTCAGATCATGCCGCCATTGATGGGGGCGGGTGCTTTCCTCATGAGCGAGTACACCGGAATGCCCTATCTGGATATCGTCCTGGTGTCGATTTTTCCCGCGATCCTGTATTTCGGAACAGTTTTCCTGCTGGTCCATATCAATGCGCTCAAGCTCGGGTTGGGCAAAGCCGAGGCACACGAGTTGCCGAAGACGCGGCAAGTCCTGCTTGAGGGTTGGCATTTCCTGCTGCCCCTCGTCGTTCTGGCGGGTTTGCTCATTGCTGGCTACTCCCCCATGCGGGTCGGTTTTTACGCCGTGATTGCGGTGGCGGTTTCGGCATCGGGTCGTGCAATCTGGCGTTTCCTTCGAGGCCAGTCCGAGGCCCCGAACCTGTCTGCCTTGCTGCGCAGTGGGCTGCGATTGACACTGCAGGCTTTCGAAGTCGCCGCGCGCAACGCCGTCATGGTTTCACTGGCTTGTGCAGTGGCCGGCATCATCGTTGGCGTGGTTGGATTGACTGGGCTGGGTTTAAAGTTCTCAGCCATGATGCTGGCCCTCTCTGGTGGCAACCTGATTCTGGCGCTGCTGTTAGTGATCATCGCGAGTCTGATATTGGGTATGGGCTTACCGGTCACGGCCGCGTATATCGTACTGATCATCCTGGTGGGACCTGCGTTGACCGCAGATTTCGGACTGCCGCTGATCGTCGCACACCTGGTTGTATTCTGGTACTCGCAGGATTCGAACGTCACGCCGCCGGTAGCGCTCGCCGGGTTTGCGGGGGCGGCTGTTGCGGGTTCAAAGCCGATGGAGACCAGCCTGCAGGCCTGGAAATTCGCCAAAGGTCTTTACCTGATTCCCCTGTTTATGGTGTTCAACGACGTTATCATCCTGGGCGGTCCCTGGCCATTGGTGTTGTGGAACGGGCTGATCGTCATCGCAGCCCTGGTGGCTTTCGCGGCCGCGCTGGAAGGGTTTCTGGTGGCTCCTTTACCCACTTGGAAACGGTTGGCGCTTTTGCCGGCCGTTGCCGCGTTGTACTGGCCCAGTGTGCCGGTCGAGATTGCGGGGTTGCTGCTGATACTCTTTTTGCTGGGATTTGACCGGGACCGGTCGGGCAGTTTCAGAACCTGAGCCGCAAGGTCGTCTTTGCGGGAACCCGGCGTGTCTTCATCGTAATGAAAACCATTCTCATATTCGAACAAGATCATAATTTCACCTTAACCCCCGCTTAATCTCCTCTTCCTTAAGATTCGCGCCATCGACCCCTCATGGAGCGAGAGACATGTTGAAATTGTTGGGAGCGCCGCGCGCGGTGGCGGGACTGAGTTTCGATACCACCCTGGACGAAATCAGCCTCCATCAATCCGGCTGCGGTGATTATCACCTTCATCTGGTGGAGCGCGGTGACAAACGTCGCACGGAGATGGAACAGTATATCGCCGATGCCTATGCACGCGTTTTCGGTGCAGCGCTGACCCGTTTCTACCCCTCGCTGGTGGCTCTGCACGACCGGGAACACCGGGTTCTCGGCGCGGCTGGTGCGCGCTCGGCTGCCGATCAGCCGCTGTTCATCGAGCACTATTTACCCGGTCGAATCGAAGGTTTGATCGCCGCCCGCGCAGGTCCGGTGTGCCGGGATCAGGTTGTTGAGATCGGCAACCTTTCGATCTCAAATGTGGCTGTTACCTATCTGTTCCTGGCCATGCTGGGTGAATGGCTGCAGGCTTATGACGTGCAATGGCTGGTTTTTTCCCTGACTTCTCCGTTGCGCAGAATGTTGTGTCGTGCTGGCGTGCCTATGATCGATCTCGCACCCGCGACTCTTGAGCTGGCTCCAGTCGACGGCAACGACTGGGGTCGTTACTACGATCTTAAACCGCGCGTGACTGCCGTTCCGGCTGCCGAGGGTTTGGAGTGCTTCCAAAACTCCTTTCGCACCTTGAGTGACGGAAAGCACAAGCGCCGGAGTGCGCATTCGTGAAGGCGCTGGTCGAGGCCATCCAGACGTCCGGGAAGACGTTCGTTGTTACCGGGCGGGAAGGCTCGTTCGATGCTGCGCAGTTCCTCAGTGCTGCCCAGGCCCACGCAAGGGCGCTGCAGGATGCGGGTGTCGCATGCCTCGGTCTCGACCTGGACAATGGCCCGGAGTGGTTAATTCTGGATTTGGCGACTCGCCTGGCTGACATTCCGCTGGTTCCATTGCCTGGTTTTTTCACTTCCGACCAGAAGAAGTACGTGATGGAGACCGCCGGCGTCGATGGCATCATCTCCGTGCGTGGCGAATTCCCCGGATTTTTATCGAACAGGGCGCTAAGTGATGGTGCGTGGCTGTTGCAGCGCGAACGGCAGGATTGGCGCCTGCCTGCTGGGACGGCCAAGGTCACCTTCACGTCGGGTACGACCGGGCAGCCGAAGGGTGTCTGCCTGTCCGCCGCCGCCCTGGATCATGTCGCCAGATCGATTACAGAAGCAACGGCGGAAGTGACTGTCCAGCGCCATCTGTGTCTGCTGCCGCTGCCGGTCTTGCTGGAAAATATCGCGGGCGCCTGGGTCGCCATGCTGCACGGCGCAGAAATATTGGCGCCGCCGCTGGAGGATTTGGGTTGGTCGGGCAGTTCCGGAATCGACACGCGCCGCCTGGTGCAGCGACTCCGGAGCGATCGCCCTGACACAGTCATTCTCCTGCCGCAGGTCTTGAAGGCCCTGGTGGAAGAACTCGAGCGCACCGGTGAGCGGCTCGAGAGCCTATCCTTCGCTGCTGTAGGTGGTGCGCGGACGGCGCCTGCCCTGATCAAGCGTGCCAGGGTGCTGGGCCTGCCGGTGTACGAAGGCTACGGTCTGAGTGAATGTGCATCGGTGGTCAGCCTGAACCTGCCATCAGCCGATATTGCCGGCAGCGTCGGGCGAGCCCTGAACCCGGGGCGTATTCGTGTTGGGTCTGACGGCAGAATTCTTCTGCGCCATCCGGGATTCCTGGGTTATGCAGGCTCGTCTGAACCTGTTACTGAATGGCTGGATTCAGGTGACCTCGGGGAGCTGGATGACGGTGGTTTCCTGCACATCCGCGGCCGCAGCAAGAACCTGTTGATCACCGGTTATGGTCGAAACGTTTCGCCAGAGTGGGTGGAGTCAGAGCTGCTCGCGGAAGAAGGCGTTCTGCAAGCTGTTGTGGTTGGGGACGGGTGGGCGCGCCTGGGTGCGCTGTTGGTGGTTGAGCCAGGGATCAACCCAGGGCTCGCGATCGCCCGCTGCAATCAACGACTGCCGGACTATGCTCGTCTAGGCGCCTGGCGTGTGGTTCCTCCGATGACGTCTGCACAAGGTCTGCTGACGCCAAATGGGCGCCCCTGCCGGGATGCGATCGCGCGTTTCCACAACACACAGATCGATTGTATGGGGCGGGAGTCGCAGTCCGTGCCAGCAGTCATTACAGCTGAACTGCCGAGCAAGCAGGGGAACACCCATGACATTCTTTGAACAACTCACATTGGCCACCGAGACAGAGCGAAATGAGCTGCTCGAATCGCCCGCCATTCAACAGGCACTCCAGGGGAGTCTGGCGGGTGAAACCTACCTCGCGTTTCTCAAGGAAGCCTATCACCACGTCAAATACACAGTGCCGCTGCTGATGGCCTGTGGAACCCGCCTGCCGGAACGCCTGGAGTGGCTGCGCGAGGCAGTGGCCGAATACATCAGCGAAGAAACCGGGCACCAGGAATGGATTCTGCAGGACATCGCCGCTTGCGGGGAGGACGCCGAAGCCGTTCGCCATGGCCAGCCCGGCCGGTCAACGGATGTCATGGTGGCTTACGCCTGGGACACGGTGCTGCGTCGTAACCCGGTCGGCTTCTTCGGCATGGTTCTGGTTCTGGAGGGCACCAGTATTGCCGTTGCGACACAAGCGGCTGACCAGATCATGGGCGCGACGGGTCTTCCCGTAAGCGCCTTTCGTTACTTGCGTTCTCACGGGTCGCTGGACCAGCAGCACATGGGCACCTATGAAAAACTCATGAACCGACTGGACAGGGAAGAGGATCAGCAGGCTGTCCTCCGTACTGCCAGGGTCATGTACCGGCTCTACGGCGATATTTTTCGGGCCTTGCCCGTGGGTCATTCGAGGGCTGCCGCATGAACGCCACGGCTGTGACGTCAAAACTCACTGGTAAGCGAATCGTGTTGACGGGCGCAGCGGGGGGGATAGGGCAGACGATCGCGCGGCAACTGAGTGAACTTGGAGCGGTCTTGTTGCTGGTCGACATTGATGCCGAAAAGCTGGAAGTCTGTGCAAACTCCTTGCAGCAATCGTTCATCGCCGCTGACTTGCTTGACCCGGATCACCGCCAATGGATTTTCGACAAGGTCAAACTGGAGTGGGGTGCTCTGGATGGACTGGTCAATTGCGCGGGTATCAACCTGTTCGGCCTGCAAGATGCTTTCTCGGATTTGCAGTTGGAGCGCGTAGTTTCGGTCAATCTCGTCGCGCCCATTCTTGTGACCCGCAAGTTGCTGGGGTTGCTCGAGCGGGGCACGACTCCCGTGATTGTCAACCTGGGTTCCGTGTTCGGTCATATCGGCTTCCCGGGTTTTTCGGCTTACAGCGCCAGCAAGTTTGGGCTGCATGGATACTCAGAAGCCCTGCGCCGTGAATTGTCAGACGGCCCGGTCAGGGTTGCCTGGTTATCCCCGAGGGCTACCCGTACCGCAATGAATGCTGGCCCGGTCGATGACCTCAATTCAGAGCTCAAAGTCCGATATGACGAACCCGAGTCCGTCGCCCGCGCCATCTGCGAAGCGCTGGCCAAGCCCCGGTGCGACCGGGTACTGGGTTTTCCTGAAAAGTTTTTTGCACGGTTGAACCAACTGTTTCCTTCCTTGGTGGACCGGTCCCTGCGAGGGCAAGTGCCGGTCATCCGTAAATACAGCCAGATTCTCAAGGAGCAATCAACATGAACGTTAAAATATATATATTTTTCGCCCTGTGCCTGCTGGCTTCGGGCGCTTCCGCCAGCCTGAGCGAGGACGTTGTATCCCTGCAAAGCGAATGGGCCCGGATCAATTACCAATTACCGGAGAAAAAGCGTTCCGATGCGTTCGCGGCCCTGGCGGAACAGGCCGACGCACTGGTCTCTACCCAACCGGGCAACGTTGAAGCGCATATCTGGACAGGCATCATCTATTCCACCTGGGCGGGAGCGTCGGGCCCGTTTGGCGCAATGAAACGAGCCAAGCGCGCCAAGGCCGAATTGGAACGGGCGTTGGCAATACAACCCGACGCGCTGCAAGGCTCCGCGCACACTTCTCTCGGAGCTTTGTTATACCAGCTTCCGGGCATGATGGGCGGGGATGATGAAGCGGCTGAGGGGCATCTGCTGAAGGGGATTGAACTTAACCCGGACGGCATTGATTCCAACTACTTCTATGCGGCGTTCCTGGTCGACCAGGAACGCTTTGAAGAGGCGAGCAATTATCTGGGGCGAGCTTCTGCTGCGCCCGCGCGTCCCGGACGTGAATTGGCTGACGATGGCCGGCGCAAGGAAATCGCCTCACTCGGGGCGGAGGTTGCCAAGAACCTGCGTTAAGAATGCGATGCTCAGGGGTGGCCGCCCCAGGCTTGCTCGGACCGCCTGGCCAATCTGGCATCGACGGCTCAGACCGAGGGATCGTGTCTCTTCAGCAGCGCGACTTCGACTGAAGCGTCGCTTTCGAGCAGGCTCAACAGGTTGGATATGGAAATGTCGTTCTTCAGGAATAGTTTACTGAACGCATTGACGCACGTGTCGCGTGATGCGTCGGGGAACCGTCTGAGGAACTCGGTCCGAAAAACCAGGAACTCGGCCCAGGCGTAAAGCTTGCCATGGTTGAATGCGTTGTCGCTCTCCAGCAAATGTCTGAAACGGCTTGCTGTCAGCAGCAGGGCATATTGTCGAGGTGCGCCGCCCATGACGATCTCGACGAACTCCTGCGCGTGGTCCAGTGTTTCCGCGAGCGATGGCGTGGTGCTCATTTCCTGAGGATCGTGCATCCGTACAGCATCACGGAAAGTGATGACCGGATCAAGCAGGGTCAGTCGAAATAATCATCTGCCGGGAAACCGGAAAACATTCCTGTGGTCAAAAGAATGAGCGCTTTGGAACTCAGACCCGAAGCGTGGGTGTGAAGCATACCTGCAACCGTTTCCAGGAGATCGCTATGAAATCCCCCGGCAAGCACCCAACGCGCAGTTCGGATACGGAATCACCCAGGGTTCCGGTCGATCAGGACAGCGACTGGGTCTACACTGGCGTGGTCTACGCCTGTCCCGATTGTGGCTTTGAATTCGCAGAATACCCCCCTGATCTCGACACGTGCCCGGAGTGCGGGGCCGATATCTGGCAAGGCGAACACTGAGAAGTTAACCGGCCAGGCAGGAGCCCTGGATGGTTCATCCAGGGTTCCGCCCTCCGAGGCTGCGATCAGTTGTTCTGGGCCAGCCTGGGAGCGATAAAGTTGTCTTCGACTGCCTGGTTCAGGACTTCTGGCGGGAGCAGGCCCTGTGCGAGGATGAAGTCGTGAAATGCGCCAGCCTCGAAGCGGTCTTTCAGGCGCATTTCGGTTCGGGCGCGAAGCGCTTGCAGGTTTTCGTAACCGAAGTAGTAAGCAGTCGCCTGGGCCGGTGAGCGGAACGTGTAGCGGTCGATTTCGGTCTGCGCGTTGAGATCGTCTTCGACTACTTCCTCCATCAGGATACGCTTTGCTTCCTCCGCGCTGACCAGGCCCAGGTTGAGCATCGGATCAAGCCAGATACGCGCAGCGCGCAACAAGCGCCCCTGCAGGGAATACAGTTGGCCAGCCAGGGGCATGTAGGGCTTGCTGATCGCCTCGGCGTACAGGGCCCATCCCTCCACGTTAGCGGAGTTGAATGCGAACAGGGCGCGGGCCGTGGAAACGCCGCCGCGCAGCATCGTGGTGAACTGCATTTCATGTCCGGGCCGGGCTTCGTGGGCGGACAGGGTCCACATTTGCGCCGGGAAGGCGTAGTCACTGTCCGGCCAGCTTCCATCCTCGTTTTGTTCGATCAGGGGCACGATGAATTCCGGGAATTCCCCTGTGTTGCCCACCAGTCGTGGTACGTCCAGGTGCGCTGCCGGTTGCTGGGCGGTTTCGGCGGCCGTGGCCATGCGCACACGAGCAGGCTCACCCGGTAATGTCGCCAGGCTTTCCCGTTCGATGATCCGGTCCAGTTCCGCCATAACCTCCTGGTACCTTGCCATCAGCTCATCGCCGTGGACCTGGTCGTCCTTGAGTAAGCGTAAAACCTGCCGGTAATCGGTGGAGTCGAATCCGTGCTCTCGGGCGACCAGGGGCGCCAGCGCCATCATTTCGTTGCGGATGTTGACGAAGGCCACCTGGCCCGTCCGCATGAGTTCCTCCGGGCTGGCATCCACTCCGTAATTGCGCAACTGGAGTTCGTAAAGCTCCCGCGGCAGCTTCGCTTCCTCGCGTGTGTTCGGCAGAATGGTGGCTTCGACCCATTGGTTAAACGCTTCGAGTTGGCTTGTGAGTGTCTGCAGGTCTGCTTCGTAACCCTCCAGTTCCGATGCCGAAAACAGCTGGGCCAGCCCCGAAATCATGAGGGGTGCGCGCTCCAGGTCTTGGCTGACTTCTCCCACGTAGGGCTTAATCAGGTCCGGCACTGCCATGCGTTCGGTCAACCGTGCTTTCGCCAGTTCGGTCAAGGGTTCGAAACCTTCGGCCTGGCCGGTGTATTTTTTCAACCGGACCAGAGCAGCCTGTTGCCGTTCGAGGGGAACCTGCTTGTCCAGCAAGCCACGAAAGCCAGCGAAGATCAGTCCTGAAACATTTCCGTAAGGCAGAACACGCTCGTGGTTGACGGTGGCGGCTTCGATGTTGTCTTTGACCGAACCGATCATGATCTGAATGTCTTGCCTGACGCGGGGGTCCTCCTCGCTCAACAGTAACTCCTCGAGCATTGCCAGGTTTTGACGGGAGTTTTCGATCTGGCGCTCGAACAGGTTTGGTCCGAGGTCGTAGATCTCCTCATCATAGCCAGTGACACCTGTCTGGCCGGCAAATTCCGGCGCAAATCTGGCACCTGACTCCAGGATTCGGTAGGCGATTTCGTTCGATTTTTCCACCCACTCAGGAGTGAAATTCCCGGCACCCTGGGCGAGGGCAGTGGAGCCAATCAGGCTGGCCAGAAGCCAGGTTGCGCCGGTCAGAATTCGGGCATGCATGGTAGATCCTCGATTGTGCGAGTAGGCATCCTATACCGGTGCACCGTTCAGCAACATGGGTGATTGGTCATGCCATGCGGGCGTCGGGCTTCTGATTTCTGTCCTCGAAGAGAATTAATTTATTTTTTATGAATTACTATAATCAATAAATACAATAAGATAAAATATAATCTGAATCTAAAATATGAATAAAGGCATTCACTTTTCCTGTAACGGGGGCTAGAGTATGTATGTGGTACCGGTTTTGGTTGAGTTGATTTTGAGTTGCTCGACCGTCCGAAGGAATGTACCGCATAGTGTTGAAACTTTATGAATGACAAGGAGTGTCCCATGAAGAGCAACAAGGTTATCCGGACGTTAATGGTGATTGCTGCGTTCTGGGCCATGTTCACCTACTTCCCGCCGGTCTAAGGGTGGGCAGCGGCTAACACCGCCCAGCTTAATCCGGCACCATGGCCCACGCTTTACGGGACGCTTGCGTCCCGTTTTGCATTTCAGGGACCTGGGCTTTGAACACCCCACCTTCATTTCAGGCTAGCCGTCGACGGACGGTTTCATGTGCCTGTTTCTGATAGAAACCCTGACCAAGCCGGTGCGAACAGGTAGAATCACGTTGCCGTGTACCTGGATAAGTCACAATCTCCGCAAGTCATTACGCGCCGTGCTCCTGCGGTGACCGATCGTTACGCCCGTCCGTTACGGGATCTGCGGTTGTCCGTACTCGACCGCTGCAATCTGCGGTGCACTTACTGTATGCCTGAAGAGTCCCTGGACGGCCGCGATTTTTTGCCGACGTCGCGCCTCATGTCCGATGCGGAACTTGAAAGACTGGTTCGTCTGTTCGTGGGCCTGGGCGTGCATAAGGTGCGCCTGACAGGCGGCGAGCCCCTGCTGCGTCCGGGTTTTGCAGATCTGGTGAGAAGGCTGGCCGCTATAGAAGGGGTCGAGGACCTGGCGCTGACGACCAATGCCATATTGCTGCCTCGGCTCGCCGCCGATCTGGCACAGGCCGGCCTGGGCAGAATCACGATCAGCCTGGACAGCATGGATGAATCCGTATTCTCTACGATGTCCGGAAACCGCGGTTCGGTAGGAGAAGTTCTGGCAGGAATCGACGCCGCCGTGGCTGCGGGATTCAGTCAACTGAAAGTCAACACGGTGGTACAGCGGGGGGTGAATGATCAATCCGTGATCGGACTGGTGGACCATTTTCGAGGGTCTGGCCATACGGTCCGCTTGATCGAGTTTATGGATGTGGGGAACATCAATCACTGGTCGCACGACCAGGTTGTACCCAGTGCCGAACTTTTGCGCGTCATTCACCAACGCTGGCCAGTCAAGCCAGTTGCTTACCAGGCAGCGGGAGAGACTGCCCGCCGTTACGAGTTTCTCGACGGCTCGGGCGAGATTGGTTTTATCAGCTCAGTGAGCGAACCCTTTTGCGGGGACTGTACACGGGCTCGCGTTACGGCTGATGGGGTCTTCTATTCCTGCCTGTTCTCTTCCAATGGCACCACGTTGAGGCCTTTGCTCCGCAGCGGGATGAGCGATGAAGCCCTGCTGCAGCACATTCACGGCCTTTGGCGAAAAAGGGACGAGCGCTACAGTGAATCACGAAATGGTGGAGGCAGAAGCAGTTCCAAGGTCGAGATGTTTCGGATGGGCGGCTGATGCGGGTCACGGTGCGTTATTTTGCCATTTTCAGGGAAGCGACAGGGACGGATAAGGAGGTGCTCGAGTCTTCAGCGGCCACAGCCCGGGAATTATTCAGCCAAGCCATGGAGCGGCACGCGGGCTTGAATCAGGAGCGGGCGGCGCTGGTGGCCATCAACGACGAGTTAGCGGACTGGGACGCTCCTGTTTCCGAGGGAGACGAGGTGCTCTTTTTCCCGCCGGTGGCCGGCGGATGACGTTCCGCATCACGCACGCAGAAATCGATCTGAAGCGATTGCGGTCGGAGACCCTGAGCCCCTCCAGCGGCGGTTACGTCCTGTTCGAAGGGTGGGTGCGGGACCACCACGAAGGGCAGCAGGTTTTGCGGTTGGAGTACGAGGTCTACGAACCACTGGCAGTGAAGGAAGGTTTGAAAGTTATTGCCGAAGCCGAAGCCAGGTTTGGACCGATACATGCGGTTGCCGAACATCGCGCCGGTCTGCTTGAAATCGGGGAAGTGGCCGTCGCCGTCGCCGTCGCTTCCGCGCACCGGGACGAAGCCTTCCGGGCTTGCCGCTACATCATCGATGAAGCCAAAGTCCGTTTGCCCATCTGGAAAAAGGAATATTTCGCCGATGGCAGGACGGACTGGGTTAACTGTCAACGTTGCGCGGGCCACGCGCACGGCGGAGAAGGGCGCTGATGGTGCCGGAAGCGTCCTCCACCTGGAAAGACACGCTCATCGATCACAGCCAATTTCCGCGCGGACACCGAGAACTCCCGAGTAAGTCTCACGAGGGCAGGGGCGACAACCCGCTGTGCGGAGACCGCGTCGTCGTCCAACTGCGGATCGACGAACGCAGCGGCGTGGTGACTGACATTGCCTGTTTGTCGGTGGGTTGTGCCATTTCCATGGCCTCAGCGTCCCTGCTGGCGGACAACGTCAGGGGCAAGTCAGTGGCTGAAGCAGAGCACTTGTTCAAAAGTATTCGTGACCTGCTGATCGCTCCTGCGAAACTTTCACAGCCGGGAAAACTGGGGGAACTGGAAGCCTTGAACCTGGTTCGCCAGTACCCCTCGCGGGTGAAGTGCGCAACGTTGGCCTGGCATGCCTTGCGCATGGCGCTGTCACAATCCACTGAAACCACTACCACTGAGTAAGCCGCGTCCTCACGTGATTGACTTTGGACCGCAATCCTTGCAGCGCGGATTGCGCCTGACTGAAAGCGAACGCCAACGATAGCTAGTGGCGTCCAGCAGGTGGAGTGCAGAGGGTACCGATGTGCCCGCCAGGTAGAGCAGGGCTACGTGTGCCATCGAGGTTCCGATAATGCCTGCCACCGGCGCAAAAACCCCCGACCCCTGGCAGTCCTCGAGCGTGTCGGGTGCGCCACCGTAAACGCAACGGTAACAAGGCGCATCGCCCTGGCCGGGAAAAAGTATCAACTGTCCTTCCATGCGGATGCACGAACCCATGACCCAGGGTTTACTGACCGCCAGGCTGGCACGGTTGACCGCCAACCGGGTACCGTAGTTGTCGCTGGCATCGATCGTTATGTCATGGTTGGCCATCAATCGCCGTGCGTGATGATCGTCGATCCGTTCTTCCACCGTCGCCAGTTGCACCGCGGGATTCAGGTGCGAAAGATACGCCGCTGCGACTTCGGTTTTTCGCTGACCGACATCGCCGGGCGTGTAGAGAATCTGGCGTGCGAGGTTGGAATGCTCAATGCGGTCGAAGTCACACAGGGTGACTCGGCCAACGCCGCTGCTGGCCAGATAAGGGGCCACCGCACAGCCCAACCCGCCCAGGCCCACCAGGAGCACGCTGGAACCTTCGATCCGTTGCTGACCTTTCGGACCGATCTTTCCCAGAGAACGATGGGATGCTGATCGTTCGCCTCGACCTGAATCAGTGTTCATCCAACAATTTCACTGCCTCAGGCGGCAGCCCTTCCGGGTGGGTCCAGGGGCCAGACTTGCCACCTGATTTGTAGAGCAGGCGTGAGTCGCTGATCGCCAGGGCCGGATTGATCGGTTTTACCAGGTCCCAGATCGTCAGCAAAGCCACGGAAAGCCCGACCAGGGCCTCCATTTCAACTCCCGTGCGTTCGTTGATCTCGGCCAGTGAAAGAATCTCCACAGCTTGTTGCTCTTCGCGCAGCACCGCGCGGATGATGACACGGTTCAGAGAAATGGGGTGGCACAGGGGTAACAGCGACGCCGTTTGCTTGGCGCCCAGGATTCCCGCAATCTCGGCCATGGCCAGCGGGTCTCCCTTGGGCAATTTGCCAGCCTGCAGCAGGTCAAATGCCTCCTTCCCCAGAATGATCTTGCCGGCCGCCAATGCGCGGCGGGGGGTCACCGGTTTGGCCGAGACATCCGCCATTGAAAAATGTCCGTCGCTCATGACGATGCCCCGGCAATCTTGTCCACTGCGGCCAGGTGACCTGAGATCTGCTCTGCTGACAGAAAAGATGCTTCGAAGCTGTTTTTTACCAGGCGCACGATTTCTTCTTTATTCAAATCAACCGCATCTATCAGGGCGTGGAAATTCTCATTGAGGTAACCGCCAAAGTATGCGGGGTCGTCAGAATTGACGGTTGCCTTGAGTCCGGCCTGCAGCATGTCACGGATAGGGTGATCGCACATGTCCTTGATAACTGCCAGTCGAAGGTTGGACTGCGGGCAAACCGTCAGTGGCATGCCGGATTCCACGAGATGCTGGACCAGCGAGGGGTCTTCAAGTGCCCGGTTGCCATGATCGATTCGATTGACAGTCAGCAGGTTCAGGGCTTCATGAACGTATGCGGGCGGTCCTTCTTCGCCGGCATGGGCGACACGTTTGAAGCCCAGTTGCGCCGAGCGTTCGAAAACGTCGCGGAACTTGGAAGGCGGGTGCCCGCGTTCGGATGAGTCCAGGCCGACGCCCAAGATGCGCTCGCGCCATGGGAGTGAGGCTTCGAGCGTGCGGAAGGCATCCTGCTGGTCCAGGTGTCGCAGGAAACACATGATCAGGTGGCTGCTGATGCCCAGTTCGGATTCAGCCCGGTCGAGCGCTGAGCAAATACCCTGCATGATGGTCTCAAAAGCAACCCCCCGGGATGTGTGGCCCTGCGGATCGAAAAAAATCTCTGTGTGCACGACGTTCTGCTCATGGCATTTGCACAGATACTCCCAGGTGAGATCGTGAAAATCTTCCTCCCGCAACAGCACGGACATCCCCTGGTAGTAGAGATCCAGGAAATCCTGCAAACACCTGAATTGGTAGGCATCATGAATCGACTGCACATCAGGATAAGGCAACTTGACCTGGTTTCTCTGCGCCAACCGGAACATGGTTTCCGGTTCGAGGCTGCCTTCAATATGAATGTGAAGTTCTGCTTTGGGTAAGGCGTTGACCAGGTTCTTGAGCATGGGCTTTCCGTTGTAATGGAGGTCAGGCAGGGCCGGGTAACTGCTGCGCCCTATGTTATCAGGCCGTTCCGGGCAATAACTACACGGCGTTGCCATGACGTCAATGGAATTGGAGCTTTGACCTGCCGAAGCCACTGGGATAGATTGGCGATCCCAGTGGCTCCGGTTAAAAGTCTTTGTTCATAAAGCGCGGGTTTACTGTGCGGTGGTTGTTGTGCGGCTTTCTGCTTGCAGCCGTTTGGGTGCCCCCGTGGCCGAATGATGCGGATGCGATGGCATCCAACATCGTTCCGAACCTGGATCCAGGCGCCGTCGAAATGCGCCGGGTCAGCGTTTTTGGCGATGGAGACCACCGTAACGGTGATGAGGACAGTCGAATCGCGTTGGCATCGCCGAATTGGCGTCAGCAGCGGTTCGGATCGTGGAGTCTCAGCGCCGGAACCATTCACTGCGATGGGAAGCTGCGCGGTACGGCGATGGTTCTGAATACCGATGAGTTGTCATTGAAGCCCCAAGGGCACGTGTTAATCACAGCAGCGCACGTACTTATTGATCTGGACAGCGGCAGGATGTTCCGGGAATGCCGGTTTCATTACATGGGCCTGGGCCGCCTCCCTGGCTACCAGGCAGCCATTGATCTTGAGACAGCCCGCATGGGGCGGTTTGACCCCTTGCAGGCGCGTGAGCAACTCACGTTTGGCCGTGAAGACTGGGCCTTTTTGCACGTGCCTACGGTCATTCCGGCCATTGTTCCGGAAGCTCGCATTCAACCGAAGACATTTAACGATGTCACAGACCGTCCGGTCGCAGGGCAGAGTTACCGGTTATTGGCCTGGAGCGAGCGACATGCAGCGATCAGCATGAGCCTGGCATGTACGCCTGTCGAGAGCCAGGCGGGAGATCTGGGCGGTGGTTCCTGGTCGGGACAAATTCTGGATGACTGTGACTCGGGGCAGGGGGCTTCCGGCGGCGGCTTGATTGCCAGTGACTCCGGAAGCGCGGTGCTGGTGGGTATCAGGACTGGCTCGCATTGGGACGCAGTGGCCTACCCGTCCCAATCTTTTCCGCAAGGCCCCTTGGCCGGTGCGGCCTGGGATATCAGGCATCACACCAACTTTGCCAGGGC
>JAHEFS010000158.1 GCA_024640045.1 Chromatiales bacterium | reverse complement strand
GAAGGCCGCGCCATGGCACCGGGGATCGTCGACGTCGAAACCGACGTGGAGTATGTTCTGGTTCATAGACGTCTCCTTGGTTCACGAGGTCAAGTGGTGCCATCCACTTGTTAAGGTATGCATCTATGATGATAGTCCTCGATACTCGTGAGTGTGGGGGCGTCTAAATCTTCATATCCACAGCAGTTTTTGTGACCTTTCAGGTGATGTAATAGAAAAACACGTAGGCCGTCAGGAGCACTGCAATCCACAGCGCCGTGGTGCCAATCGGCCAGGCTCTCGCAAATACCCCGTGAATCTGGCGGCCGCTTTCCGAACGTGATCCGAAATAGTGGCGTCCATGCTTGCCAAGGTGTGCACCCAGTCGGGCCAGCGTGGCGCCGAGCACACTACCCAGGCCGGTCAGAAAAGCGTGTAGCCGGCGAGTGGAGCGGAGCAGCAACACGCGCCACAGCCAGTCCAGATCCAGGCTGATGGTCTCGGTGCGCTTCATCAGCGGCAAAAGCAGGAAGAAGGCGAGACCGCTGAACAGAAGTAACTGCAGGTAGAAAATGACCTTGCTGGCTGTGTACGCCTCGTACTCGACGGGGTACGGCAGGTGGGCGTAAAGCAACTGCGGCGCCACACCGAACAGGATGCAGAGGAAGGAGAAGAAAACCATTGCGGTCGCCATGTTCCAGGGTGCGTCCTTGGGACGCAGCCCCGAGTCGCGTTGAAAAAACACGAACCAGGGGAACTTGATGCCGGCATGCAGGAATACGCCCGCAGAGGCTGCCGCAAGCAGGAAATACACCAAGACCAGGTTTTGATCGGCGGCAGCCTGAGAAATCATGGTTTTGGTGGTGAAGCCCGAAGTCAGCGGAAAGCCGGAAATCGCCAGTGCGCCGATGATGCCGCAGACAGCAGTAAGCGGCATCGTTCGGAACAGGCCGCCAACGTCGCTGCATCGGTTCTTGCCGGTGCGATAGACGACAACGCCGGCGCTCATGAACAGCAATGCCTTGTAGATAATATGTGCAAAAGCATGGGCCGCCGCGCCGTTGATCGCCATCTGGCTGCCGATACCGATCGCACAGACCATGAAGCCCACCTGGTTCACGATTGAAAACGCCAGGATGCGCCGAATGTCGTTTTCCAGTAGGGCGTAGATGATTCCGTACATCACCATGAACAGGCCAATACCGACCAGAACCGGCTCGCCGGGGAAGAGCAGGATCAGTGCCAGGACGGCCGTTTTTGTCGTGAACGCCGACAGGAATACCGATCCAGTCGGGCTGGACCGCGGATAAGAATCGGACAGCCAGGCGGAGACGGGCGGGGCTGCCGCGTTGATCAGGATTCCGATCAGGATCATCCAGTGATCGAAGGTATCTGCCAGCATCGGGCGAACGTCGATCGAGCCGGTATGCACCATCACGCCTTCGATACCCACTTTGAGAATCACGCCGCCCAGCAAATGCATGATGGCGTATCGAATGCCTGCGGCGCGCGCCCCCGGGGTGCCGCCGCACCAGACCACAACGGTCGAAAACAGCGCCATCAGTTCCCAAAACAGGAACAGGGTGATCAGGTCGCCGGCAAAACTGACACCGATGGCGCCGGCGGCATACGCATAGGCAGCAGCCAATTCGTACCACTTCGCCTGGCGAAACGCGTAAAGCCCGCCGCCGAAGGCCATTAGCGCAAATATGGTCGCAAACAGGCGGCGTACCGGGCTGCCTTCGATCAGCTCGATGGGGTATTGAAGGAATTGGGTCGACATCGAAATGCCATCCGGAACCTGCCAGATGGCTGCAAGTGTCACCAGGGGAGCGACCAGCACGACGGCGGTTCGCAGTGCGCCGCGGGTAAGCCCGATCAGCAGTGCGCCAAACAGCAGGATCAGCGCTGGCGGCAAGAAATCAATCATGATCCGGCTCTTCGTAGTAGTCTTCGTTCCGCTTCAAAAACCAGCCGAGCACTTTCGCGAAAAGAACCATTGCCAGGCAGCACAGGAAACCGTAAACGGCACCGAATCCCAGCCAGCCGTCGAGGCCGAAGTAGCCTTTGACCTTGAATACGAATTGCAAAACGACCGATGCCACCAGCACGAGGGCGAACACCCACCAAAGCAGGCGAATGGTGGCTGGCCGGGCTAGCCAGGCGTCGTCTTTGCCGGGGTTCATCGGTCGATTCCTGTGGTCGGCGGAGTTCATGGCTGTCCCCTCACCAGTTGCGATTCAAGTTCATAGGCCGGTGCACTGTAAAGAAAGAATGCAATCGTCAGCGCCGCGGTGACAGTCAAAGCGAGAACGGCCGCGAAAGGCGCCTCGCCATGTTCCTTGCCGGGCGGCGTATTGTCTTTCTCGAACCAGGCCAGGTAGATGATGGGCAGAAAATAAGCTGCGTTCAGCGCCGTGCTGACGATGATCGTCGCCAGTGCCACGTAGTTGTCAGCCTGGAAAGCGCCGGCCAGGATGTACCATTTGGAGACGAATCCCGCGGTCGGCGGAACACCGATCATGCTCAGTGCGCCGATCGTGAAAGCGGTCATCGTGAACGGCATGCGCCGCCCAATGCCTCGCAGCTGAGCCAACTCGGTTTTCTTGGAGGCCGTGTAAATGGCGCCGGCCGCGAAGAACAGCGTGATCTTGCCAAAGGCGTGCGCCAGCATGTGTATGGCGGCACCGACTTCGGCCAGTGGTTTCAGGATCGCGGATGCCATTACCACGTAGGAGAGTTGGGCCACCGTCGAATAAGCCAGCAGCTTTTTCAGGTTCTGCTGACGCAGAGCCACCAGGCTGGCGGCCACGATGGTGAATGCCGCCGCGTAGAACAGCCAGCCGCTGCTGGGCTCGGAAAACAGGAAATCGATGCCGAAGACGTAAACGATAACCTTTGTGATCGTGAAAACTCCGGCCTTGACCACGGCGACGGCATGCAGCAGGGCGCTGACCGGGGTGGGGGCAACCATCGCCGCCGGCAGCCAGCGGTGTACCGGCATCACGGCGGCCTTGGCTGCACCGAATACGAACAGTCCCAGCAGCAGCCCGACCGCAGGGCCTTCGACGTGACCCTGCAGGATGCCGCCGACTGTGAAATCGCCGGTGCCGGCCACCGAATAGGTCCAGATGATGGCTGGCAGCAAGAGGCCGATCGAAGCCGAAATCAGGATGCCCAGGTAGACTCGTGCGGACTTCACGGTCGCTTTGTCGCCCTTGTGCGACACCAGTGGATAGGTGGAAAGTGTCAGTGCTTCGTAGAACAGGAACAGCGTGAACAGGTTGGCGGAAAAGGCAATGCCCATGGTCGCCGCCAGCGAGACCGCGAACATCACGTAAAAGCGGGTCTGGTTCTTTTCGTTGTTGCCCCGCATATAGCCGATCGAGTAGATGGAATTCACCAGCCACAGGCCTGAAGCCAGTGCCGCGAACATCATGCCCAGCGGTTCGACCTTGAAGGCGATGTTGATGCCGGGTAAGACTTCGGCCAATTGCAGGCCCGGCCTGCCGCCCTGGTATACGGTGGGCAGAAGACTCCAGACGCAGAAAATCAGCAATCCTGCCGTGGTCAGCGTCACCGCCTCGCGCAGGTTGGCATGCATACGCCCGGTCAGGCCGATCAGCAGCGCGCCAACCAGCGGAACGCACATCGCCCCAAGTATCAGGGTCTCCGGGCTCATGGCAACTGCCCGATCAGTGATTCGGCCGCTCCGGTTGCGAGCACACGCGGTAATTCCGTGAACAATCCAAAATAGACGTTGGCCAGCGCGGTCAGCCAGAGGACCGCCAGCATCGGGACAGGCGCCTCACGAACTTCCGAATCAGGCTGCACCGCCGGTTCGAACCAGGCAGCCTCGACAATGCGCCAAACATACACCACCGCCATCAGTGAGCCGACGACGATCACCCCGATCAGGAAGAATCCCATTGGACCTGCTTCAAGCGCCGCGGACACGAGGTACCATTTGCTGATGAAGCCTGCGGTTCCGGGAACACCGATCAGGCTGAGACCGGCGACAACGAACGCCGCCATCGTCCAGGGCATGCGCCGTGCAGCGCCCGCCAGGTGTTCCAGGTTGAGCCGGGAATAACGCATCGCCAGGGCCATCACGGCCAGGAACAGGGTACCTTTTGCCAGCGCATGGTTGAACATGTGCAACAGGCTCGCGGACAGCCCGGCCAGGCTCACCAGGCTCGCGCCGAGCAGGATATAGCCGATCTGCGCCACGGAAGAGTAGGCCAGCAACCGCTTGACGTTCGATTCGAACAACGCGACCGCAGACCCGACCAGAATGGCCAGCACCGCCAGCGGCATCAGGAATGCGGTGAACTGGAGTTCATGACCCAGCAGGTTCTGCTGAAACACCACGAAATCGAACCGCAGCAAAACGTACAAAGACACCTTGGTGGCACAGGCTGCCAGGAACGCGGTGACTGCGTGCGGTGCATAGGTATACGCATTGGGCAGCCAGACATGCAGCGGGAAGACCGCAGCCTTCAGCGCCAGGCCAACGGTGATAAAACCGGCGGCAACCAGGATCGGTCTCTGGTCCGCAACCTCGTGAATACGCAACTCCATGTCGGCAAGATTCAGCGTGCCTGTCATCATGTACACCAGCCCGACCCCGATCAGGTAGAAGGTCGCACCGATCGTGCCCATGATCAGGTATTTGAAGACTGCTGGCAGCGCCCGGCGGTCCGTCCCGCCGGCCACCACAACGTAGCTGGCCAGCGAAGAGATTTCCATGAAGACGAAAATATTGAAGGCATCGGCCGACACCAGGATGCCAGCCAGACCACTGAGCACGAGCAACCAGGCGGAGTAAAACAGCGGTTGGCGATCTGGTTCGATGGCGCGGTCGATGCTGGCCCTGCCTGCCAGCAGTGTCAGGCTGGAAGCGCCGCTGACGATCAGCAGCAGCAGCGCACTGAACGCATCGACCCGCAGTTCAATTCCATAGGGCGCTTCCCAACCACCCATTGCATATCCGAAGACTTGGCCCGTCAGCACGCCTTGAGTCAATCCGACAGCAATAGCAAAAGCCATCAGGCTGGCGACCATCGCGGCCGCCCAGGCCAGTCCACGAGGACGCAACAGCACTGCGATGGGGGCGATCAGCATCGGCACCGACACCTGCAGTGCCGGCAAGTGTTGTTCCAGTGAGGTCATCGCCGGTCGATCTCCTGGATATCCTGTTCCTCGATGCTGCCGTATTCTTCCTTGATGCGGACGACGATTCCAAGGCCCAGCGCCGTGGTGGAAATGCCGACGACAATGGCTGTCAGGATCA
>JAHEFS010000157.1 GCA_024640045.1 Chromatiales bacterium | reverse complement strand
GCACCTCCACCGGGCGCTCAAGCAGCGGGCCAAGGCCCAGCACGTCGTAAAGCTCCGCGGTCCAGTCATCCTGTTCGGGCAAGCGATTCA
The DNA here is from genome assembly GCA_024640045.1 of Chromatiales bacterium. Taxonomy (GTDB): domain Bacteria; phylum Pseudomonadota; class Gammaproteobacteria; order Xanthomonadales; family SZUA-36; genus WTJD01. The sequence goes on along the minus strand of JAHEFS010000157.1, from coordinate 5,207 downwards.
GCCGGCGCTGGAACAGCACATTGTCGCGGACGTCGAGGCCGGGCAGCAGGTTGAATTGCTGAAATACGAAGCCGAGGTGGCGGCGGCGCAAAAGGGCCAGGTCACGTTCGCCCAGTTCTGCCAGCGGCCGACCCAGCACTCGCACTTCGCCATGGTCCGGTTGCTCCAGCCCGGCCGCGATCTGCAGCAGCGTACTCTTGCCGCAGCCGCTGGCTCCCAGCAGGGCGATGCTGTCAGAAGCGCCCAGCTGCAGGTCGACGTCGCGCAGGACCTGCAGTTCGCTCTCGCCGTCGTGGAACGATTTGGATACCGAGCGCAGCTCGAGCATCGGTGGACTCTCCTGATTGTGTCTTGGTGTGGGCGCGGCCCAGAGCCTGTAAGTATAGGGCACGGCGCCTGCCCACAAGGGCGCAGCCTCGATGGCCCGCCTACGCGGAAGCATGCCGGAGCGCTGGACGGACGGCTGTTTGGGGCAGGCATCTCATGGATGTCCGATTGTCCTTGAGTTGTCATATCCTCGATCTGCCGAACGGCCGGTTGACCGTGGCGGCCCGGATTGCGCTATTCTTTGCCGATTCGCGTCTCGCCCTTGTCCCCGGCAAGGTCGCAAGTCGCGGAGAAAACTCTGGCCACTGAGCACTGGACACTTCATGAATACAACGCCTGCAAACGCATCCCAGACCCGTTCGTTCACCACTATTTTCCTCATCGAGATGTGGGAGCGCTTCGGCTTTTACGGGATGCAGGCGCTGATCGTGTACTACATGGTGCAGGCACTGGACTTCCCCGACGAGCGCGCCACGCTGGTGTGGGGCGCCGCTGCCGCCTTGATATACGTGGCACCGGCGATCGGCGGCTGGATCGGCGACCAGGTCCTCGGCACCCGCCGCACGATGCTGCTCGGCGCCATGATCCTGTCCGTCGGTTACGGCCTGATGGTGGTCCCGGGCCAGAGTGTCTGGTTCCTGTTCTGTGCGCTGGGCGTGATCGTGGTCGGCAACGGCCTGTTCAAGGCCAATGCCGGCAACCTGGTACGCAAGATTTACGAGGGCGATGATTCCAAGATCGACAGCGCCTTCACCATTTACTACATGTCGGTCAACCTGGGCGCGATGATCTCGCAATTGCTGACACCCTGGCTGAAAGACTACGTCAATGAACATTATGGCAATGGCCTGGGCTGGCACATCGCCTTCGCGGTCTGCGCGGTCGGCCTGCTGCTGGGCCTGGCCAACTACGCCCTGATGCGCCGCTGGATGGCGCACATCGGGTCGGAGCCGGACGAGCAACCGCTGCATTGGGGCAAGTTGGGCGCGGTGCTGGCGGGAGGCGTGCTGGCAGTGTTCGCCTCCGCCTACATCCTTCAGCACCAGGGTGTCGCGCGGGTCTTTGTGTACGTCGCCGGCGTGGTGGTGGTGGGCATCTTCGCCTACCTGATCAGTATTGGTGAGCGCAGCGAACGCGCTGGCCTGATCGCGGCCCTGGTGCTGACGGTACAGACGGTGTTTTATTTCATTTTCTACCAGCAGATGTCGACGTCGCTGAACCTGTTCGCGCTGCGCAACGTCGACCCGGCCTTCAGCGTATTCGGCGTGCATCTGTGGGACTGGTCGCCGGCGCAATTCCAGGCCTTCAATCCAATCTGGATCTTTATCCTGAGCCCGATCCTGGCCTGGGCCTATACGCACGCAGGCAAGGCCGGCAAGGACTTCTCGATTGCCGCCAAGTTTGCTTGGGGTTTCGTCATCGTGGCCGCCGGCTTCTTCATTTACGGCGCCTCCGACCACCTGGCCGACGCCCAGGGCAAGGTGTCCTCGTGGCTGATGGTGTGGGGCTACGGTGCGATTTCGCTGGGCGAGCTGCTGGTCAGCGGTCTCGGCCTGGCGATGGTCGCCCGCTATGTGCCGGCGCGCATGGGCGGTTTCATGATGGGCGCCTATTTCGTCGCTTCCGGCGTTTCCCAGTATCTCGGTGGCCTGGTCGCCACCTATGCCAGCGTGCCGCGCAATATCACCGACCCGCTCGAGTCATTGCCGATCTACACCAGCCTGTTCAACCGGCTGGGCGTAGCCGCCCTGGTTTGCACGCTGATTGCCATTGCCGTGCTGCCGCTGATGAAGCGGCTGTCAACTGCCCACAGTGCGCAGGGACAGGCTGGCCAGGCCTGACCGAGGTTCATGGAGAACGGGGAAGCGCGGGCTGATAAAGTTCTTGTCAGGGCGAGTTTCTACTCTGACCCCAAACGATCCTTGTGCGCGACCGGACCGCCGGCCTGCTTCCAGGCATCGAAACCACCGCCGATGTGGGCCACGGGTGTGAGGCCCATCCGCTGCGAAACCTGGGCAGCCAGCGCCGAGCGCCAGCCCAGGTTGCAGTAGAAAACGAATTTCTTCCCGCAGGCAAAAATGTCTTTGTAGTAGATGCAATCGGGATCGATCCAGAATTCCAGCATCCCGCGCGGGCAATGAAACGCATCCGGGATGAAGCCCTCTCGCCAAAGCTCACGCACGTCGCGAAGATCGACGAAAACCACATCCCCGTCGCCATGCATCGCCAGCGCATCGTGGACGCTGATGGTTTCGATCTCTTTTTCGGCTTCGGCCACCAGTTGTTGGTAGCCTTTGGTGATTTCCAGTGGCATGAACATCTCTTCTGAGTCGACAAGGGCCGGAACGAAACCGGCGGCGTAGTCGGCATCATTCTAAGCGATTCGCGACCCGACTGATCAAGTATGACCCATCTGGCAAACCTGATCACGGCAACGCTCATGCCGCCGTATCAGTCGCCAGGGCCGGCGGCGGCCGCAGCGCCCGCAGCAGCAAGAAACTGATCGCAGCCATGATCAGCCCGGGCCACAAGGGGTTGATGGCAAAAACCGGGGCCAGTTCCAGCGCGCCCCCAAGGTACCAGCACAATACCGTGCCGAAGGACAGGCAGATGCTCCAGAAGGCCGTTGTCGAATCGACCCGCCAGGCGTAAACCGCGGCAATGGTGGGCAGAATCAGCGCCGCCGAGTTCAGGGTGAAGCCAAGCAGAAGCAGGTCCAGCACATCTTCCATCTGCCACGCCAACAGGGCCGCCAGTAAACCAATGCCGAGCGAGGCATACATGCCCAGTCGCAGCATCTGTTGCTGGCTGATTTCAGGATTTACATAACGCTGGTACACGTCGCGGCTGATATTCGCCGAGGCGGTCAGGATGCAGATATCGGCTGTGGACATGACGGCCGCCAGCAAGCCCACCAGCATCATGCCCTTGAAGCCGGGCGGAAACATCTGCATGACAAAGGTCGTCAGGGCGTCATTGCCATTGGCAATATCGGGAAACAGCGTTGCCGTCGTCATGCCCAGCCAGGTGGCCGCCACCGCGATGGGCAACATGAACGCCACGGCCAGCAGCGCTCCGCGTCGCGCGGACCTCGGGCTGCGCGCTGCGAAGCTGCGGGTGAACGAGTCCATCGACGTGAAGAAGCTGAGGCTGACACTGATTACCAGGGCTGCAATCGCAGACCATCCCCAGGCGCCGATATCGAAATAGGAGGGGGGCAGGGCCTGTGACAGTTCCGCCGGAGTCCCTCCATTTTCGAGGGCAATCGGCAATCCGATCAGCAGGATGCCAATCAACAGCAAGGCGAACTGGACCCAATCTGTCCAGGCGACCGCGAGGTAGCCGCCGGTCGCGGTGTAAAGCACGACGACGGCGCTGGCCAGCATCAGGCTGGAAGAAAAATCCCAACCCAGCAGCACGTGCAGGATGCTGCCCGCCGCCGCCAGTTGCCCGGCCGAAAATGCAATGTAGGCGATGGTGGTGGTCAGCGTGGCCACGATACGCGTGCGGCTGTCAAAGTGCTCTTCAATCAGGTCCGGGTAGGTGAGGAATCGGTGCTTGTCGCCCAGTTGCTTGACTCGTTTCGCGAAAATCAGGCCGAACAGCAGCAGGCCAAAGGCCAGCGAGCAAACGTACCAGACACCGGTGATTCCCGCTGCGTAGGCCTTGCCCGAACTGCCAATTACCGATGCTCCGCCGATCCAGCTGGCCAGCCACAGGCAGGCCATGGAGAATGTTCCCTGACGACGTCCGGCGACGTAGTAGTCATCGACATCGACTTGCCTGCGGTTGGCATAGAACCCGATCACGATCAATGCCGCCAGGTACAGGAATATCAACGCATTGTCCAACACGGTCATGAAACCTGTCTCCTCAAGCAGGGATGACGTCAGAAACTGAAGCGCCAGGGCCAGCAGGATGACACCAAACACCCATTCGAACCAATTCACCCTGCATTCTGAACACGACAGCCAGACCGATGACGATGCTGCGCCGCGGAAGCGCGGGCGCAACCAACCTTATTCCTGTAGTTCGGGAAAACGATACAGGCACTGTCAAGGCCGGGTCACCCAGGCCACCCAAAGAACTCATTGAGCCTGGATTTTTCGACAGGTTGTGCGCGGCACCATGCTTTACGGCTGGCAGGAAAGCCCTCGCAAGAAGGTCAGGCGCGTCAGGTCCAGGGTGCCAATGGGAAAGCCCGCTTCGACGGGAGTGAAACGGGCAGTCCCGGAATCACACCCCAGTTCCAGTTCCAGCGATCCCCAGGTCTCGAGCTGCACCTGGTTGGGATCGAATTCCGCCCCGAAGATGCCGCCACTCGTGGTGTACATCTGGTTGAAAACGAGCTTCTCGTCGACGATATCGCCGATGCCGAAGAACCAGCGGCGGTTGCCCTGCGGATCGTAGCTGAACCAGTACGCCAGCACGCGCCTGTCGGCCAGAACTTCGAGTACATAGCCTTCACCGTCGTGTGATGGGTCGTACCAGGATCCGCTCAACTGAGCCGCCTGGAGTACGGGCGGGAACGAAGGCCTGCCGCATTCGAGACCCATCACCGAGGATAGCCGTTGCAGGCTCAGGCGACCCTGGCGCCGGCCGTTGCCGTCCTGGTCGATCAGCCAGTCCATCGCGCCACTGTCGCACTCCGACCAGATGAAACTGGCTGAACCAACGACCTTGCGGGTGACACTGTCCGGATCGAAGTCGGGCCCGAATTTTCCACCCGATGCCTGGATCAACTCGGGGAACAGGATGCGGTTGCCGCGGATTTCACCCTGGGCGACATACCAATCCTGGGCGCCGGCGTCATCGTAGGTAAACCAGTACATCACGGCCACGTTTCCGGCCAGGATCTCCAGCATGAAGCCTTCGCCGTC
>JAHEFS010000156.1 GCA_024640045.1 Chromatiales bacterium | reverse complement strand
TAGGCGATACCGACCCGAAACACATTCCTGCGTTTCAGCTCTCCCAGAAGATTCACGAGTTCACCGTCCCTTGGCACAGGGGTGTGCCGTCCTGCTTATGTTCCAGCTCGCTGAGAATATTCATGGCTTCCCCGCCGGGTACTGGCTTTCAAGCTCTTTGAACGCATCCTTATCAAACAAGGATTCAAATGCTGGATGCAGGCGGATGATATTCATATTAAAGGCGGCTCCAGTCGCCAGGCTTTCCGCCAGCCACTCGATGGCGGTGTCATGGTGACCCGCCATGGCCATGCCGGCGGCCAGGTTGAACAGGTGCTCGCCGCGCATAAAAGCGTCTATGAAGATACGATCGCGTGCCGCGATGCAGCTTTCTTTGGCATCAGCGGATTTGCCCAGTGCCCCCTGCACCTGGCAAAGCGATTGCAGGGCCGTGAAACGCTCTGGGTCAGCAGACAATCGATCGAGTAATTCTTCTTCGGCCTTGAGCAGCAAGGACTGAGCGAGCTCTGCGTCCCCCATGTAGTGATGGGCATAACCGCGCAACATATCCCGTGAATGATAGTGCAAGCGTGACACCAGCAAACTTTCTGGCCAGTTATTGGCCAGTTCCAGCGCGGCATCCAGATCGCGGTCGCCCAGCAGTGCCATCCACCAGATGACGTAAGTGTCCTGGAAGGAGGTTGGGGCCCGACTGACCTCGTAGCGCGCCAGGCGGGTATCGGAATCCATCAGCGCCATTGTGCCCTTGGCCAGTAACAGCAAGGCATTGTCTGGTTCGAGTGCCTCGCCGCGGGCAATCACTTCGCGCGCCTTGTCAAATTGCCACATCCGCTCATAGGTCTCGCCCATATCAGCCCAATGGGTGCTGAGCCGCGGGTTCAGTTCAACGGCGATCCGCAGTTCCTCGATCGCTTCTTCAAATTTTCCCATGCGCCGAAGCACGTAGGCACGCGCCTGGTGGGCATCATGGTGGTTGGGCATGGCCTTAAGGGCCCGGTCCAGGGAGCGCAGTGCCGGTTCGTAGTCCAGGAAACCCCAGTAGTGGTAATACGCCTCGGCGATGTCTTTTTCCGGCAGGTCCGGGTCAATTTCCCGTGCGCGCTCGATGGCCGCCCAGGCCAGGTCATGCAGCTTCGGATTCGGCTCGGTGAACCAATATTGCATCATCAGCAGGATCGCTTTCAGGCTGTAAGCAGCAGCAAACTCCGGGTCCAGCGTGATCGCGTGGTTGATCTCGGACAGCCCCGCCTGTACTTCCTGGACGGTCTGGTTTCTGCGCGATGCGAGGGCTCGCTGATAAGCGGTCCAGGCCTCCAGGTTGTTGGTCAGCCTGCGGTTGATTTGCGCGCGTTCCTGCGGGCTGAGTTCCGCCTGCAGCGCCTGGGCAATGGATTCGGCGATCTCGGCCTGGATTTCGAACAGGTTTTCCGCGGTCAGTTCGCGGTTGAAAGTCTCCGCCCACAGGTGTTCGTCATTGCTGGCATCGATCAGCTGCGCATTGATGCGAACGCGTGAGCCGGAGCGCTGCACGCCGCCTTCGACGATGGTGGCCACGCCCAGTTCGCCGGCGATTTCCGGAATCTTCTTGGTGGTGTCTTTGTATTCCATCACCGAGGTACGGGAGATGACTTTCAATGAACCGATCTTGGCCAACTGTGTCAGCAGGTCATCATGCATGCCTTCGGCAAAAAACTCGTCTTCCGGATTGGTGCTGCGAAAGGCGAAAGGCAGCACGGCAACGGACTGCCGATCGATGGCAGGTTCAGAGCCGGTGACTGTGGCCGAATTCGAGTCATTGCTCGCGGTAACCTCAACGCTGGCTTGCGGCGCAGGCAGCGCGACCTGCTCTGTGTTTCCGGGAGCGGACCTCTCGGTAAAACGGTCGGCGAGCAAAACGCCTACCGCCACCACCAGGAACGCGATAATGACGCGGTCCAGTTTGTGTCCGGTCTGCGGTGCAATCGACTGGCTGCGGTCAAGCTGGGATTCCTTCTTCAGACCTTCCGGGGTCATCTCGAAGATCCAGGAAAAGATCAGTACGGCTGGCAGCCCGATGCCGGCCAAAATGACCAGTGCACGAATGATCCAGTCGGGGGCGCCGGCCACGTCGAGCGCAAAATCTGCGCCCTGTAGCAGCACCCAGGCGCCCAGCGCATAGGCGATGCCCACGCGGAATACGTTGCGGCGCTTGAGTTCAGAGAAAAGGCTCATGGTTCAGTCACACTCGAAGTCATCATCGTTTGTCGGCCGACACAGGTCGGGCCAGCCACGTTCGCGCCACAAATCTACCAGGCCAGCGTCCACGAGCAATGGTTTGAACCCGGGCAGCTGGCGCAGCTCGGCAAAAACCGGCAGCCAGACGCTCTGGCCGAGGGCGACCGAAAGTTCCACTGTACGGTTCTTGGTCTGCAGATCCTGCAGATAGTGGAGAATTTCATCTTCCGCATCCAGCCACTTGAGCACGGTCGCCAGGCCCATTTCGCGAGCAGCGGCAACCCCCTGATCCCTGGCTCCGGGATCATCCATGGCCCTGAGCATTGCGGCTATATGGCCAAGGCCTCCCTTTGAGCTGACCAGGAACCCTGATTCAAATGCGCTCTGGAGCGCCGCCAAATCATTCTTGATGCCACTGGCATCGTTCTCCATCAAGTGCACCAGGGACATGCCGTAGGGCCCGTTGGCATTATTACCCTGGATGGTCCGGCGCATGTGCTCGCGGGCATCGGCCAGGTCGTTGCGCTCGAGCGCACTCAGGCCCAGGCCGAACTGGAGCTGCGGGTAAACCGGGTCGAGCCGCTCGGCGGCTTCCAGTTGCGCCGCAGCGTCGTCGCGGTAGCCTGCCGCCTGTAGCACCAGGCCATACCAGTATTTCGGGGTGGAGTCGCGGGCGATGCTTGCCGCCTTCTCGAGGTAGCTCACTGCTTCGGACCATTGCAGACGGTTGAACCCGGAGATACCAAGCGCCGAAAGGGCAGTGGCCGATGCCGGGTTCAGCTCCAAAGCCCGATTTGCTGCTGCTTCGGCCAGAGCTGTGTGTGATTTGGCATTATCAGGATCCCACCCGGCGAGTGTTACGCCCGCCTGCGCCAGTGCTGCCCAGGCATCCATAAAATCCGGATCGCGGGCGACCGCTGACTCGAGGCTCTCGACCGCACTATACAGATTGGCGACGCCGCGCTGCAGGAAAAGATAACGGCCGCGCAGGTAGGATTCATAGGCGCCGATATCAGCAGTGCGTTGCCTGCTGCCAGTCGGCTCCTGTCCCGGGCCGAGTACCCCTTCGAGTTGCTCGACGATGTGGCTGGCGATCTCGTCCTGGATGGCGAAGATGTCCTCCAGTTCGCGGTCGTAGGTTTCCGACCACAGGTGCGTATCGGTGGAAACGTCGATCAGCTGGGCGGTGACACGCACCCGGTTACCGGCTTTGCGTACGCTGCCTTCCAGGATGTGGCCCACATCCAGTTGCCGGGCAATTTCCTTGATGTCGGTATTCAGCCCCTTGAATGCGAAGCTGGAGGTGCGCGAGGGCACGCGCAGTCCGTCGATGCGCACCAGCAGGTTGAGCAGTTCCTCGGAGATGCCATCGGAAAAATACTCGTTGTCCGGATCGGCGCTCATGTTGACGAAGGGCAGTACGGCAACCGAGGGTGGACTGGGTGGCGGGCACTTGTACGGCACTTCTACCGGTGGCGGGCGGCGAATGTCTTCGCGCTGCATCAGCAGGTCCAGCGTGCGGAATGGGCGCGCATCGAAGATCGTATAGCTCATGAATCCGGTCAATTCATATACGGAGGCCTCGGTGTCGTAGTGGCGCACCAGTTCGGTGGCTTCCTCTTGGCGACCCATCATCAGCAGCATCAGCCAGCGGTTCGATCGCCAGGAACGCACACTGCCTGGCAGGGTGGTTTCCAGGATCGATTCGGCATCCTCGATTCGCCCTTCGATACAGGCCTGGCGCAGCTCCATCACCGGGCTGGGTTCGTTGTTTCGAACATATTGGCGCCGGATTTCAGCACCTTCTTCGGCGCGCCCGGCCCACATCAGGGTGCGGTGCGTCTGGTACAGGAGCCCGCTATGCCCCGGCCAACGCTGCAGGGCCGCCAGGCCATAATCGGCCACTTCCCCCGGATTCCGGTACTTGTAGGCTTCGCCGACATAGAGTGTGGCGAAGAACGGGTCGCGTAGCCCGTTTTCCCGAGTATGATCCAAAACCCGTTCCATCGCGGCCCGGTCACTCAGAACCCCGGCCACGTTCAGCAATCCAAGCCAGGCAATGCCTTCTTGCGGACGTGCGTCCAGGTATTCGGTGTACAGTTTCCGGGCTTGCCTGAAGCGCAGGTTCACCTCCGCCTCGAGCGCCTGGTAACCCTTGCGGTCCAGTTCCGTGGGTGCATGGTCGATGGCCTCGCCGATGGCCTCATCGAAGCGTTCCTGGAGCTCGGTGGGGTTCAGTCCGGTGAGTTCGCTGGCGGTGTAGCCGGGGTTTTTTTGCTGTTTCCACCAGGCGGCGATGCGCAAGTGGGCGTAAGCAAAATCGGGGTCAGCCGCGCGGGCCTTTTCGAACTGCTCCAGGGCATCCAGCAGCGCCTGGCCTTCGAAGCTGTCCAGGGCCGAGGTTTCCAGCGCGATGCCGCGCAACATGGCCTGGTAGGCCTCAACCGACTGCGTGCCCACCTGGGTCATGGCTGCCAGCGCGGCCGGGTCCATGGTGGTTTCCAGTGCCTCAGCGATGCTGCGGGCGAGGTCTTCCTGGATGGCGATCATGTCGGAAACGTCGCGGTCGTAGTTTTCCGACCAGATATGGAAACCGTCACTGGCGCGGATCAGCTGAGCGGTCACGCGGATGCGCTCCCCGCTGCTGCGAACGGACCCCTCGAGAATATGGGCAACCCCCAATTCTTCGGCGATCTGTGAAAGCTCCTGCTGGCTGCTGCGGTAACGGAAAGAAGCTGTCCGCGAACTCACCAGAACATCGGGCGTCTTGGCCAGCGCGTTGAGAATCTCCTCTGCTAACCCGTCGGCAAACCATTGCTGGTCGCCGGACTGGCTGAGATCGGCGAAGGGCAGCACCGCAATCGACTTGTCATCAGCTTTCGATTCTTCCGTGACCTGGCTGGCAAGAGGTTCAGGAGCAGGCCCCTCCATCAGGAACAGGCGTTCCATGGCCATCAGGACAATGACCATCACCAGCGTTGCGGTGATGACGTAGTTCAGTTTACGGCCGGTCTGCGGTGTGATGGACCGGCTGCGATCCACCTCGGACTCAAGCTTCAGGCCTTCGGGCGTCATCTCGAAGACCCATGCGAACACCAGCGTGCCAATCAGTCCAATGACGGCCAGGA
>JAHEFS010000155.1 GCA_024640045.1 Chromatiales bacterium | reverse complement strand
CCGGGGCGACCCTGGCGCTGGCCATGGCGGGTCACCCGTCCTTCGACCACGTCGGCTACCTGGTGCTGCTGTCACCCAATTTCGCACCCAGTGATCCCAGCGCCGAATTCCTGACCTGGCCAGGCGGGCCCCAGTTGGCGTACATGGTCGCCGGCGACACGCGCAGCTGGACGCCGCGTAATGACTTGCAGGCCCGCTACTGGTCGACCACCTACCCCATGGACGCGGTGATCGAGATGATGCGGCTGGTCAAATACGTCCGCGCACAGCTGCCTCTGCGGCTCGCGCAGCCCTTGCTGCTTATCTATTCTCCAGCGGACCAGGTCGTCGATGCGGCACGAATCACCGCCGCGTTCGAGCAAATGACCAGTCCGCGCCGGCAATTGGTTGAAATCCCGGATTCCGGCGACCCCAGCAACCACGTGCTGGCGGGCAATATCATGTCCCCGGAGAACAACGAGGCCGTGACCCGCATGATCGTTCAATTCCTCGACGGCCAGGGTACACGGCTTCCATGAAAGTCAGCGGATCGCAGCAAAACCTTCAGCCCGCATGGAGCGCAAAGTATTGGCTCTCGCCGCGCAGCCGAGGGTGGTCCCCCCGTGCTTTCCGGCCCCATTTCAGAGCATAAGCCCTCATGCTCTGACCGGAAAATCATTATCATGGCCGGGTGCCGATTCGAATCGCGTGAGGTTTCACTTGCAGGTCTGGACCTATCTTTTTCCCATACTCGCGGTAGATATCCTTAATCCCGTGCTGTTTGCTTTCATGGTCTATGCGGCCGGCGGGGCACGCCCGGCGCTTACCAGCGGCGCAATGCTGGCCGGCCACACCCTGGCGTATCTTGCAGCCGGGATCGTGATTGGTTTGAGCCTGGAGCAGATTCTGGAATACCTCGCTGAACCCAAAGCCATCGATTTTGCGATCGGCGGCATGTTGGGCGGGGCGCTCGTTTGGCTCGCCCTGAAAACCGTCAGGGACAAGGGTGATCGACCGCAGGAGCCGCAAGCAAAACTCACGCTCCTGTCGGCGTTTATGACCGGTGCGATTATAAATTTCGTCGGCATCCCCTTCGCCCTGCCGTACTTCGCCGCAGTTGACCAATTGCTGAAGGCGGACCTTAGCGGGCTGCAGATTGTGCTGAATCTCTCGGCCTACAACCTGCTGTACGCCCTGCCTTTCCTGCTGGTTCCAGTGCTTGTCCTGGTCATGGGCGAGCGAAGCAAGGCTACGCTGGCACGCATTAACGAATGGCTGGAAAGGGTAAGCAGCGTACTGATGCCCCTGCTGATCGGCATCCTGGGCCTGGTCTTGATTCTCGATGCGGCCCTTTATTTCGCCAGGGGCGAGGGGCTCTGGTAGAGGCGCAAGGTTTGCGGGAGACAAGCTGCACGCCGCGAGTTACCTCGAACCTCCTCCCTTGCGTACCGAACCATGACACTTTCCATCCGCAGCACCCGCCATTAAACTCAAATGATCCCCCGAGAGCAGCGCCTGCCTTTTGAAGCGGGCCATGGAGAATGGCTTTGAAGCCAGTCATTACAGCTCTGCTGGCATGCCCGCTGATTGCCGCAGCGGAGCCTGCTGCCGATCCGCCGGAAACCGTACATTGGGCATTTTCCTCCTTTTTTGGCACTGGCTGGTACCAAGTGGAAGACAACCGTTCTGTTTTTGTTTTCAGTATTCCTCCCAGGCAGACTCTTTCGCGCGCCTCGTACGACGATGGCCACCGCGAACTCGGCTGGGAAATTCACTATCCCCTGACGCTGGGGTTGCACAACATGGATTTCGAGGATCTGCCCGGAATCACTTTGACGGACAACTTTGGCACCGCAAGTTTCACGCCAGGGGTGGAGGTTGAGATCCCCGTCAACCGGCGGCTGTCCTTGCGGCCCTTCGCCAAGGGGGGCATCGGCAAGCAGTTCGAAACCGGTGAAACTGCATGGATCTGGGAGGCGGGGATAAAGAGTCGCTACACCATTCAATCCGAGCACGTGGAGTGGAGCCTGCTGGGCAATGTGCACGTGGCCGGCCATAATGCCAGCGATTCAGATTCGGATAAGCTGTCCAGTGTCCTGCTGGGAATCGAAGCCGGACATCCATTGCAACGCGCGTTTGCAGGCCAGGCCTGGAACGCCCACTGGCATGCGGCCTATACATTGCTCAAAACGGAACTGCGTTTCGATAACGGCGACGGCACGTCGACTCCGATTGATGACATTATCGAGCTGGGTTTCGCGCTGAGCCTGCGCGATCGGCCTTTCAATTTCTGGCTGTGGAAACCACACCGCCTGGGCTTGGGCATCAAGTTCAGCCCCGACGGCGACTTCAGCGCACTGACCTTCACCTCGCGATCGTGGTTCACCAAATGAAAAAGGCTCCACTCGCCGCTCTGTGGTCGCCAACGGTGGCCTGTGCACTGTTACTGCTTGGCGGGTGCGCGGCAAGCATCCCAGCACCCCAACCCTGTGGCTCAGCAGCGGGACTGGCACCCTGTCCGCCCGCCGGCGCCATCACCGATCCGACCATCTCGCAATTGCACGACGATCGACGCTACATCTCGGTCAGTGAGATCGACGCCGACCCGGTGCGGATCGGCGTCGAAGCCGATATACCGGTGGTGGACGCATTCGGTCGCATCTATGGCCCAACGAACGAAGCGGCGCGCGACTCACTGGCCGCGAAAATATGGTTGATTGAGAATGCGCAGCATACCCTGGACCTGACGTACTACATTTTTCAACTCGACCTGGCCGGGTACGCAGTGATCGGTGCCTTGTGCGATGCGGTGAAGCGCGGGGTAGACGTGCGCCTGATGGTGGATTCGCTGGGCTCCTTCAGCACCAGCAAGACCGCGTTGAAGGCGCTGGAATTGTGTGAAGAAGAGGCCGGTTTCATGCGCAATTCGGCGGGCGCAACAACCGACCGCAGAGCCCGCGTTCAGGTCGTTATTTTCAACGCGGTTTCGAACCTGCGGGGCAATCCCAATCGTCGTTCGCACGATAAGCTGCTGGTCGCTGATGGCGCCTTTCCGGACAAAGCCTACATGATGACCGGCGGGCGCAATATTTCCATGAATTATTATGGAATCACCGAGGACGGCAACATCGAGCCGCACACCTATCGCGATTCGGAAATCCTGCTGCATTCCGTCGCGGACCAGGATGAACCAACCATCGGCGAGATTTCGACCGTTTTTTACACGCTGCTTTTCCTGTACCAGGGCAACTCATTGCTTCGGCCAGTCAACAGTGACCAGGCGCGGCGGCTGTATTTCTCCGAACTCGCCAAAGCCGACGCCGCGCTAGGCAAACTGAAGTCGATGCCCTTGATGAGCAAGAACTTTGACGGCATCGCGGAGCAATTGGCAAACACGCTGCAACCGACCCAGGCTCTGCTGGCACACAATCTCGCCAACCTGGACAGCAAGAGGGCGGTTAGCGAGGCGGTATCGAACCTGGAAAGCAACCCCAATTCCATCCTCTACGTGATGCAGACAATCCAGGACAATACCGACGACGTTGAACTGACCCGGCTCGTGTCGCCCTACCTGTTTCTCGCCCACTACACGGATCAGGACGGCAAGACCCTGCTTGATGAGGCGCAGTCGATCCGCGCATGGCTGGATGAAAACCCTCAGGCAACCATCGAGATCATTATCAACTCGGCGTTGACCTCGGACAATTTTTCCACGCAGTCGGTCATCGACATGGACACCGTGCCACGCTTGTTACTGGACCCTGAACTGCGCGAGGCATGGCTGGATATGTCATTCGAAGATGAACTGGGCGGCGAAATTACCCGCAGTGCTGCCTGGATGGAGCAGATCAACCACCCACGGCTGCGCGTGTATCAGACCGGTAAACTGGACTCCGACCAATTCGGCCCGGACGGAATCGCCTATGGCAAATTGCACGCCAAGTTCTGGCTCGAAGAGGATATCGGCTTTGTCGGCACGGACAATTTCGACTATCGATCCCGGCTGTTCAATAGCGAGATGGGCTACTTCTTCAGGAGCGAGGCGCTGGCCGAACAATTGGACGAAGCGGTCGAGCAACTCAAAAGCATCAGTTATCGTTGGGGCAGCCCCGAGTGGCTGGAAATGCGCCGCAAACTGGTCGACAAGGGAGGTATGGCTGGGTCAACCACTCGGCAACAGAGAACCGTCTACAAGACGCTCAAGGCCACCGGGCTGATCTGGCTGTTTTGAGTGCAGCGACCGCTACTGTGACTCGAAGACCCACCGTTGTGCCGTCATGAGGCGCTTTCTGCGTTGTTGCGCATTCCTGGCTGGGATGGCCGCATGTTCCGCGGCCCACAGTCAGGAAGAGTCTGCAAGCTGCCTGCAAAAAGGCCGTGTCCTGAAGTCCGAATCGTTGCGCGTGGCGACCCTGAATCTCGCGCATGGGCGCGGGTTGGCCCTGAATCAGATGCTGCAAAGGTCTGCCGCAACCCGTGAAAACCTGGTCAGGGTAGCTCGCCTGTTGCGAGACATCGATGCCGACCTGGTGGCATTGCAGGAAGCGGATGGACCCTCACGCTGGAGCGGCAACTTCGATCACGTGGAATTCCTGGCCCGAGCAGCCGTGTACCCTTGCACAACGCATGGTCTTCATGCCGTGACATGGCTGTACTCGTTCGGCACCGCCCTATTGGCTCGAACCCGTTTTGCCACTCAGATGACCCATGATTTCGCACCCTCGCCCCCGACCGCGTCGAAGGGCTTCACATTGGGTGCATTCGATTGGAACCCGGGCGGAGCGCTCGACGCGCCGGTACGCCTGCATGTGGTGTCAGTACACCTGGATTTCTCCCGCGAATCGGTGCGCGAGGCACAACTTGCTGAAATGTCCCGACGTCTGGACACGCTGACGCCGCCGATCATCGTCCTCGGCGATTTCAACGCCGAGTGGAGAAAAGGGGGATCCGCGCTGCAAGACATCGCGGAACGTGCCGGGCTGGTGACATGGCAGCCGGAAGCCGGTCACCTCGGTACCTACAAGGACGGTAAGAAACGACTGGACTGGATACTGGCGTCGAACGACCTGGAGTTCCGGTCCATGCGAGTCGCCGACGAACGGGTGTCGGATCACCTGGCGGTCATAGCCGAACTGTCCTTGAAGCGCTGATCGGATGCTGGATGCTGGCGGAGATGACTGCGGAGACAAAGCGTCGTGGCTGGCTGCACACCGGAGACGGCGGCTGGCTCGACGAGGACGGCATGCTGTTCATTGTCGACCGGGTAAAAGATATGATTGTCAGTGGCGGGGAGAACGTCTATTCGGCTGAAACGGAAGAGGCCGTTTATGCTCACCCTGCAGTCGCCGAATGCGCCGTCATCGGCATTCCCCACGAATTTTGGGGCGAGCAGGTCCAC
>JAHEFS010000154.1 GCA_024640045.1 Chromatiales bacterium | reverse complement strand
GCGGAAGCGCGGTTCCAGTGTTTCCGGGTCGACCCTGACCCGTTCGATGGCACCGGCCGCCGCCCTCTGCCCAGCGCTGATCTGGGCACCTTCGAAGGCCGGCCCGGTCGGGCTGGAAGCGGCCAACAGGCGATCACGGTTGCCCAATACGATCTCAGCATTGGTACCCACGTCCACCAACAGCGAAATGTCCTCTCGCTCCCACGGCGCTTCGGCCAGCAGCACACCGGCCATATCGGCGCCGACGTGGCCGGCGATGCATGGCAGCACGTAGGCATAACCTCCGGGATGAAGGCGGATACCCAGGTCCCGGGCCGGAATATTGACAGCAGAATCACTGGCCAGGGCGAACGGCGCCTGGCCCAGTTCACGCGGATCATAGCCGAGCACCAGGTGCTGCATGACCGGGTTTCCAACGACGGTCATTTCAATAATGTCGCGAACCTCGATGCCTGCAGAGGCCGCCACTTCCACGGCCAGTTCGTTGATGGCTTCCCGCACCACGCGGGTCAACTCATGCTCACCCCCGTCGTTCATCATGATGTAGGAAACCCGGCTCATCAGGTCCTCACC
This sequence comes from Chromatiales bacterium, assembly GCA_024640045.1. GTDB lineage: Bacteria > Pseudomonadota > Gammaproteobacteria > Xanthomonadales > SZUA-36 > WTJD01. The sequence goes on along the minus strand of JAHEFS010000154.1, from coordinate 4,817 downwards.
GAAGCGGATTTGCGGATTCATGCGCCCGGCGCTGGCCAGCACTTCGCCACTACACAGATCGCACAGGTGGGCGGCGATGGTGGTAGAACCAACATCCACGGCCATGCCGTACAGGCGGTCGCGAAAACCTGGCCAGGCTGCGACGATCTCGTTGCCGTTGTGGATAGCCACCGTGACTTTCCAGTCTCCCGCCCTCAGGGTCTTCTGCAGGGACTGGGTCATACGCAGGTCCCAATAAAGGGCTTCGATACCCCACTCCTGCGTGATCGCCTCGCGCAGGCGTTCCAGGTCACCGCGCGGATCGTGCATATCCGGCTGGGCCACTTCGACAAAATAGGGGCGCACGACAGGGTCGATTTCGATGTCGAGTGCTTCGTGCGCTTTACGCACCACCTGTTTGTGCACCTGGCTGGAAGCCGGAACGTCGATGGCCAGGTCGCCCTCGATCAGGGCCTGGCAGCCCAGGCGCCGGTCGGCCGCCAGGCTACGGCGCGTGCCGAATGCCTGTTCAGCCTCACCCACCCCTGAAAGGTGGCTGGCTCGCGAGTGAATACCGTGCTTGGCCAGCTCGCCTTCTGTCACCACCACCTGGCAGCGCCCGCAAATGGCGCGGCCGCCGCAAACCGAATCGATGTCCACCCCCAGGCGACGCGCCGCTTGCAGCACCGGCGTGCCGGCCGCGAACCGGCCGCGCTTGCCGGACGGCGAAAAAACCACCAGGAAATCTCGCCGGGACTCAGTCATCCTGACTTTCTGCCGCCAAGCGGCCACCCGCCTTGATCACTTTTTCAAGGCGCTCGTCGTCGAACTGCGTTTCGAGTTCGTTCGCACGCGCCTCGACCAGAGCCCCTAGATCGCCTGCCACCATCTCGGTTTCGCGGCGCCAGTCCTCGAGGTAGGCATCGCTGGAGCCCCGGCCGGCCCGCATGGCCGCCCGGTCAATGGCTTCCTGGAAGCGCTTCTCCAGTTCCCGTTTGAACTTGCCGCGCCCGGCCCGGCCGATGACCTGGGCCGGAATATCGCGCCAATAGATGGTGATCAGCTTGGCCAATTCGCCACTCCGTCCCGTAATGCCAGTTCCAACGGACCCAACCCGGTCACTTGCTCAACAAAATCCAGGCGGAGATATCCGGCATGTGCACGGGCCATTTCAGTCAATTCCGCCGAGGGCGATTGCGACAGCAATACGACGCGGCGGTAATTACCGAAATACTGATGCAATAACTGGGGATATCGGTCCAGACCCAGGCCTTGCCGCACCAATCGGTCAAAATGTCGGGTCAGAAAATCGGTCAGGTAGAAAGTGCCTGGTTCCGCCTCAGCCAACCCCGCAAATCTGTCCTGCCCTGCGAAGAAATCGTAGCAATGGGTACCCGGCAGGCGCTCGACGCCCAGTTCTGCCAGTTCGGCATCCAATACGCCACCCGTGCCGCAATCCCCGTAGGCCACGAACAGGTGATCGTATTGATCGCGATAACGCCGCACCGCCGCGCGAACCGCACCGGGAATTTCGCCTGGACTGTTATGCAGGTGAGCGGGCAGACACTGGATGCGGACATGCGTCCACTGGTTGCGCCGCTGCACCTCGACCAGTTCGTGGGCCAGGGCCCCACAGGCGATGATCAGGACGGTCGGATTCACAGGCGTCCGGCATGCGTGCTTCTTAGCCCGCTGCGCGTCGCTCCTGGACAAGCTGTTTGGCTACTTCGACGGCAGTGGCAGCGTCACGGCAGTAAGCATCCGCGCCCACCGCTTTGCCGAATTCCTCGTTCAATGGCGCGCCACCCACCATTACGATGAAGTCCTCACGCATCCCGGCTTCCTTCATGGCGTCGATGACCACCTTCATGTAAGGCATGGTGGTGGTTAAGAGGGCCGACATGCCCAGGATATCCGGCCGTTCTTTTTTCAGCGCTTCGATATACGCGTCCGCGTCGGTATTGATACCCAGGTCGACCACCTCGAAGCCGGCGCCTTCCATCATCATGCCAACCAGGTTCTTGCCGATGTCATGGATATCGCCCTTGACGGTGCCAATGACCATCTTGCCCACCGGCTTGGCGCCCGTTTCTGCAAGCAGGGGCCGCAGGATGGCCATGCCGGCCTTCATGGCGTTTGCCGCCATCAGCACCTCGGGGACAAACAGGATACCGTCCCGAAAATCCTGGCCGACGATATTCATGCCTCCGACCAGGGCATCGTCCAGCACTTGCTTGGCGGACCAGCCGCGCTCCAGCAGGATATTGGTACCTTCTACGACCTCTTCGCCGAGTCCATCGTAGAGGTCATCCCACATTTGCTCGACGAGTTCATCGGTCTCGAGTTCGGCCAGGATGATGTCGTCTTCGTGTTCTTCGCTCATCGGTCAATACCTGCGATGCTAAGTTGAAAAAAACCATCTGCGCGATTGCCCCGCAGATGGCTTGTTACGGTCATCTTGACCCACTGATAATAGCCAAGTCAACACGGGTCTATGTGGTCTCCAAGGCGCGCAAAACCCTTACCACCAAGTGGCGTAAAGGGCTATGAGCATCAACACCACGATGAGGGCCGCGAGATTGAATCCGGTCGTCGTCGAAGTATCCACATCCTTGTACTCGATTGCATCGGGGTGTTTTTCAGCACGCTGAACCTGTGAAATTACCACGCCCGTTACGATACACAGCAGGAACACCATCCCAACCCGGTCGATGAACGGCAGGGCCGGCCACAAGAACTTAAAGGCTACGGAATAGACAGCAGATCCAATGGCAACGCCCAAAGCACCGTTGGCTGTGGTTCGCTTCCAGAAAATACCCAACAGGAACAGGGCACAGACGCCAGGAGTGAAGAAGCCCGTGAATTCCTGAATATATTGGAACGCCTGATCGAATTGGCCCAGCAGGGGCTTGGCCAGAATCATGGCGATGATCATCGCTGTCAGGCTGACGGTGCGGCCAATACGAACCAGTTTTTGCTCTGAGGCTTCCCGGTTGATGTGATGCCGATAGAAATCCATGGTGAAGATGGTCGAAATCGAGTTCATCATCGAGGCCAGAGAGGAAACGATCGCGGCGATCAGGGCTGCGAAAACCAGGCCAAGCAAGCCCGCCGGCAGCAAACGCATCACGGTTGGATACGCCTTGTCGGGTGCCTCCAGGTCGGGTGCCAGCATGACCGCAGCCACACCCGGCAGCACGACGATGACGGGAATCAGCATCTTCAGAAAAGCCGCGAACATAATGCCTTTCTGGGCTTCAGGTACATTCTTGGCAGCCAGTGCGCGCTGGATGATGTACTGGTTGAAGCCCCAATAGGACAGGTTCATGATCCACATGCCGCCGACCAGTACCGAGATACCCGGGAGGTATTGGTAATGCGGGCTGTCCTTGGTGAAGATCAGGTCAAACTTGTCTGGCACCTTTTCCAGCAACACGCCGAATCCAGCCAATATGCCCTGCCCGCCCGAGACCTGGTCTAGTGCTATTCCGGCAATGAAAATCCCGCCCAGCACCAGTAACGTGACCTGGATGATATCGGTCATCGCCACGGCTTTCAGACCACCGTAAAGCGAATAGGCGGTGGCGAAAGCGCCCAGACCCACCAGGCCCCAGACCAGGTCGACACCGGTGACCGTTGTCACCGCCTGCGCACCCAGCCACAGGATAGATGTCAGGTTGACGAAGACGTAAACCCCCAGCCAGAAAAAGGCCATCACCATCCGCACGCGATGGTCATAACGCTGCTCCAGGAATTGCGGCATGGTATAGATCTGGTGCTTCAGGAACACGGGCAACAACCACTTGCCGACGATGATCAAGGTGAGCGCGGCCATCCACTCGTAAGCACCAATAGCAATCCCCATCACCCAGGCAGACCCGGACATGCCAATGATCTGTTCGGCTGAAATATTGGCGGCAATAAGCGAGGCACCAATGGCCCACCATGGCAGAGCTCGACCCGCCAGAAAGTAATCACTGGTATCTTTCTGGTGACCGGCTTTTTCGCGGGATACCCACTGGGCAATGAATAAAAGAAAAACCGCGTAGATAGCAACTACTGTGTAATCGAGGGTTTGCAGGTACACGCGTGACTCCCTGGTTTCTAATAAGTTTTTGGAACGCTAGGCGACCAACCAGTCAACCTGACCATTTTTTTTGATAGCCCGATGCTACCCTACTTAGGATTCATTGGTAAGCGGTTACATTCCATCGCCGCACAACCTAACCCCAACGCCCATTTCCCGCCTGCATGTCGGCCGGGGCCAGTCGAATCGGGAAACGTTCCCTGAGCCGGGCATCGGTGGCGGGGTCGATATAGGCCGGATAATGCGCGGACAGCATGTCGTGCACCCGAACATGCGCCTGCTCGTAGAGGTTCTTCGAACCCATTTCCTCCCACTCACCCGGGGTGCGCCTATCCGCGACAGACGGGTACAGGTATTCACTCTGCATCACTGCCAGCGTCTGCTGACTGCCCAGAAAATGCCCGGCGCCGAAGACCGTATCCCGGATGACATCGTAGGAAAGCGTCTCGTCGTTGACCTCGACCCCGCGCAGGATACGCTGCACGTTGCCGATCATGTCGTTGTCTATGATCATGCCTTCGAAAGACTGGCCGATCAGGCTGCCGGTAATGCCTGGATAGGCCGCAATCAGGTTGCCGCCCGCCAGCGCTGCCGCAAGCGTAGTCAGGGCCTTCTCGTAACCGGCCTGCACATCCATGGTCTTGGCGTCGGTCATGCCGCTGGCGACGCTGGTGGTGAACCCGAAGTGATTACAGAGTTGCGCGGTCGCGGCCATGATCAGGGCCTCTTCCCCGCTGCCGCCCGTGAAAGC
>JAHEFS010000153.1 GCA_024640045.1 Chromatiales bacterium | reverse complement strand
GAATGGCATTGATTCAACATGCGCTGAACCACCCGGAGTTATCCGACCGCGCCCTGCAGCGTTTGATCGATGAATTTGGCCACTACGGCGCCTTCCAGGTCGCCAGCGTTTCCGCCTGGCGGGGCGAAGCCGACAAGGCCTTCGAGTGGCTCGAAGTTTCCTATGAACAACGGGACGGGGGATTCAACACCATCCTGGTCGATCCCGCTTTCAAGCCTTTATATACGGATCCGCGTTGGGAAGCCATGCTGAACAAGATTGGCCTACTACCCTACTGGGAAGCCATGCAAACCAACAAGAGTGATACCGAAGCATGAGTTTGTTCGCCGAACTAAAGCATGAGCAGGACGGCATGTCCCTATGCCGCCTGCATGTCGCTGCGCAGGAGCGTGGTTCTGCTCCGCTCTTGCGCTCGGCTCAGCCTCGCGTTGGCACTTCCATGTGCAGATTGGAGGTAAACGCATGAGTCTGTTCGCGGAATTAAAGCGCCGCAACGTGTTCCGGGTGGGGGTTGCCTACCTCGTGGTGGCGTGGCTGCTGATCCAGGTCGCCGACGTGATGATCGACAACATCGGTGCGCCGGACTGGCTGTTCCAGGCCATCCTGATGGTATTGGCGATTGGCTTTCCCGTGGTGCTGATTTTTGCCTGGGCCTTTGAACTGACGCCCGATGGCATCAGGAAAGGCCGGGAAGTCGACCCAACCCGCTCCATCGCGGGCCAGACGGGACGCAAGCTGGACCGCGCGATCATTGTCGTTCTGGTCATCGCCCTGGGCTATTTCATCTGGGAGCGCCAGGCGCGCGGTCCGGACGAAAGCCAAACAACGAAAAGCACCGAAACGGAAGAGGCGCTGGACAAGTCCATTGCCGTGCTGCCCTTCGTCAACATGAGCGCGGATGCCGACAACGAATATTTCTCCGACGGGCTGAGCGAAGAACTGCTCAACCTGCTCGCCAAGGTGGATGGGCTTAAGGTCGCTGCGCGTACTTCGACCTTCAAGTTCAAAAACTCCGAGGCCGACATTGCCGACATCGGGCAAAAGCTCAACGTGGCCACGGTGCTGGAGGGCTCGGTGCGCAAGGCCGGCGACCAGGTCCGGATCACGGCACAGCTGATCAAGGTAGACGACGGCTTCCACCTGTGGTCAGAAACCTACGACCGCAGCCTGGATAACATCTTCGTGGTGCAGGACGAAATCGCCACCGCAATTGTCGAAGCGCTCAAACTGCCCCTGCTGGGCCAGGGTGCGGTGCCGCTGGAAACCCACGCGGCGGCGAACTTCGAAGCCTATGACCTGTATCTTCTGGGCCGCCATCACTTGCGGAATTTGAATGAGGCCAGCCTGGAACGGGCTCTTGAATATTTTACCCAGGCCACCGCCAATGATCCGCAGTTCGCACCTGCCTGGAGCGGTATCGCAGACGCCTACCTGCTGCTGGCCGACTACGGCACCATGGAAACGGCGACTGCATTTGTGTTGGCAACCAAAGCGCAGGACAAGGCGCTGGCCCTGGACCCCAAGCTGCCCGAAGCCCTGACAGCCCGCGGCAACCTGATGGGCTACCAGTCACGAGATTCTGAAGCCCGGGCGGCTTACGAACAGGCGCTGCGTGTTAACCCCAATTATGTTCAGGCCCTGTCCGGACTGTCAGCATATCTGTTCGAACTGGACCCCGAACGGGCCATGGAACTGACACGGCGCAGCCTGGAACTGGACCCGCTCGACGAAGAGGCACGACTTCGCCTGGCAGGTGCCACGGCGGCCGCTGGCGACCGCGATGCAGCGGAGGCCATGATCCGGGAAATCGTACTTGAGGCGCCCGAGAATCCGAATCCGTATGAGTGGTGGGGGCAACTCCTTCGCAGACAGGGTCTTCCCCACCTCGCCATTCCCAAGTTTCGGATGGCGCACCAGTTGCGGCCGGGTGACACGTTTCCAGCCTGGATGATCGCGAACCAATACGCCTGGCTGGAAGACCTGGAATCGGCCAGGGAATGGGCAGAAATCGCAAACCAACGTGGGCCCAAGGCCCGCTGGTCGGTGTTTGCGCAAAGACTGGTCGAGAGTTACGAGGGTCATTGGGAAACACTCCGGGCAGCGCTTGAGCAGGAAATCGACACATCGCCCGTTCGACAACCTGGCGCACTGGAATGGCTGGGTTACACCCAGGAGATGCTGGGCCGGGCGGAGCTTGCTGAAGGTCTGTACCGCGAGGCCATCAGTATCCGCGGCAAATTCGAGGACGGACTGTTTTCCGAAGACTACGCAGATACCCTGGCTTCTCTGATCAACCTGCTGCCTGCGGGTGAAGAACGGGAGCGGCTGACTGCCGAGTTGCGCGCGTTTTCGCAGCGGTATTCCGAGGTTCAACCCCAGAACCCACTGCCTTACCTGTACCAGGCATACCTCGCCACCTTCGACAATGACCGCGATGCCGCCATGGCGGCCCTGGCGAATGCCATTGACAAGGGCCTGATGAGCCGCATTAGCCGTGAGCGGAACCCGATCCTTCAGCGCTGGAAAAACGATCCGTTGTTCCGGGAACAAATGCTGAGAATGAAGCAGGATGCAGCGGAAATGCGCGCGCAACTCGAGGCCAGCGACGCAGAACGCCAGCTGCCGGTCAAGCGGGGCAACGCCTGATGTCGTTGTTCGCAGAACTCAAGCGCCGCAATGTGTTCCGGGTAGGCATTGCCTACATCGTGGTCGCGTGGCTGCTCATCCAGGTGGGCGACATTCTGTTTGAGGCCTTCGAGGCGCCCGACTGGACCATACGTGGTTTGATTATCGGCCTGGTCATCGGCTTTCCCCTGTTCCTGATCGCCGCCTGGGCGCTGGAACTGACACCGGATGGTCTGAAATGGGATTCAAAGGTCGGGCCTGACGAGGCCAGCCGTAACCAGACCCGGCAAAAACTCAACAACCTGATTCTGGTGTTGGCGCTGGTGGCGGTTGCCTACCTGTTACTGGACAAGCTGTACCTGCGTGAAGCCCTGCAGGTGGATAATCCCGCAGCGACTCCCAATGCCGGAATCTCCATGAGCCGCCAGTCGATCGCCGTACTGCCGTTCGACAATCGCAGCCGCCTCAAAGATGACGAGTATTTCGTCGACGGCGTGCATGACGACCTGCTGACCAATCTTGCGCGTATCAGCGGACTCAAGGTGATCTCACGCACCACCGTCTCTCAATTCCGCGGTACCGAGAAAACCATCCCCGAAATCGCCGGTGAACTTGGGGTGGCCCACATCATGGAAGGCGCAGTCCAGCGCTCAGGCGACACGGTGCGAATCAATGTGCAACTCATCGACGCTGCCAGTGATGAACACCTTTGGGCCGAAACCTATGATCGTCAATTGACAGCCGACAACCTTTTTGCGATCCAAAGTGAAATCTCCAGCCAGATCGCCGACGCGCTCGAGGCCACCCTGAGCCCCGATGAGCAGCAACGCATCAGTAACCAGCCCACAGCCAACATTAACGCGTACAACGCCTACCTGCGCGGACGACAGGCACTGGCCCTGAGTAACTCCAAGGGCGCCAATGAGGCATTCGAGTCGTTCAGCGAAGCCGTAGAAACCGACCCGTCTTTCGCGCTGGCCTGGGCAGGATATGCCCAAGCCGTCGACCAAAAGTTCCGCTACAGCGACATGAAGCTGGACGAGACTACCCGTTTGTTGCAACAGGCGGCAGACCAGGCCCTCTCACTGAATGAACAACTGGCCGAGGCGCACCTGGCGCAGGACCTCCTTATCAGTTACCGCGACGGCTCGTGGCGGAAAGAACGCGAAGCCGGCCTGGTTCGCGCAATGGAGCTCAGCCCCGGCCTGGCCGAAGCCTGGCTGCGCTATTCCGGCTATTTGCAACAGTTTGACGATCGCCTGACAGACGCGCTTTCGGCCGTTGAGCGCGCCGCGGAACTGGACCCGCTCTCAAAGCAGATCAGAAACCAGCAGGTCAAGGTACTGAGCGATCTGGGCCGGCTTGATGAAGCGGAGCAACAACTCAATCGACTGATCCAGCTGGACCCTGGGTTCGCGGTCAACTATCGAACCATGGCGCGCATCCAGGCCGAGAAGGGCCGGATGGCCGAGGCCTTGCTCTGGCAGCGCAGGGCGCAGGTGCAGGATCCCGGTAACATCCTGTTCCACCTACAAGAAATCTGGTTTCTGACCTCCATGGATATGGACGAAGAATACGACGGTCTGATTGAACGAATTACCAACCTCGACCCCAATAGCTCTACCGAAGCTTTCGCTCAGACGATCATCAACTCCCGTCAGGGCCGCATGGATGCCGCAGTGGAGACCGCCACTGCCTATGCCAATGCGCTGGCGCCCGCGTCCATGAGTGGATTCGGTTTTCGAGGGGTGCTCCACTCGTTCAGGAACGAGCCGGCCAAGGCTCTGGCAGATATACAACTGGCATTCACGGGTAACGAGGGGAAGGAAATAGAAGAGCAGCGCTGGCTTGACCTCGCCCGCAATGTGCCAGATCGCGCCTGTCAGCTGGCCTGGGTGGTCTATGCCGGCGCGGACAGGGAACTCGCTCGACGCATGGTCCAGGCAACGCTTGAGCACATCGAAGCTGACCTGCTGCCGCACCGCCAAAACGAACTCAGCCTGGACGCCGCGCAATGCCATGTCATCAACGAAGATCTTGAATCAGCCCTGATGTCGATCAGGCGCGGCGTGGATGAAAAACAACTGGTCGGCTGGTGGTTCTCACTCAACCATCCCATGTTTGACCCACTCCGGCTCGAACGTAGGTTCCAGCAAGCCATAGAAGACATTGAACAGATCATGACGGAAGAGCGGACGCGCTTCTACCAATTGACAGCGGAGGAAGTCCTGTGAGCCTCTTTGCAGAACTCAAACGACGCAATGTGTTCCGCGTGGGCATCGCCTACCTGATCGTGGCCTGGCTGCTGGTGCAGGTGGCCGACGTGATGATCGACAACATCGGTGCGCCGGACTGGTTCTTCCAGGGCATCTTGTTGGTGTTGGGGATTGGCTTCCCGGTCGTGCTGATCTTTGCCTGGGCATTCGAACTGACGCCGGAGGGACTCAAGCTCGACAAGGACGTGGACCGAAGCCAATCCGTTGCCCCACAAACCGGCCGCAAGCTCAACACCACCATCCTGGTGCTGATGGCGCTGGCCATCGCCTACCTGTTAATCGATCGCTTCAGCCAGCCCGCGAGCCAGGAGCCAACACAAAGCGAGGCCTCGACAGCAACTGTGGCGCCAGTGGAGCCTGTCACCACGGAGCCGGCTGCTGTCGAACCTTCCATCGCGGTCCTGCCCTTCGTTAACATGAGCACCGACCCAGAGCAGGAGTTTTTCTCCGACGGCATTGCCGAGGAACTGCTTAATCTGCTGGTGCGGGTGGATG
>JAHEFS010000152.1 GCA_024640045.1 Chromatiales bacterium | reverse complement strand
GCGCAGGGACCCATGATGACTGATATCTGGGGCACCACACCGGAGGCCAGCACGTTGCGCTGGAATACCTCGGCGTAGCCGCCCAGTGACACCACCCCTTCCTGGATACGCGCGCCGCCGGAGTCGTTGAGCCCAATCACGGGTGCCCCGACCTTCATGGCCTGGTCCATGATTTTGCAGATTTTCTCCGCGTGCGCTTCCGACAGCGATCCGCCGAAGACGGTGAAATCCTGGCTGAAGACGAAGATCATGCGGCCGTTGATGGTGCCGTAGCCCGTGACCACGCCATCGCCCAGCACCTTGTTGTTCTCCATGCCGAAATCGGTACAGCGGTGCTCGACGAAGGTATCCCATTCCTCGAAACTGCCCTCGTCCACCAGTAATTCGATGCGCTCCCGGGCGGTGAGTTTGCCGCGGCCGTGCTGTCGGTCGATGCGCTGCTGGCCGCCCCCCAGGGCTGCCGCCTGGCGTTTCTGTTCCAGTTGTTCGACGATCTCTTTCATGTTTCGCTCCCTGGTCGCCGCTGGCCCGTAGGCGTGTTGGCGTGGGTTAGCCGGCTTGACCGGCCCGTCGTTTGCTCTTGATCTTTTCCAGTACCTCGTCCGCGGCCTTCAGGATATTCGTGCCAGGGCCGAAGATGGCGGCCACGCCGGCCGCGCGCAAGCTTTCGTAGTCCTGCGGGGGAATCACGCCGCCGCAGACCACGATAATATCCGAGGCGCCAGCGTCTTTCAGGCCCTGGATCACCTGTGGCACGAGTGTTTTGTGCCCGGCCGCCTGCGAGGAGATGCCGATGACATGCACATCGTTCTCGATGGCCTCGCGTACCGCTTCTTCCGGAGTCTGGAACAGCGCGCCGATATCGACATCGAAGCCCAGATCGGCAAAAGCGGTGGCAATGACCCGTGCGCCGCGGTCATGCCCGTCCTGCCCCAGCTTACAGACCAGCATGCGCGGCCGCCGGCCTTCCTGCGCGGCAAAACTTTCTACTGCTTTCTTGATGTCCATAAATGCGGTGTCATTTGCATAGGCGGCGCCGTAGACGCCGGCAATGGAAGGTGTGCGTGCCCGGTAGCGGCCATAGACCTGCTCGAGGGCATCCGAAATTTCACCCACCGTCGCACGGGCTCGGGCGGCTTCGATGGCCAGAGCCAGGAGGTTGCCGGTCTCTTCGCGGGCGGCTTCGGTCAGGGCGGCAAGTGCCTGTTGGACCCGCGCGTCCTCGCGGCTCGAACGCACGGCTTCCAGGCGCCGAATCTGGGCTTGGCGCACGGCCGTGTTGTCGATGTCCAGGATATCCACCGGCGGTTCTTCCGCCAAACGGTATTTGTTGACCCCGACGATGACTTCCTCCCCGCGGTCGATACCCGCCTGGCGCTGGGCAGCCGCTTCCTCGATGCGCATTTTGGGCATGCCGGATTCGACCGCTTTTGTCATGCCGCCCATGGTTTCAACCTCGTCGATCAGCTTGCGGGCATCGTTCGCGAGATCGGCGGTGAGGCGTTCGATATAGTAAGAGCCAGCGAGTGGGTCTACGACGCGGGTGATACCGGTTTCTTCCTGCAGCACCAGTTGGGTGTTGCGGGCGATGCGGGCCGAGAAGTCAGTCGGCAATGCGAGGGCTTCGTCGAAGGAGTTGGTATGCAGCGACTGGGTGCCGCCCAGTGCTGCCGCCATGGCCTCGACGGTCGTACGTATGATGTTGTTGTAAGGGTCATTGGCTGTGAGGCTGACCCCGGAAGTCTGGCAATGGGTGCGCAGCATCAGTGAGCGCGGGTCTTTTGGCGAGAACTTTTCCGCCATCAACGTCGACCATAACAACCGCGCAGCTCGCAGCTTGGCCACTTCCATGAAGAAATCCATGCCGATGCCGAAAAAGAACGACAGTCGGGGGGCGAAGGCATCGACATCCAGGCCGCTGGCTATTGCGGCACGCACATACTCGATGCCGTCGGCGATGGTGTAGGCCAGTTCCTGGGTGCAGGTCGCGCCTGCTTCCAGCATGTGGTAGCCGGAAATCGAAATCGAGTTGTAGCGTGGCATGTGGCCGGCGGTGAAGGCGATGATGTCGGAAACGATGCGCATCGACGGCGCCGGTGGATAAATGTAGGTGTTGCGGACCATGAACTCCTTGAGGATGTCGTTCTGCACCGTGCCGGCCAGTTGCTCCAGGCCAATGCCCTGTTCCTCGGCGGCCACGATGTACATGGCCATCACCGGTAGCACCGCGCCGTTCATGGTCATAGAGACCGACATTTTTTCCAGCGGGATGCCGTCGAACAGTATTTTCATGTCCTCGACGCTGTCGATGGCCACGCCGGCCTTGCCGACGTCACCAACAACACGCGGATGGTCCGAATCGTATCCACGGTGGGTGGCCAGGTCGAAAGCGACCGACAGCCCGGTTTGACCCGCTTCGAGGTTGCGGCGGTAAAAAGCGTTGGATTCCTCGGCGGTGGAAAAGCCCGCGTACTGCCGTACGGTCCAGGGCCGCCCCGCGTACATGGTGGCCCGGGGGCCGCGTACGAAAGGTGGAGTTCCAGGCAGGGAATCCAGATGATCGATGCCTTCCAGATCGGCCGCCGTGTACAACGGCTTGACCGGGATGCCCTCACGGGTCGAGACAGTGAGGTCATCCAGGGGTTTGCCACGGGATTCGCGCTCGGCCAGTGTCTGCCAGTCTGTCAGCGTCTTCTTTGGAAAATCGGCCATGGGTTCGCGCGCTCTCTATCAGCAATCACCAAACCCGGGAATTATACGCAACCCGGCAGCTTCCTGACTTGACTCAAATTATCTGGTGTATGGAACAGGCCGATCAACGACCCGACCAGCAGCGGGTGGTATCCGCGGAAGCCATGCCGACTGAACGTCTGCCCAGTGAATCCAGCACCAGTTCCCCGCAAGGATCAGAGGTTTGCGAGCCGAGGGGTTGGGCGGCTAACTGAAAGAAGAGGGGAATCGTCTGATCGGTTTCCCGATAGGTGAATCGATAGTGCGCGCTGTCACCCGGCAGGCACCGGGAGGTGTCGTAGCCACCTGTGGAAGCACGTATCCGCTCCTGGCACGTCGCGATACCCATCAACTGGCCGATCGCCTGGGTGCGGTGGGCGCGATCCAGGAAGCGAACATAGGAGGGTGCTGCCAGGGTGACGAGGATGCTCATTACGAGCACCACGATCATGGTTTCGATCAGTGTGAACCCTTGAGCATGATGGGGCTTTTTGGTGTGAAGAAAGTGCATATACATTTAACGCAACCGTCGCCACGCCAGTCGGCCGCAGGGTACGAGTGCATGGCGCTGACAAAGACCGGGAGAGTCGACCGGGCGTGACAGTGCATCTGACCACTCGCCGTTACCCCACGGCCGGGCCACGATAGATTCGGTCACGACGACTTGTTTTCCCGTGGGGTCCGTGGCGCGGGCGATCACGCGGTAGTACCCGAGTTCGAAAGCTCCCTGCTGACTGTGCTCCGCAGCCACCGGGATCTCTCCAATTACCCAGAGGTTTGCAGGGTCGCTCTCAGCTTTTTCAAAAAAGGTCTGGCCGCTGACCGGGTCCAGCCCAGCCGGATGGCCATGTTGCGCCCACCAGTCCGGGTTGGCCTGTTCCGGGTGTTCCGGGAACGCTGTGGCGTCTTCTATGACAGTTCCAGCACCACAAACCGCCGCACATAGGTCGGGGCGTCCGTCCCCACGACGGCTGAACAGCCAGCGTTCCGCCCAGGCCAGTGCTGAATCGGCGGCACGCTCGGCCTGATCCACGCTGGCCTGGATGCCCGCAACCCTGACTTGCAGTTGACCATCTGCGACCGCCGCGAGTCCCAGCAGCGTCAGGGCCGTCAACAGCACCATGCTGAGCAGCAGGGCCGAGCCCTGGCTGCGCGCGGAAGAGGGCACTTTCCGGTTCATTGTTGGATCCTGCCGCGGATGGCGAAACTTGTATCGAAAGCCCGGTAGAGGCGTTCGGGTGAGGCGTCAACCGCTGGCTCGTCCAGCAGGGCGAGTGTCGCGCGGGGCGCTTGGCGGATCTTGTCAGGGCTGTATAGCAGCACACCAGCCCGGATGCCCACGATGCCGGCATCGTCTGCCCAGGTTGCCGCCTTGACCCAGCGATCCGCGCGGTGGTCTGAGTCGCTGTCCTCGGCGAACAGTAATTGCAGGGAGGCAGTATTTTCGACCAATCCAAGGCGATTTACCTGGGTAACCAGTTCGTCGGTGTCCGGGCCATAGCGACAATTCATGGACAGTTGGTTGCTGGCAGATACTTCGAAACGGGTGACGCGCAGGTAGAACCGAGGTTGTCCGTTTCCGTCTTTCGCCGGGTTACGGTTCTCAAAGCAGTTGCGGTCAGACCAGCGCCAGGAGGTGAGGCGGTCTCCGCGCCTGGAAATATTGTCGGCAGAACCCTCCAACAGGTGCAGGCGCGGTGCCTGCCAGGGCTGATGCCGAAAGCCAGCTTGCGTCACTTCGCGCTCGATCATCTGCAGGGCGAATCGCGCATTTTCCTGCAAAGCCGAGAGGTTGCGTTGGAGTTGGTAGGCAGCGGTGGCTGCCTGGGTAATCTGGACAATACCCAGGGTGAGCAATGCAGCGATCAACAGGGCAACCAATATTTCGACCAGGCTAAACCCGGTGCCGTGGCCGTGTACGCCGTTCATGAGTCCAGCCGCTGGGTGTGACGCGCCCACTGCACGTGTTTGCTTGCCGGCTGCCGCCAGAACACCTTGATAACCAGATGGCCGGAGCCGTCGCAGCCATCGGCACCGGGCATGCCATCATCGGGGCTGCCATCCTGGCAGACGATGCCCTGGCCCTGAGGCATTGTTCGAGCAACATTCTCCTGCCAACGTGAAAGATTGAATCTGGTGAATTCGATGGGTGAACAATGGGCGCCGCTCGTACACTCTGGCGTGGGGTTCGCATGATCTGGAAATGACTGGAGGCTGAGCGGGGTCAGCGCCAGTTGTTGCGCCAGGCCACTGGCCAGCCAGGCTGCCGTGGCGTTCTGAGAGGCCAGCGCCGTGCCGGCGACGGCATGGATCAGGAGCGCACATAATCCTGACATCCCAATTGCCATCACGCCGATCGCAATGGACAGTTCCAGAAGGCTGAATCCCGTTTGATTTTTCATCACACTGATACCTGTTCGAGCCTTGATCTACAAACAAACCAGGTCTGTCAGTGTGACCCGGCGGCCAGGTGTAACCAATGGGAGGAGGTCGTGTCTCGCAGTAAGAAAATGCCGCTAGAAATGTACGGTGGAACGGCATGCAGGAACCGGTCGGGCAGGGCGCGGAACGTTGTTTAGTGCACTTGAATTGAATATACTTTGCGGCCCTTCCAGTGCCGGCATAGCTCAGCTGGTAGAGCGGCGCATTCGTAATGCGTAGGTCGGGTGTTCGAGTCACCCTGCCGGCACCATTT
>JAHEFS010000046.1 GCA_024640045.1 Chromatiales bacterium | reverse complement strand
AAGTCCGTTTTTTCGCGCATCGTGTCCAGGCTAAACCAGGTGTCGTAATCGTAGTCGTTGGGGAAGTACTGCTGCTTCTTGCGCAGCGAACGACCCCATTTGCGGTTGTAGTACTTCTCGTAGAACCGCGGGCCCTGCTCCATGGCCACCAGTGCGTGGGCCGGGTTCAGAACCGGACAGACTCCGACGGCCCGCCCCACCCGCAGACCGCGGGCCGGGCCGTGCCGCGCCACCCGCAAGGCAAAGTTACCGCCTAGCGAAAAACCGGCGATTGCCCAGTCAGCTGCGGACACCCGCTCCTGCAGATCACCCAGGGCATTAAGCACCTCGTCCAGGCGGCAGGAGTGAAAAATACCGGGGTTGAGGTGGTGGGTTTCACCATGATCACGGAAATTCAGGCGAAAAACATCAAACCCTTCGGCGTAGAGACGGGCCCCGTTGGCCAGGACGTAGTTGGAGCGCGAACTGCCTTCCCAGCCGTGCAGCAAGACCGCCAAGCCGCGACGTTCACCGACCTGGGCGGAGTAGTGGCCGACCAGCCGCGCGCCCTCTCCACCGTCCAGGATCCACTCTTGCTCGACCGCAACCAAGGATTTTGCGCGCCGTGCAACGATGCGCCCGCGCAAGCCGCTGCTGTTGAGCAGGGATTGCAGGTGCGGGCTGGCCATGCCGAAAGGCGGTCTGAATTCTTCGCTGCGTCGATTCACGCCCCTGCCCTCTCTCCTTCGAAAGCGGCAGTGACCGCGTCCTGCGCCATCCGCGCGAGTTCGCGGCGGGGCCGACCATCCGGCGCAATCGGCGGCAGAAACTGCAGATCAGCGTCGGAAACGGGACGACCCAGCATGCGCAGCATGTTCATCACCATGTTTTCGTTGTTGATGAAGGTCATGTCCGGATCGCGTCTGCCGTTTCTCATATAGCGGATCATTACTGGCTGGATCAGGCAGTCGGCCTCAACCGCCGCCTTGAACAGGCGCGCGTGGAATACGCCCACGTTGTCGCCGGGGCGGATTCCGCCCTCGGGATAGATAGCGACCCTCCTGCCCGTGTTCAAGCGCTCCACCAGCGCGTTGGAGACATCCGCCGAGGACGCGTGGCTGCCCCGCTCGATAAAGATGGTGTCGCCGGCTCGGGCCAGGAATCCCAACAACGGCCATCGATTGATTTCCGCCTTGCCAACGAAGCCCATCGCTGCGGCGCTATGCATTACCTGGATATCCAGCCAGGAAACATGATTCGCGACCAGCAATACCGGCCCGGCTTGTACCTCGCCACTGACGCCCACCCGCACGCCGAAAACCCGGCACAGGAACCACGACCAGCGGGCGATCATGAACTCCTCCAGGCTCACCCGGCCAACGCGAACCGAGCGGCCCCAGTGGTTGATGCTGAGCAGGGTCGGCACCAGCGCGATCAGCAGCAACGGCACGAACAGGCAGCGCAACAGAAAGCGGATGGGCGTGAGGGCGTCAAACCACATTGATCAGGACGGCTTCCCGCTGGCGGATTTCTGACCAACGCTGACGGTCAACCGCGAGGCGCAGGTCTGCACCCCTTCGTCGTTGAAGATATCGATAGACCAGATATGCACGGTCCGGCCGATGCGCAGTGGGCGGCAGATACCATGAACATGGCCGCTCGTAACAGCCTTGAGATGGGTTGCGTTGACATCGAGCCCAGCCACCCGCGCACCCGGGGTGCGGGACACCACCAACCAGGAGGTCACACTTCCGAGGGTCTCGGCCAAGACCACAGAGGCGCCTCCATGCAGTAGCCCCAATGGTTGCCGGGTACGGTGATCAACCGGCATCGAAGCGCGCATGAAATCCCTGCCGATCGCGGTCACAACGATGCCCAGGTGTCCCGCCATGTTGTCCTCATGCCAGCGATTGAGCGCGACCAGGTCGCCGCAGACCTGGCTGAAAACAGGTGTTGCCATGGTGGCTTTGTCCCTCGGCGAAAGCGGGGATTATGACACTGCCGACCAGACAGTCACAGCGCCTGGCCGGGTCGGGCGTGGGCTTTGACCGGCAAATGTTGGACAATAGGCGGTTTACTGCGTCGGGCAGTGGCCATCGGGAAAGCAGCTTGAGCGAGTTCAGGGTCAAAATCAGCAGTAGCGGCACAGAGTTCCTGGTCAAGGCTGGGGAGTCCATCCTCAATGCCGCCCTGCGCCAGGGTGTGATGCTGCCCTACAGCTGCAAGAATGGCACCTGCGGCAGCTGCAAAGGCCACATCGAGACGGGCGAGGTGCACTACCCGTTCAACCCGCCGATGGCGCTGGAACGCTCCGACATCGCGGCCGGCGACACCCTGCTGTGCCAGGCCGAACCGCTGGAAGACCTGGTGATCACCGCCCGCGAAATCGAGGCGGTGAAGGACATCCCGGTGCGGATGCTGCCGGTACGGGTTATCGACAAGGCACTACTGGCCGAAAACGTGATGCGCCTGCGCCTGCGCCTGCCCAGCGGACAGCGGCTGCAGTTCCTGGCCGGTCAGTACATCGACATCCTGCTGCCGGGCAACAAGCGTCGCGCTTTTTCCATCGCCAGCGCGCCCGGGCTCGAAGACGAGATCGAACTGCACGTGCGCCACGTCGAAGGCGGTGGTTTCACCGGCTGGGTGTTCGATGATCTGAAAGAACGCGACATCCTGCGCATCGAAGGTCCGTTGGGGACCTTTTTCGTGCGCAACGACCAACCCCAGCGGCCGATCATCATGATGGGCGGCGGCACCGGCTTCGCACCGCTGAAATCAATGATGGAAGACCTGCTGGCGCACGGGGACACGCGGCCCGTGCACCTGTTCTGGGGTGCGCGCACCACAGCCGAGCTGTACCTGGGGGACCTGCCCCGACAGTGGGCAGCGAAATACGAACACATTCAGTTCACGCCCGCCGTGTCAGACGAGGCGGTTACTTCCGGCACCGGATTCGCCGGGGTAGTTCATGACGCCGTGTTGGCCGAGTATCCCGATCTTTCGCAGCACGATGTCTACATGAGTGGCCCACCGGCCATGATCGACACGGCCAAACCGGCCTTCATGGAGCATAGCCTGCCGCAAAACCGGTTGTTCTACGATTCCTTCGAGTTTGGTCTGGACGTGCCGGTTCGGATCCTGGCCAAGCCGCACTAGGCAGCCGGCAAAAATCAGGGAGCGTCCGGCGGTGCCAGGCGAGCCTGGTCTCCCGGCAAGGGCAACGGGGCCTTGCCCTGGTTCATTCGCAGGGCATTGCGGAAGCAATCCATGGCCAGTTCCAGATCCCCCTGGCGTTCAAGCAGTTGCCCCAGGTTTTCGTAACCGACACTGCTGGGCTGCAGTTCGAGGCTCTTGATGAGGTGCTGGCGGGCCTTACCCCAGAGCGATTCACCCACGCACAACCGCCCCAACGCCAGGTGCAGATTGGCATCTTCCGGATGCTGCTGCAGCCATTTCTCACACTGCTTGAGCCGCTGGGAGATATTGCCGGCCCCCGGGTCGCCGTAGCGCAATACCAGGTCCGGGTTCCATTCCCGTTTCAGACTGGCGCGCAACAGAGGCTCGGCCAGATCGGCGCGTTTCATCGAACCGGCCTGTTCGGCAAAGATAGCCAGAACCGCGGGGTCGCGCTTCATTGGCTTCGGCAACCCACCCCAGGCCGACTGCAAGGCCTCCGGCTGCTCTGCAACGCGGAGCTTGCTGACTGCGATCTGGATCTGCAGGTCTTCCAGTTCGTTTTCATCCAGGACTTGCGCTTTCTTCAGCACCGGCAACAGCGCCTGCAACTCGTCCCATTGGTTCAACTCCCGGTGGCATCGAGTCAGCAACTCCAGAACCTGTGGATGTTTGCGGCGACGGGCGTGCAGCGCCTTCAACACCGGTAGCGCCTCGGCCCGGGCGCCGTTGGCCATCAGCATCCTGGCACGCGTCAGCTCGACCAGGAAATGCTTGCGCTTGCCGCCCGTGTCGGCCTGTTCCAGGTAATGCTCACGGCGCTCACCCGCCTGCTGTCCGTCCGCAGCCTGCGCCGCGGCCAGGTATCGGGCAGTGGACTGCTTGCTCGTGCCAGCGGATTTTTCCAGCGCCTTCTCTGCTGCGCGCCAGTCACCCTCGGTCAGTGCCAGCAGGCCTTTCTCCAGCTGACTGATCGACCGGCGTTCCTGCACGCGCCGTGCGGTTTCCGCCGGCAGCCGCCACAATCGCACCAGCCAGCTGGCCAGTAGCCAAGCACAAACGAAAGCGAGCACCAGCACCAGGACGCTGGTCTCGAGAGTCCAGTCCAGGAAATGGATCTGTACCAGCCCGGGGTCGGACTTGAATACCGGCGCCAGTGCGGCCGCCGCCAGCAGCAACGCCAGGATGATCAGCAACAAGGCAGACCGTTTCATCCGCTCGCATCTCCTGCGTCTGGGTCTTCATCGACTTCCACTGCAGGGGTGACGGTGGGCGGCTGCTCTTCGACTTCGACAACGTCTTGGCGCAACAGGCGCAGCTGGGTCCAGGGTGCGCTGATATCCGGCATTTGTGCGGTCATTTCGACTGTCCGCAGTTCCTCGATCTCCGCCAGGGCCGATTGCACCGTCGCGGCTCCGGGATCGTAATATCGTTGCAGCGTATCGGCGGCACGCCCCAGCGAACGATCATACAGGGCAGCATCGCGTCGCATCATCGAAAGACGGGAGGTCTCCAGTTGCAGCCAGAGGCCCTGGCGCAGGTAGTCCTTGTCGCCAATGCTCAACAAGGCATCATCTGCGGCGGTTTTTCGCCGGACCGTCACCAGGCCCGAAAGGGTTTGTTTGAACCGCGCCCAAAGGCCTTCGGCCGGCACCTCTTCAGTCGGCTGGGCCACGCTGCGTTCGCCCGGAAAGGGCCACGTGGAAATGGCGTCTTGCAATGCCGCCAGTCTGCCTTCCAGGCGGACCAGGTCGGGCAGGTTCACCCTGGACAGAGCCTGCCGGGCACGATCAATTTTCTGGCGCACCGGCAGGTAGACCGGATCTTCCATCGCCGCCAATCGCTCGTCAGCCAGGGCCAAAGCCTCGTCAGCGGCCTGAGTGTCCGAAAACAACTGCAGGCGCTCACTGGCCATGCGCAGCAATGACTCGACTTCGGACATATCCAGGCGCTGAGCAGGAGAATCACTGCGGGCATTCAGGGCCGCAACTGCGCCCTCCGCACTCTCGACACGCTGCTGCAGGTCGAACAGGGCGGCTTGCTCGGCCTGGTCTCGCGCCATGGACGCGGCTGCCTCCTGGTCCAGGCTGTTCAGTCGGCTCTCAGCGGCAGCAAAACGGTCGCCGAAAGTCGCCAATGCGTCACCGGCCGTGTCCTGCTCAGCGGCAGCCAGGCGCGAATCGAACGAATCCAGTGACTGCTGCAGTGAAGCCTGTCTGCGCTGCAGGTCAGCCAGCAGAATCTGCTGGTCAGCATCCGCCGACCCGCCCTGCCACTCCAGCCACCACAGGTAGCCGCTGCCGCCGGCCGCGGCCAGGGCAACCAACAGCGCCAGCCAGCCAACGCCCGCGCGCCGGGGCTTTTCCTGTTTCTCGTCCGACTCGAGTTCGAAGGGATCGAATTCTTTTTCGTCGTTCGACATATTCACGGGCTGCTCACCCTCCTTTGAATTCAGCCTCCGATGCTAAACAAATCGCCCGGGGCTTGCACAAAAAAAGCCATTCCTTCTGGTTCAGATCAATTCCATGACACTCGCCCGGATGGGCTCATTGCCGGGTCCCCCAGCCACGATGACACGACCCACTCCCAGCTCTTTCAGTGCCTGGCCCAGGCGCCCGGAAGTCACCACGCCCGTCCCCTTGCAGATTTTCTGCCAGGCCGCTTCGGGCAGGGCTTCGGCCAGCAGGCGCATGGCATTCTCGCTGGTCCAGACACTGATCACGCCGGTCGCTGCCACCAAACCAGCCAGTGCGGCCGAAGCAGGCTCCAGGTTCTTGCGCCGGTACACGTGGATCACGCTGACTTGCCAGCCCTGTTCACCCAGGCCTTGCTGCAGGAGCTCACGGCCGCCAGGAGCCGCAAAGATCAAGGCCCGACCGGGCTCGCGGGCGAGTGCCGGATGTCCCAGGAAGGACTCGCTGTCGAATTTTCCCTGTGGCACCAGCGACACCTGTAAGCCTGCGCGTTCCAACGCCGAGGCCGTGGCGGGACCGATGGCGGCGATTTCCACACCGTCGAAGAAATGTGCGGGCAACTGGCGCAGCCCGAACTCCACCGCGCGGGTACTGGTGAACACCGCCAGCCGCCGGCCGGAATCCGGCCAGGCGCCGTCCAGTGCAAGGCGCGGGCACAGGGGCTCGAACGCGTAAGCGGGATTGACCACCGGGGTCAGGGGTGTGCCCTCGAAGCTGGCAGCCAATTGACCGGCTTCCGGCTCGGGACGGGTGATCAGAACGTGTGAATAACCCAACGCATTAACCGGGTCGTGGATTCCGCCCAGTTTAACACGCCCCCGGCGCTTTCCGGCCCTGAAGCTTCAGGCCTCGCGCAGGCTTTCGATGATCTCCGCGGCGCCCAGCTGCAGCAGGCTTTCGGCCACGGTCCGGGCGATGGCATCGGCGTTGACATGGCTGCCTGATTCACTGGCGCGGATAATGCGCTCGCCATCCGGCGTGCCGACCAGCCCACTGATCTTCACCTGGCTGTCCGTCAGCTCCGTGTAGACGGCCAGGGGCACCTGGCAACTGCCTTCCAGCATTGCGGAGACAACGCGCTCGGATCGGGCCTGGATGCCGGCGGCTTCGTCGTGCAGCGGCCGAATGAGTCCCAGCGTTGCCTCGTCGCCCTGGCGGCATTGCAGACCGATGATGCCCTGCGTGGCTGCAGGCAGCCAGTCAGGCGGCCCCAGCACCTCGGTGATCTGGCTATCGAAGCCCAGCCGCTCCATCCCGGCGCAGGCCAGGATGATGGCGTCGTATTCACCAGCGGCGAGTTTCCGCAGGCGCGTGTCCACGTTGCCGCGCAGGTCCACTACGTCAAGTTCGGGATAGGTCGCCAGCAACTGGCAGCGCCGGCGCAGACTGGAAGTACCAACCCGGCTACCGGGCGGCATATCCGACACCGAACTGCCATCGCGGCTGATCCAGGCGTCGAATGGATTGGCGCGCGGCAGTACCACGTCCAGCACCAGGCCTGCTGCCATTTCGGCTGGGACATCCTTCATCGAATGCACTGCCAGATCGGCTTCACCGTCCAGCATGGCGTGCTCGAGTTCCTTCAGGAACAGGCCTTTGCCGCCAATCGCCGCCAGCGGCCGGTCCAGGATCTTGTCGCCGCGGGTCACGATCGGCACCAATTCGATGGTGATTCCCGGGTGGGCCTGCTCCAGCAGGGCCTGCACGTGGTGCGCCTGCCACATGGCCAGTGCACTCTTGCGGGTTGCGATCCGGAGACGGTTACTCATGCCAGGTCCTTTATGAATTTGCGAATGGCGGGGAGATGCCGGCGGCTGACCTCGGGACGGACATCGGTACCCTCGAGCAACAAATAACTTGGGCCAGCGGGGGTGGCATCGAGGCCGCGAATCAGGCTGACAGCCACAAGCGCATTGCGGTGAACCCTGAGAAAACGGTCGGAGTGACTCTTCTCCAGCTCCACCAGCGAATTGTTGATCACGGTCTGACCCCCGGCGTAAAACACGGTAGTGTACTTATCCTCGGCCAGCAGGCAAATGACCTCGTCCAGGGGTACCAGCGTGGTTTTGCTGCCCACCGTCGAGCGGAGATAACCGCCGGACGTGTCATCCGGTGAAACGCCACGCAGCCGGGCCACCTTGTTCAGCGCGGATTCGAGCCGTTCGACCCGGACGGGTTTCACCAGGTAGTCCACCGCGTCACATTCAAAAGCGTCCAGCGCCTGGTCCGGCCAGGCCGTACAGAATACGACCGAGGGCGGTTGTTCCTGTTGCGCCAACTGGCGCGCCAGGGTCATGCCATCGAGTCCGGGCATCGAAATATCCAGCAAAAGCGCGTCTACCTGCCCCTCAGCAATACGCGCCAAGGCCTCCTGGGCCGAATCGGCCTCGCCGACCAGCTCGCAGCCGGTGACCTGCTCCAGCAGGCGCTTCAGCCGCGCGCGCGCGGGCGGCTCGTCGTCAACGATCAGTATTTTCAACATGGGGTAGATTCAAAACCGCGATGAACTGCGTGTCGTCCTGGTGCGTAATCAGGCTGGCACGTTCACCGAACGCCAGGCTGAGCCGAGACCGGATATTGCGCAAGGCCATGCCGTGGTGCTTTTCATGGCTGTCGAAGACAGGTGGAGCATCCGGCAGGGGATTGGTAATGGTAATCACGAGGCTGTCCTGCTCCTTGCGGCCATAAGCGCTGATCTTTCCTCCCTGGGTGCTGTGCTGAATGCCGTGGGTGACGGCATTTTCCAGCAGGGGCTGCAGGATCATTGGCAACACCTGTGCGTCCAGGGGCAACTCCTCCACCCGCCACTCGATGGTGAGCCGGTCACCCAGGCGCCGTTGTTCCATATCCCCATACTTGCGCGCCAGCTCCAGTTCATCCGCCAACCGGATCATGCGATCGGCACGGCGCATGCTGCCACGAAACAGGTCAGCCAGATCCAGGGTGGCTTGTTCGGCGCCCTTGGGCTCGTCCGGGATCAGGCTTGCGATGGTGTTGAGGCTATTGAACAGGAAATGCGGCCGTATCCTGGCCTGCAACGCCTGGACGCGGGCCTCTGCCTGGGCCGTGACTTCAGCCAGCCACTGGGCGCGAATGAAAAGGTATCGCAAAAGCGCAGCGCCGACCAGCGCCACCGCGATCAAGCTCTGCCACATGAAGCCGGGCAAGCCCATCCGGCCGGGACCGAAACCCAGCACCGAGGAAACTACCCCCGCCCCGTAGCTCCAGGAAAATGCCATGATCAGCGCGATCAGCCAACTGCCGACCCAGGCTCCTCGCGGTGTCATCCGCCGGATCCAGGCCCGGGTAATACAGATTCCCGCGGAACACGCCAGCGCCAGGCTCTGGGCATACAGGGTAATCGACAGGAACCAGTTCAAATCGAGGGTACTCAGCCGGCCGAGCCCCATCATGAATACCGCGACCTGCGTCAAGGCCGCCACGCCCAGCACCAGGCGCCAACTGCAGAATGAAGGCGGGTAAACGCCCGTCTGCAGGGTCGGGGATTCAGCGGTAGAAAGATCGTGGTTCATGCCGCAACCGATCAGCCGAACCGTCCCACCAGCCAGTTGCCGATGTCGGCAATTTCATCCTGCGAGACCGAATGCGGAATCGGGTATTGCCGCCAGTTCACAGGATAGGCCAACTCACCCAGGCGGCTGGCCAGGTCTTTGCCCAACGCAATTGGCACCGTCGGATCCACTGTGCCGTGCGCAATGAATACCGGGGTGGATGCATTGGCGGGGTGTCTTTCCCGTTCGAGCCGATCCGGAAACAGGAGGTACGCGGACAAGGCCATCAGCCCGGCCAGTTTTTCAGGGTAACGCGCCGCCACGTAGACCGCGACCGCGCCGCCCTGGGAAAACCCGGCAAGCACGATCCGATTGCTGGGAATGCCCCGCTGGTTTTCTCTCCGGATCAGGGCGCCCACCTGGCGCGCACTTTCCAGGATTCCGGCTTCGTCCTGGTCACGGCTCAGTTGCAGGCCACGAATGTCGTACCAGGCGCGCATGCGCATCCCCGCATTCAGAGTCACCGGGCGGACGGGTGCATGTGGAAAAATGAATCGCGTAGCCTCGACCCGTCCCATACCCAACATCGGCACGACCGGCTCGAAATCGTGACCGTCGGCGCCCAGGCCGTGCAGCCAGATAACCGCGTTGCGCGGCTCCGGTCCGGTGACCACTTCGACCGCTTCAAGCAAGCGCTCCTGGTCCGGTTCCCTGTTGTCGCCGTCGGCTGATCCAGATGTGTTCATGGCGTATAGTGTAGCAGTCCGATCGGATGGCCACGCGCACATGAACAAGCCCAAAACCCTGCTTATCTTCACCCTCTTGCTGGCAACACTGGCTGCCTGTGGACAGCGAGGACCTTTGTATTTGCCGGATAGTGACACGCCGCCAGCGACGGTGGAAACACCCGTCGAAGATCAAGATGAAGATGAGGATGAGGATGAAGATGGCCATGGAGCGTAGGCCCGAGCCTGAACTCATGGATTCGGAGGCCCAGACCCTGGCGTACGCGCAGGCGGACTTCGCAGAATCCAACCAGTTGTTCACCGCGAGCTTTCTCAGCGCGTTCAGCGAATTGCCGGCAAGCGGTCAACTGGCTGACCTGGGCTGCGGCCCGGCGGATATCTGCATCCGCCTGTCCCGGAGACTTACGGGCTGGCACATCACCGGCGTCGATGCCGGTGAAAACATGCTCAGGCGCGCCCGGGAGGCCATCGGCGAAGCCGGCCTGGGCAACCGCATCGGCTTGCGCCACAGCCACCTGCCCGACGAGAACCTGGGCCGTTCGCGCTTCGATGCAATCACCAGCAACAGCCTGCTGCACCACCTGCCGGATCCCATGACCCTGTGGCGAAGCACGCGGCAACTGGCCCGGCCGGGGGCACCGGTCATGGTGATGGACCTGCTACGCCCCGAAAACGAACAACGCGCCGCGGAACTGGTCGATACCTACGCCGCGGACGCCCCCGAAATTCTGAAAGAAGACTTTCACAACTCACTGCTGGCTGCCTACACGCTGGAGGAGATTTCCGGACAACTGGAGCAGGCCGGCCTGGCGCATTTCCAGGTCAGCCAACCCAGCGACCGTCACTGGCTGGCCCATGGACTGACGCCATCCTGACCTATGGCGATTGTTTTTCAGAAGATGCATGGCGCGGGCAATGACTTCGTCCTGCTCGACCTGCGTGAACAGTCCTATGCGATCGACGCCGATAAGGCCAGGGCCCTGGCCGACCGGCACACAGGCGTCGGTTGCGACCAACTGCTCATCTTGCGGCAACCCGCCGATCGCGAATGCCTGGCAGATTTCGAGGTCTGGAATGCCGATGGCAGCCAGGCCGAGCAATGTGGCAACGGCGTACGCTGCATCGGGCTCTACCTTTCCAGGTGCGGGGAAACACCGCGGGGAACTTTTTCCATTGGCGGACCGGCTGCGCGCATCGAGCTTGAAGTGTTGGAAGACGGTCAGGTCAGGGCCGATATGGGCCAACCCGAGTTCGACGCGGTCCGCGTGCCGGTATCCGCCGAATCCGAGGATGGCTGGTACACCATCGAGGCCGGATCCCGAAATCTTCAGATCGGCGCTGTCTCGATGGGAAACCCGCACGCCCTGCTACCCGTGACCAATATCCGGTCTCCGGAAATTACAGTGCTGGGGGCCGCCATCTCAAGCCACGCAAGCTTCCCCCAGGGCTGTAACGCTGGTTTCGCCCAGGTGCTGAACCCGGAGACCATCCGCTTGCGGGTTTTCGAGCGTGGGGCGGGCGAGACACGGGCCTGTGGCTCGGGCGCCTGCGCCGCCGTGGCCATCCTGCACCGGGCGGGACTTGTCGGCCAAAAAGTCCGGGTTTTACAAGAAGGTGGTACACTTATTATCGAGTGGCAGGGGAATCATGCACGGCTGATGATGACCGGCCCGGCGATTCACGTTTTTGAAGGGACAATGACATGAACGATAAAAGCCGGTCCATGACGGAGATCGTTGCGAAATAT
Source organism: Chromatiales bacterium (assembly GCA_024640045.1). Taxonomy (GTDB): domain Bacteria; phylum Pseudomonadota; class Gammaproteobacteria; order Xanthomonadales; family SZUA-36; genus WTJD01. The sequence goes on along the minus strand of JAHEFS010000046.1, from coordinate 7,970 downwards.
TTGCGCAAGGATCCTGACTTTCTGATCCGCCATCCCGAGATACTCGATTCACTCAACTTGCCCCACGAAAGCGGCGAAGCGGTCTCCCTCATCGAGAAGCAGGTCCGGCGGCTGCGTGAGCAGAACCGCACGCTGACGCGCAAGCTGAATCAGCTGGTCCAGGTGGCCACTGACAATGAAGCGCTGATGAATCGCCTGCACCAGTTAACGCTGGAACTGATGGTGATGGACGAGCTGGGCAAGTTTTTCGACCACCTCAGCGAATCCCTGCTGAACGAATTCAAGGCCGACATTCTCAATATCTCGCTGTTCGACCGCAAGGTCGAGGTCAGCGCGGCGACCCCGGTATTCAACCTGCGGCGCGACGACCCCGAATTGCAGCAGTTCCAGGAACACCTGGACAAGGGTGAGACCGTATGCGGCCGCCTGAACCGCAACAAGCTGGACTTCCTGTTCGGCAACCGGGGCCAGTGGGTGCAGTCCACGGCACTGGTTCCACTCGGCAAGGATGGCTTGCTGGCCATTGGCAGCAGCGACCCCGCCTACTTCTACCCTGGCATGGGCACGCTGTTCCTCGACTTGTTGGCTACCGTCATCACGCAGCGGCTGTCACTCGAAGAGCCCAGCAAGCAACGCCGCTCAGCCTGACCGGGCGCCGCCCGTGACCAGCGGCGGACCCTTGCAACACTTCCTCGACGGATTTCTCGAATACCTGCGCCATGAACGCGGCCTGTCTCCGCGCACGCTGACAGCGTACCAGCGCGATCTCGAGCAGCTACAGGCGTTCCTGGCCAACGACGACATCAGCGACCCTGCCCGCGTCACCGAGCACCACGTTCGTGCCTTTGTCGCCCGGCGACACCGCCAGGGACAAAGTGGAAAATCCCTGCAGCGCCTGCTGTCTTCCGTGCGCGGGTTCTTCCGTTGGCTTTTGCGCGAGGGCAAAGCGGAGCAGAACCCGGCAGCGGCCGTCCGGGCACCCAGGAGCGGCCGCCATTTGCCCGCGACCCTGGACGCCGACACCATCGACCGGCTGCTGGATATCCGGGATGACTCACCGCTGGCCGTGCGCGACAAGGCCATCATGGAGCTCTTCTACTCGTCGGGGCTGCGCCTGTCCGAACTGGCAAGCCTGGAGTGGGCACAACTGGATCTGTCTTCCGGCATGGTCCGGGTCAAAGGCAAAGGCAATCGCAGCCGCATCGTGCCAGTCGGCCGCAAGGCACTGGAGGCCCTGCACGAGTGGCGCAAGGCGCGGGCCGGCATGGCCGATCTTTCAGAGCCAGCGGTATTTGTCAGCAACCGGGGTAAACCGATTTCACCACGCAACATCCAGGCTCGTATCCGCCATTGGGCGGTCCAGCAAGGCCTGCCCAGCAGCGTTCACCCCCACTTGCTGCGGCACAGCTTCGCCAGCCACGTGCTGGAGTCATCCGGCGACTTGCGGGCCGTGCAGGAATTACTGGGACACGCGGATATTTCAACTACACAAGTGTATACGCACCTGGACTTCCAGCACCTGGCCAAGGTCTATGACCGGGCGCACCCCAGGGCAAAGAAAAAGAATTAGATTGGCCGGACTCTGTGCGGCCGACGCCTGGCAATACCATGCACAGGCGATGACGGGCTGGTTTCGCCCCTGTTTGAGCTCCCTGCCATTGGCCGTTGGCCGCAAGGTACTCAATTATTGGCCAGGCTTTCTCTTCGCTTGCCAGGAAATGATAAGTGGACCCACAAGCATGGCAACAACGGCACCAACCAGAACTCTCAGTGCAACGAAGAGCAGCAGGGAATCGACCGGGGGCGATAGAATCCAAAAACCCGCCAGTGCAATGACCCCACCCAGGAATCCGCCCAATATTCCAAATCTTAACCGACTCATTGAATGATCCATTTTGCCTATTTCACCCATTTGTGAAGCTCGTGCGTTTAATTCCTGCCCGAACCCATTGACGAGACTACGCCCGGGTGGCGATAACCGCCAGTCCTGATTGGGTGACTCACGGGATGAAGCACGAGCAAGTCCCGTTCAGAAACCACGAGCGAAATATTCGCGTCTGGGCGGGCTCAACCTGGTGCAGAGTCACTCACCTGATACCCCTTTTCGGCCAGAAGGTGGCATGATTGAATCGCGAGAACGAGGGAGACCAACGGGTGAAAATTCTTGCGAATACGCTTCTGCTGATGTTCGCCGCAACCAGCGTGGCAGCACCGCCTGGCCCACTTTCGAGCGACCAGGATTGAGCCAGGACCTTTTAATCAGCTTTCCGGTCCGATCGGGCGCACGTAACGTTGAGATTCCTCGGACTGGCCTGCGGCAACTGGTGCCGAGGATTGCTCCCATTGCAGACTGCGAATTTCAACCAGCGGCAGAGGATCGGGCGACAGCATGACTACCAGTCGCATGCCGTCGGAGAAGTAAGGATCATCGGTGAGGTTATGAGCGGGCTGTTCGCGCGGGGCGAAAGTGCTGCCGGTGACAAAGCCGAATTTCTCCACGAAACCCTGAGCGAGCAGACTGTGCAACAGATACTCACGCGCGAGGTCCATTTCAGGATCGATAATATGCGTCGTCAGGGAGGGTGACTTCGCTGACAACTTGATTCCAATATCCCGGCTGATCTGGCCAACCCATACCTGCTGGTTTCGGTAAGTAAACGGCGCCAGCCAGAAGCGCATGTGGTTTCGCTGAGATATATTGGCTCGCGCCCTCTGCAGAGCGAAATCCTGTTTGCGATTGAATGCATAGAGGCTGCTGACCGGTGCGACCGCGTATGGCTCATCTTTAACAGCAGCCCCCACCATGCGGCTTATCGACTTCAGCGAGATTCTGTGGGTGAAGGACCATCCACTCCGCGTCAGAGAATTGAGCAGGTCATGCGCATCTCCCACGATCACGATATTGAGCGGATCTGCGTTTTCGTCGCCAACCTCGTTGGTCGCACAGCAGGGAAGCTGTTCGAGCGCAAGCCGCAGCTCCTCCAGCTCGAGATCCGGAAGTTCCACATTTTCATAGGTGTGTTCGGTGTCGAGACGTTCGTAGTCAAACTCTCCATCCGGCAGTGGCATAGCAAAACCAAAACGAAAATCCCATATTTCAATTTCGGAGGGTTTGCCGGTTGCCACAGTCTCGGACTTTTTCGCCTCTTCCACCTGGTAAGCATCGCCGGTAAGGCGAATATCAACATATCGCCCGCCCTCGGCCCGGGGAAGAAACACAAAACCTTCGGTGACGGTATGCGATTGCAAAGCCACGCGCATGGATTCGTCACGGAAATGCTGATGCAGCAGCCCGTATTCGTTTTTCGGAACGTGGCTCTCCATCATCAGGGCGGCTTCATCCGCCGTGTACAAATCGGGATCCAGCGTGTTTTGAATGAACCACAGCCTGCCGTCCTGGCCATTTTCCACCTTCATCCACAGGGCCTGCAGGCCATTGTCGCCAAGGTCAACGCCGAAGTGTTGCTGAGCCTGTTCATCGGTCAGAACGGCCACCGAAACCACGACATCCTTAATTTGCTTGGTCTGAACTCCAGTGAGGTGATCCGGCGGAACGAGCCGTTCGGGGACAAATGATGACCGGGTGGCGCAACCCGCCTGGAAAATGACTACCAACACCAGCAGCACCAGACTGAAGCGTCGAGAATCTGTCCAAAGTGTCCACTGCATGTTTGCAATCCCGCGAGTGTTCCAAGATTAAATCTTCGGCAAGAATTCGATCGTCGCCGAACCATATCATGACAGATATTGGGTGGAACAGCGGATGAGAGAGGGGGCACCGACCAACCTTTCACCTTCACACAAAGTGATACGGAACACCCACCAACTTTGCTTCTTCAGGGAAGACAGCCAGTTGGCTACTCATCAATGCGGGAGTTCCGACTCTCAATAAATCGAAGCCGCAGGCACAGGCCATGCAGGAAGCTCAACCTCCGTAGATGACCGCTTCGGGGATTTCATACCGTTCATCTCCGATGCGGACCTGATACGAATAATTCTGCTTTTCGAAGCTCAGCTCATCGGCTGAATTGGTCGCGACCGGTTCACCACTTTCAAACAGGATTTGCCGTTCGTTGCCATTACCCAGCGCTATCCAGATTCCGGCATTGCCGGGCCCTGAGCGCACAACACCAAAAGGGCATGGCTGCGGGGCCTGGCCCTCTGAAGTAGAGCAGGGAATCGAGCCGGTAGCGTCGAATGGTGTGCCATTACCGACCGGCCCACCCTCCGGCACGGCGGGCGACCGCGGCGCGGCCGTCTCGACCAGGTACCGTCCTGCAACCCAACCCATGGTGCCTGAATTTGAAAGTCTTACCTGGCACCAGTGCTGGTCTCCGGTTTGCCGGCAGCCCTGGTTTTGAGCAGTTTGGCCATTGCGGACCTTGGAGATCACCGGATAGCGTGTCGCTGGGCCGCTGCGCATGTTGAGCGCGTCACCGTCACCGACCCCGGTTACCAGCCAGAAGTCGGGTCCGCCCGAAAGCGAGTCAGCAAACTCCGGGGCGCCGATGCTGATGGCCAGTGAGTAGTTGGCCGTCTCGTTGCGGCGCGCTGCGCTGCGCATCAGATAGACCCGTATCACGAAGTCCCCTGAAGAAGCCATCGGGATATCGGCAACCTGGCCTTCAGAAGACCCGATAAAGAGGGCCTCGGCAGAACCCGCCGGCGAAATGTTGAAATAGTTGGCCGAATTGGAGGTCTGCAAATCGACCGAAAGGATCTGTGACTGCTCTAAGCTGATTGTGTAATCAACAATCTCGTCCCCGGTGATCGAATCTTCGATTACCTGCAATTCTGAAACTCCAGCCTGGGCTAATCGTTTGGTCTGGAGGTTTTGCGCCAATGCGATAGGCATCGCGAAAATGAACAGTGCTGTTATGGCAAATCTGCAAATCTGACTGTCATTCGTCATTTCCTATTCTCCGTGGCGCCAGCAACGCCAGCTTGATGCCCACCCAGTAGCCCGCGTAAGCGACAATGAACCAGACCCAGAAATACTCGTTGGACGAGTTGGCGATCCAGTAGAACGGCCAGGCGATGGCGGCGACAAAGTTCATGATGGAGTTGACGATCAGTTCGATCACCGCGCCCACGCTCACGCGCTTGAGCATCTCCAGGAAACCACCGAAGCCCGCGATGAAGTCGACGATCTCGTTCCACTCGATCAGGACATACGTATAAAAAGCGACCACACCGTAAAAGCCGCCGCCGAATTTCATCCATTTTTCCTGGACCGGATCGAACTTCTGATCCGAGATTTCGCGTTCTGGCGCCTTGCCCTTCTTGATCTGTTTCCGTTCTTTCCGGTTTTTTTTGCGCTTGTCCGACAGGGCTTTGAACTCCTTGCCGATCCCGCTCACTCCCCCCTCGCCGTTCACGTAACCCCGGCTGATGGCCCACCAGGCCAGGCCAAAGGCAAAGGCCCCGACTGGCAGACCCATCTTGAACAGCGCATGGAGTGTTTCATTGATGAAGCCCATGTTTTCCCCTGATCAGCCCAGTAACTCGCTGACCGCAACCCCCAGGAAATTCGCGATCACGTAGCCAAGGACACCGACCAGCAAACCCGGCGTGACCAGGTTGCGCCAACCCTGACCGGCGGCGATCGCCGCTGCGGTGGCCGGACCCATGATGCAGGCATTGGAAGCCACCAGCGCCTCGGCCAGATCGATCTTCAGGAGCTTTACACCCGCCATCAATACGATCAGGTGGCAGGCCACGATCAACATCGCGTAGGGCACCAGGATCATCGCCTCCCCGGCCAGTTCCAACAGGTTGGCCGAAGCCCCGATGGTGACGAAAAACAGGTACATGAAAACCGTGCCGAGCTCGAAATCGCCCTGCAAACGCGCCATGCGCGTAGGAATCAGGTTAGCCGCCGCTACCGCGATGGCAGTGATAAACAGGATGCCGTAACGGCCGACACCGAGTTGGCTGGCGATCTCCATGCCCAGTGCGCAAATCGCAAAACTGAATGCCAGGGCGAAAGTGAGGTGCAACAGATTCAGCGGTCCGGCATCCTGCTCGAATGAATGAGTGGCATTCTTGCGTTCGGCTTCATCGATGATCGGAGATGGAAAACGCCGCCGGACCCAGGCAATGGCCGGGATCAGCACCAGTACCAGCAAATAAGGGGTACCCACCAGGTTGTCGGCCGCCATGGCTGCTGCATACTGTGATGAGCCATCGAAGCCCACTGCCTTGGCAACCGCCACGAAATTCATGGAACCGCCGGTATAAGTGGCGGTAAACACCCCTGCCAGCTGCACGGCCTCGGCACCCAACGGCAACAGGTAATAACCCAACACTGCACCGAGTGTCGCGCCCGCCACCCCGATGAAAAACGCCAGCAGCATCGGGCCAGCCTCGGCCACGATGCGGCGCAGGTCTGCCTTGAACAGTAATAAGGGAATGGCAGCCGGCACCAGCACATCACTGACCATAGAGAAGACCGGCGCTCCGGCCGGCACGACGCCCAGGTTGGAGAGCACCAGGCCGAAAATAATGGCCCAGACCGGACCAGAGACCTGGTGTCCCCAGCGCTGGGTCTCGGCCCAGAAGGCGAACGCGGCCCCCGCGACCAGTACGGCGGTCAGTGCAAACAGGTTATCGGCAGAAATCAATGTCATGGTTAGCCCCCGAACGAAGGTTACTGGCTGCACGATCGTCGCGCCACTATTTCGGTAACGACGGGGCATTTGCTTGTAATCGCTCGGGCAAATCCCCACCTAAGCAGTCTCGACCGCAACAGGAGTTGGCCGTGGAACAATATCGCGGTACCACCATCTGCTCAGTCCGCCGCGGCAACCAGGTTGTCATGGGCGGTGACGGCCAGGTCACGCTGGGCAACACCGTCATGAAGGCGAATGCCCGCAAGGTTCGCCGGCTTTACAACGACCAGGTCATTGCCGGTTTTGCCGGCGCCACGGCAGACGCCTTCACGTTGTTCGAGCGGTTCGAGGGCAAACTGGAAAAGTATTCAGGCAACCTGGTCCGCTCGGCCGTGGAAATGGCCAAGGACTGGCGCACCGATCGCATGCTGCGCCGGCTGGAAGCCCTGTTGGCGATCGCCGACAAAGAGAATTCCCTGCTGATCTCCGGCAACGGCGATGTGATCCAACCAGAGCAGGGGCTGATCGCAATCGGCTCCGGCGGACCCTTCGCCCAGGCGGCCGCCATGGCGCTGCTGTCGGAAACCGAACTCGATGCGGAAACGGTCGTTCGCCGCTCACTGAAAATCGCGGCGGATATCTGCATCTACACCAATGAAAACGTGACCATAGAAACCTTGCAACTGGATTGACCATGTCACAAATGACACCCCGTGAAATCGTCCAGGAACTGGACAAACACATCATCAGCCAATCCGACGCCAAGCGCGCCGTAGCCATCGCGCTGCGCAATCGCTGGCGGCGCATGCAGGTGGATGAATCACTCCGCAACGAGATTACGCCCAAGAACATCCTGATGATCGGGCCAACCGGCGTGGGCAAGACCGAAATCGCCCGCCGCCTGGCGGCCCTGGCCAGCGCACCCTTCATCAAGGTGGAGGCCACCAAGTTCACCGAGGTCGGTTATGTGGGCAAGGACGTCGAGTCCATCGTGCGCGACCTGGTCGACATGTCGTTCAAGATGACCCGCGAAGTCGAGACCAACAAGGTTCGCTCCCGCGCCGAAGACGCCGCACGCGAACGCATCCTCGATATCCTGCTGCCTGCCCCACGGGGTGTCGGATTCACCAATGAACCGCAGGAACCCCAGGCCGGGGACAGCGCCACGCGGCAGAAACTGCGCCGCCAATTGCTGGACGGAGAACTGGACGAGCGAGAAATTGAGTTCGACGTCTCGACGCAGATCGGCATCGACATCATGACCCCCCCGGGCATGGAAGAGATGGCCAGCCAGCTGCAGGGGATGTTCCAGAACCTGGGCAACCAGAAGAAGCAGCAACGGAAAATGCGCATCAAGGA
>JAHEFS010000045.1 GCA_024640045.1 Chromatiales bacterium | reverse complement strand
CTTTGCTCAATTGGGTGAGCTCGACCTGGCGCTGGACCTGCTGATACGCAATTTCGAGGCCGGCGGCGCCTATTCGCCACACGTGAACCGGATGGTGATATTCGACCCCCTGCGCGATGACCCGCGCTTCCAGGAATTGCTGGCCAAGATGAATCTCTGGCCATGAGCTTCTTCGAAGAGCTAAATTATGAGCAGGACGGCATATCCCTATGCCGCCTGCATGTCGCTGCGCAGACGCGTGGGTCTGCTCCACTCCCGCGCTCCGCTTCGCATCGCGTTGGCACTTCCATGTGCCAAATTCATGAGCAGGACAGCATGTCCCTATGCCAATTGGACCTGACGCCATGAGCTTCTTCGAAGAGCTCAAACGCCGCAATGTGTTCCGCGTGGGGATCGCCTACGCGGTGCTGGGCTGGTTGCTGTTGCAGGTGACCGACATCGTGGTACCCATCCTGGAACTGCCCGAATGGGTCGCCAAGCTGGTGCTGTTCCTGCTGCTGATTGGGCTGCCCGTCGTGTTGTTCTTCGCCTGGGCCTTCGAACTCACACCCGAGGGCGTGAAACGCGAAAAGGACATCGACCGCAACCAGTCAATCGCACCGCAAACGGGCAAGAAACTGGACCGGATGATTATCCTGGTCATGGGCGCAGTTATCGCTTTCCTGTTGATCGAACGGTTTTACATCTCTGACCCATTGCCGGCTGAAAAGACCCAGGCCCAGGCCCAGGCCAGCGCGGTCAAATCCATCGCGGTTTTGCCTTTTGCCGACCTCAGCCAATCCGGCGACCAGGAGTGGTTCGCAGATGGCCTGGCGGAAGAGATCCTTAACGCCCTCGCCCAGGTGCCGGATCTGCAGGTCTCCTCACGCACATCTTCTTTTAAGTACAAGGGCAGCCAACTCGACATCTCCGGGATTGCAAAAGAGTTGGGGGTGGCCCACGTGCTGGAAGGCTCTGTGCGTAGCAGTGCCGATCGCATCCGGGTGACGGCGCAGCTGATCCGGGCCAGCGATGGCTTTCACGTTTGGTCGGAAAATTACGACAGTGCCCCGAGCGACATGATTACGATCCAGGAAGACCTGGCCAGGGAAATCGCATTGGCCCTGGAAACGACCATGGACCCTGACGCCTTGGCAGCCATGGCCAGCGCTGGCACGAGGTCCGTGAGTGCCTACCAGGAATACCTGCGCGGCATGGTCCTGTACCAGGGCTTGGACGACGAAGCCTTCCTGGAAGGTTACGAACACTTTGAACGAGCGCGAGAGCTGGACCCGGGCTTTGCCGACGCTCATCTTCGTTCCGCGCAGTTCTGGGTGTTCCAGCTCACACCCACCAGCTTCATGAGTGGACTGACAAATCTGCGGCCGACTGAAATTCGGGAGAAGTTTCTCGAACGAATTGACCAGGCCATCGCCACCGCGAAAGACGATATCGACCGCAAGGGTTACTCGACCATCAAGGCGCTTAATGAGATGCGCCTGCGGGACACCATACGGCTGGGTAAAGAATATTTCGAACAGCGCCCGGGAAATGTCCAGATCAGATTTGCACTGGAAATGGCTTTGATTTACGCGTCGGACAAAGCGGGGATTCGCGAAATCCTCGATTATATTTCTGTACGCGGTATGCACGATGACGGACATGCCACCGATTACCTGGGCATCGCCTACCAGGAGGATCCGGATGCGGCCGCTGATTATGGGTTGCGTGCTATGGAGCGCTGGCCTGAAGACGAAGCGATCCAGTACCAGACGCACCGCTCATTGCTTTGGGCTGCGCGAGTTCAGGAGGCGAAGCAGATCGCAGACCGTTTTGAACGCGTGCATGGGAGCGACTTTCCATTGCTGAGCGCGCGCCAGGCTTGTGCCGAGGGCAGAAGGGATGATGCCGAGGGTATCCTGCATAAGCTGCTGGAGGAATCAAACCCCGACATTCAAACCCAATGGCACGTCTTGATGCTGCTCGACCGCAAGGCCGAGGCAGAAAAGTTATTACATGAGTCAACCTTTGGCTGGGAACTGATCCAACTGGCATCGTGGCTGTGGTATCCACAGTTCGACCCGCGGCCATTTCCCGAGCTGATGAGCATATTGAAGCAAGAGGGCGTCAAGCGCCCGGGCCCGGTTGATATACCTTTTAAGTGCCCACCCCCAGAACGGCCTTCCATCGCCGTACTGCCGTTCGTCAACATGAGCGCAGACGCTGACAACGAGTTCTTTTCCGACGGCATCTCGGAAGAGATTCTCAACGTGCTGGCACGGGTCAGGGAGCTGAAAGTCGCCGCCCGTACCTCGGCTTTTGCTTACAAGGGCACCAACACACAGATCGCCCAGATCGGGCAGGAACTGGGCGTCAACCACGTACTGGAAGGCAGCGTGCGCAAAGCCGGTAACCAGGTACGCGTCACGGCTCAGCTGATCCAGGCTTCCGATGGTTTCCACCTCTGGTCAGAAACCTATGACCGTGAACTGGACAATATTTTCGCCATCCAGGACGACATTGCGGCGGCCATTGCTGACGCCCTGAAGGTTTCATTGGGCCTGGAAACCGGCGCCGCCGGCAACCTGACCGGAACACAAAGCATCGAAGCCTATGAGCACTACCTGCAAGGCATGTCACTGTGGCATTTACGCACGGTGTCCAGCCTTGAGCAGGCGATCGTGGAGTTCGAAAAAGCCATCGAGCTGGACCCGGACTTCGCCAAGGCCCATGCCGGCCTGTCTATGGCCTGGTCGGTGCTGCCCGGTTACGCGGTCATGGATGAAAGCGAGGCTTACCGCCACGCGACCCTGGCGGCCAACCGTGCGCTGGAGATTGACCCGAACAATGTCGAGGCCATGATCAGCCTGGGATCCGTCGCGCGATTCGAGCTGAAATGGGATGAGGCACGTGAATTGTTCCAACGGGCGATCGTCCTGAACCCCTCGCTGGCCACCGCTCACCAATGGTATGGCGGCTTGCTGGGCGACATGGGCGATCTCGACGCCAGCCTGGCCAGCTACCAACAGGCCTGGAGCCTGGATCCACGCTCACGCATCATCGGCTACAACCTGGCGTGGCGCTTCGACTCAGCCGGACGCCGCGACGAAGCGATTGCCCTGGCCGATGAAGTTATCGGATTCGCACCGGATTTTCCGGACGGCCTTGGTCTGCGCTTGCAACTGGCGATTATGGCCGGTGAATGTACCAAGGTCGAGACAGTCGGACACAAGCTCGCCGCGTTACTGAACAAGACTACTGATGCGACATCGCTCTACATGGATTTATGCCAGAGCGCGGATCAAGATGCGCGTAAAGCGGCCATAGACACCATGCTGGCCTGGCCGCCGCTGGATTTTGCTTCGCCCGAGCATCCAACACTGTCCTATTCGCCGGACATGATTGCCGTTCTGGTGGAATTGGACAGGTTCGATGAAGCCTTTACCTTGTTGCAACGAAATGACAACCAACTGTCCCTCTGGAACACCCTCTGGGTCAGAAGCCGCAAAACCGAAAATGGCCCACGATTCAATTGCGACCCCCGGGTTAGGCAACTATATGTCGAACTCGATATCCCGCCACCGCTGAAACCGATCGTTTGTGAATGAATTGATCCCGGAAACATGACTAATGTCACTGACCAGGCCACCCATGAGAAGACATACTGGAGACGATAAGGGTCGGGAGAATTCCAGTTTATTGATGCATCCGGTTTACGGGAACTTCCGTGAATTAGGTTTATCTAATATGTAGGTTCAACAGAGGTGAAAGAGACGCACGATGCGCGTTTTTGACGTTTACCAGCACCCCCGTCACGGCTACGCAGCGGTCAGGCGCGGTTTTTCCTGGTTTGCCTTCCTGTTTCCTTCGGTCTGGGCGGTCCGCCGCGGGCTGGGTTACATGACGGTCGTGCTCGTGGTGACCACCACGCTGATGTTCGACATTGCCCAGGTCAGCAGCGTGTGGGTGCAGCACCCAACCATCCAGTTATCGCTGTTGGCCCTGCTGGTCGTTTTGTTTGGCTTACGGCCGGGCTTTAGAGGCTATCGCTGGCACGAACAGGCCCTGAAAGATGAAAACTTCCATTTCACCTGCACCGTGATCGCCGAGAGCCGGCGCGAAGCCATCAAGGCGGCCAATGACGATCATTACAACACCCAGGTCAAGATCGTGCCACACCACTGATCCACCTTCGGGTTGTTGAAAAAGAGCGGGCCGGCAATGCCGGCCCTTTTTTTTAACCAACCTGCTGAGGAGCCAGTTCGGACCCTCCGTTTTGGAAGTCATCGATCACCGCTGAACGCGGCCGGAAGCATCGCCCCCCATCAGCCGCTCCACCTCCGCCACACTGACCCGATTGAAGTCGCCGGAGATAGAGTGCTTGAGACAACTCGCGGCAACCGCGAATTCCAGCGATGACTGGCGATCTTCGTAGGCATTCAGACCGTAGATGAGCGCTGAAGCGAAGCTGTCACCCCCACCAACACGGTCAATAATGTCGGTAATCTCATAGCGACGAGATGAACGGAAGCCACTGGTATCGCGCAGGCAAGCCGACCAGCCATTGGTGTCCGCACTGCGGGATTCACGCAGTGTGATGGCGATCGTCGACATGTTAGGGAAAACATCCAGCACCTTGGCGCTCAATGCTTCGTACTTGCCCAGGTCGAGTTCACCGCTTTCGACATGAACATCCGCGCTGATGCCCAGCGATTTCTGGCAGTCCTCTTCGTTGGCGATGCCCACGTCCACGTACTTGACCAGTTCAGTCATCACCTCCGGTGCGCTCTTGCCGTATTTCCACAACTTGCCCCGGAAGTTGAAATCGCAAGAAACCGTAACGCCCGCCGCCCGGGCTGCTTTCACCGCCTCGATGCTCAGGTCCGCTGCGGATTGACTGAGCGCAGGCGTGATGCCTGTAATGTGAAACCACGAGGCATCCTCGAAAATCGCAGTCCAATCGAAATCACCCGGCCCGCAGTCGCAAATAGACGAACCGGCTCGGTCATAAACCACATTGGATGGCCGCTGATTGGCGCCAGTCTCCAAAAAGTAGATACCGACGCGGTCACCCGATCGGCGGATATGATGTGTATCTACACTGAAACTGCGCAACTCCCTCAAGGCGGCTTCGCCGATAGCGTTAGCGGGCAGCGCCGTAACAAACCTGGCGTCCAGCCCGTAATTAGCCAGCGCCACCGCGACGTTGGCCTCTCCGCCACCGAAGGTAGCTTCAAACATGGGCGACTGAAAAAAGCGCTCATGACCGGGCGTTTTCAGCCGCAGCATGATCTCTCCGAAAGAAACAAATTTCGACATGGTTAATCCCTGATTTTTTTCGCTATAACAACGGCTTCCGCCGCCAGATTGGTGACTTCCTGGTAATTGCCCTGTGCAATCGCAGATCCGGGTGTGAGCCAACTGCCGCCGCAGGCAAGTACGCTCGGGAGCGCCAGGTAGTCCGCCAGGTTGCCAGCGGAAATACCTCCGGTGGGCATGAACTTCACATCCCGAAAGACCGAACTCAGCGCTTTCAACATGGCCGGGCCGCCTGCCAATGAGGCGGGAAAAAACTTCATGGTGCGCAATCCGAGGTTCCAGGCCGCCTGTGCTTCCGTGGCCGTGGCGACGCCGGGAAACACCGGCAGGCCACGCGCCAATGATTCGTCCACCACAGCCTCGTGCAGGCCGGGCGAAACGATGAAACGCGCCCCCGCATCTGCTGCCTTCCTCGCATGTTCCCGCGACAAGACCGTGCCGGCGCCGATCATGGCTTCAGGCAACGACTCTGCCACGGCCGCGAGACACTCGATGGCGGCATCGGTACGCAAAACCACCTCGATGACCTCCAGTCCGCCGGCCAGCAGCGCTCGGGCCACGCGAATAGCGGTTTCAGGGTCCGAAGGCACTACCAGTGGAACCACGGGACAGGGTCCCAGTTTTGATTCAATTAATTCATTCATATTCAGTATCTCACCGTTGTCCCGTCAGGGTCCGGTCCGCTCACGCTGGAGACAGACGATAGGCCTGACGCACCAGATTGCCGGTCAGGTCCTGAATCAGCGCCTCGGCGTCTCCCATTCGCAAGCGGCCCTCGGCCACCAGGGATGCCAGAAACCGTGCGTCCATGCGCCGCGCGACATCATGACGGGCCGGAATGGACAGGAAAGCCCGCGTGTCGTCATTGAAACCTGCCGTATTGTAGAACCCCGCAGTCTCGGTTACCTGCTGCCGGTAGCGCAACATACCCTCAGGACTGTCGTGGAACCACCATGGGGGACCGAGCCTGAGGCAGGGGAAATGCCCGGCCAGCGGCGCCAGTTCGCGCGCATACGTGGTCTCGTCCAGTGTGAACAGGATGATTTCCAGCGCCGATTCGTTACCGTAGCGGTGCAGTAGCGCCGCCAGGCCGTCGATGAAGTTGGTCGGTGAGGGTATGTCCGCACCTTTGTCGCGTCCGAATTTCCGAAAAACCTCGGGATTGACATTGCGCCGTGCACCGGCGTGAATCTGCATGACCATGCCGTCTTCCAGGCTCATGCCCGCCATCTCGGTCAGCATCTGGGCACGGAACAATTCCGCCTCCTCGGCCGTCACATCCCCGGCCCGGCAGCGTGCAAACAGCTGTTCACAGGCAGCACGATCGAGGTCCGCCGTGGCTGCCGTCGGGTGACCGTGATCGGTCGCTGTGGCCCCGAATTCCCTGAATACGGCCCTCCGCGCCCTGAGTGCATCGAGATACCCGGCCCAGGTTTCCGTATCTTCGCCAGTCAAGTCTGCGAGCAAGACCAGGTTTTCAGAGAAATCCTCACGCTCAGGATCGACCACGTCGTCCGGCCGGAACGTGGTGATCACTCGGCCTGACATCGCCGTGCCGGCCATGGCCCGGTGATGCGGCAGGTCGTCGACAGCGCCTTCGGTGGTGGCGATCAGTTCAATATTGAAGCGATCGAGCAACGCACGCGGCCGGTAGGCCTCGGTTTGCAGGCTGGCCGAAATCTGATCGAAGAATTCATCGGCCGTGTCTGGCGAGAAGGCCTGCTCGAGTCCGAAGACCTCGTGGAACACGTGGTCCATCCAAAGGGAAGAAGGGGTCCCTCGAAACAGGTGATAGTGGTCAGCGAGAATATGCCAGATCTTGCGCATATCGGTTTCCACCGCTCCACCATCGACGCGCGGCACGCCGAGTTCTTCCAGCTCTATTCCCTGGGAGTAGAGCATCCGAAACAGGTAGTGATCCGGAATCAGCAGGAGCTTTGTAGCGTCCGGAAAATAATCGTTGTTAGCGAACCAGGACGGATCGGTATGGCCATGCGGACTGATGATCGGCAGGGCCCGGATGCCCGCGTACAGCGTGCGGGCGATTTCACGTTCGCGCGGATTGGCGGAAAAAAGGCGGTCAGGATCGAGTAACGGGTCGTTCATTTTGCGCATTCCATCGTTGGTTCACGGACCGGAAGAATCCGGATCAAGATTGTTCCAGCAGGTCCTCGGCCCGGGTGACGGCCTGCCCGTTGACGTTTACGTCGTCAAAAAACATCTCCGCCACGTGTTCCACCCGGGAGGGCTTGGCCGCGCGCTCGACATCGATATTAACCAAGCGCACGTCGCGAATGGGGGCATGGGCGAATCCACGCAGATCCATGACCCGCTCCGCGCTTGCGCAGCGCAGGTCCCGGATCTCAATGTCCTTCACCAAGGGCGCGTGCGGGCCGTTGGCGCCTTCCTCGTAATGAAAGTTGACCACCAGCAGGTCTCGAACCGTACCGATATCGACATCCCGCACCCTGAGGTGTTCGACGCCGCCCCCGCGCTGTGCGTTGGTCTTGATACGGATGCCGCGCAGCAGGTCAGGGCTGCTCATCCGACAATGCTCGACAAAGACGTTGCGGATGCCGCCCGACAGCTCGCTTCCCATCACAACGCCGCCATGACCAGCCTTCATTTCGCAACCGGAGACCAGGATGTTTTCGGAAGGCACACCGACCCTTCGCCCGTCGGCGTTGCGGCCGGACTTGATGGCGATGCAATCGTCGCCGGTATCGAATACGCAGTCCTCGATCAACACGTCGCGACATGATTCTGGATCACAACCGTCTGAATTGGGGCCCTTGCTGTGACAGGTCACGCCACGCACCGTAACGTTTTCGCACAGAACGGGGTGAATCAGCCAGAAGGGGGAATTAATGATGGTGACACCTTCGATCAGCACCCTTTGGCAGCGGTAGGTCTGCACGAACGGCGGCCTCAGATAGGCGCCTTCGGCGTAGTGACGCTCGGACGGCGGAACACCCGCTTCGGCGTCTTCCATCAGGCGTGTCCGCGCCGCGTGCTGGGTCAGTTTCTCCTCGGCAAATTTGCCCTTCCACTTGCCTTTCCAGGGCCACCACGTCGTATCATTGGCGCTGCCGTCCAGCGTACCTTCACCGGTAATGGCGACATCGGTCTGCCCGTAGGCATAGATCAGCGGCGAGTACCCCATCAGCTCCAGACCTTCCCAGCGTGTGAAGACCGCGGGCAGATAGCGCTCGGGTTCCGGTATGAACACCAGGTGCGCGGCCTTTTCCAGGTGGAGTTCAATGCGGCTCTGGAGGTGTACGGGGCCGGTAAGGAAATCGCCGGCCGGAACCACCACGCGACCACCACCCGCGGCCGATGCAGCTGCAATCGCGCTGGCGATGGCCTCGCTGCAGTCGCGCTGGCCGTCACCGACCGCGCCGAAGTCGGTGACATCGAAACGACGATCGGGAATCACCGGAGGCTGGATTCGGGCCCGGATGGCCTCTGCTTCATCCCGCCCGCCGGCGCGGGAAAAGCGCGGCACGGTCAGCCAGAACGGCGCGAGTGATGCGCCAGTCAACAGTTTGACGAATTCGCGTCGTGGATACAAAACCATCGGAGTCCCGTTCAGCGGTGCAGGCAGCATGGGTGTTGCAACCCATTAAACCAGATGCCATTAATAAATGCTACCGGTGGCAGAACACCCATCCAAAGGCGTCGATATCGGCGTCAATCCAGTGGCCGGGTCGTCTCCCGTTCGACCAGGGACGGAACCAGGATGACGCCTACCCGGGCATCTTCCTCGCGGCCGTCGATGGAAGCAATGAGCTTGCTGGCAGCCAGTCGCGCCATTTCGCGCACCGGCCGCCGGATGGTTGTCAGCGCCGGGTTGATCCGCGAAGCCAGGATGCTGTCGTCGAACCCAACCACCGACAAGTCGCCCGGAATATGGAGGCCAAGGTTGCGCGCCGTATCAATCACACCCACCGCCATCTCATCGTTGCTGGCGAAGATCGCGGTGGGCCGCGGATTCAGGTCGAGCAAGGCCAGGGAACAGCGCAGACCGGACTCGAAAGTGTATTCACCGCGCGCAACCAGGCCTTCATCGTATTCGATGCCCTGGCCGGCCAGTGCCTGCCGGTACCCCTCGAGGCGCTCTCTCGTTGATATCAGGCCCTTCGGCCCGGTAATGTAACCGATACGGCGGTGGCCGAGCTGAACCAGGTATTCGGTCATTTCGGCCACAGCCACCCGTTCGTTCGAAATCACGACATGTTCGGGCTTGTCCAGTGGGATGGAAGCCAGCCGGACATATCGCACGTGCTCGTCTTCCAGTGCCGCTGCCAGTTGGTCGTCTTCGGAAATAGGCGGTAGCACGATCACGCCATCGAGTTTTAAGCGGGCTACGAAACTCAGCGCTTCCCGGGTCAACGTCTCGGAGTGGTAGTCGCATGGGTGCACCACCAGTTCGTAGCCGGCTTCACGGCAGACACTGAGGATGCCCCGCAACACCTTGTCGATGTAGAACGCGTCCGGCCGGTCGTAAATGAGCCCCAGCAGGTAGGAACGTCGAGACGCAAGACCGCGCGCCTGCACATCCGGGCTGTAGCCGAGGTCGTCGATTATCTTCTTGATCCGAGCGCGCGTCTGCTTCCCCACCTTGGGCGAATCGTTGATGACGCGCGAGACCGTGCGCTTGGACACTCTCGCCAGGCGGGCGACGTCGGTGATGGTTATCTTCGATGGTTTCATGGGCACCTGTCTGGTTGGCTGACCCGGCCAATCCCCTCTAGTATTCCATGCCCGCACGGCCAGTAACAGGGCAGACCCGGCCCTGGCTCCATCAATGTCGCAGGACCCGCGTCGATCTTCCGCCTTTGTTCAGGCTTCTGCCCGCAGCCCGGACAACTGCCACCCGGCGCCGAGCCCCACGACCAGCAGGCAGGTGGTCGCGCATGCAGTGACCCTCTCTGGTCGGTGGCCACGAATTGTGCCACCGGTAGACATTTCGGATTCATTTGTGTAAACATAGCAAACCAAAGAAGAAAAAAACACACTTTCGTCCGGAGACACGGAACTTGAATGACAAACCCGTTTCATTGGCAACACCGGTTGAGTTCGTTACCGAAATGCCACCGCTGGCATTCAACGCGAGCGGGCGGCGGGCCGTTTCTCGCGGACACAAACCAGCGGGAACTGGCGATTCACGCGTCGTAACTGACGTAAATCAAGAAAAGACGACGTCGCCAACTGTTTTTCGATAAAAATGCTACCGGTGGCAAATATTTATCGTACTGTGCCTCATTGGACCATGAGCACGGTTATCAACTGCTTCTGACGAAGCAACAAACGTGGGGATTTTCCGGGCTGAAGCCCGCGGATGACCCAGGAAATACCGGACACAGAGCCGGGTAACGGGAATAAATATACTGGAGGAGCACCATGCAACAGCTGCACAAATCTAGGCTCAACATTTTGACCGCTGCCATCGGCATTTGCCTTGCCGGCGCCGCAGCAATACAGCCGGTCTTAGCACAGGACCAAGATGCGGACACCTTCGAGGGAACCATCGAGGAAGTGGTGGTGACGGGCTTTCGCAAGAGCCTTCGAGAATCACTTGATCTGAAACGCGACGCGGTCAACAACCGCGACAGCATCGTCACCGAAGACATCGGCAAAATGCCCGACCTGAACCTGGCCGAGGCCATTCAACGTGTTCCCGGCGTCGCGATCACCCGCGAGGGCGGTGAAGGGCGGCAGATTTCCCTGCGTGGACTGGGTCCGGACTGGACCCGGGTGACCCTGAACGGCATGGAGGTCCCCTCCTCCGTCGGCGGTCTCGACAGCTCGGGCGGTGTCAACCGCGGCCGAGCGTTCGACTTCAACGTGTTCTCAGCCGAGCTGTTCACCCGCATCGACATCAACAAATCGAACACGGCTTCCATCGAGGAAGGTGGCGTGGCCGGCACCGTGGAGCTTTATTCCGCCCGCCCGCTGGATAACTCCGGCTTCAACGCCTCGGTATTCGCGCAGTTGGGCTACAACGATTTGTCCGAAGAGTCTGATCCGCGTGTGACCGCGTTCATCAGCAACACCAACAAGGACGAGACCTTTGGCTGGTTGCTGTCAGCGGCTTACACCGAACGGACGGTTTACCAGGATGGTTTCGGCACCGTTCGCTGGGCCGAGCCGGACCGGGATTTCGCCGCCAACAACATTCTCGATGGCGTAGATCTGCGCGATATCTGGTTCCCGCGATTGCCGAGGCAGGACAGCTTCCGTCATATCCAGGATCGACTGGGTATAGCCGGAGCGTTGCAGTTCCGACCCGCCGATAACATGGAGTTCGGCGTCAACTGGGTGCACTCCGAGTTTGACCACGACAACGACGCCTACAACGCGTTTGCGCAGTTCCGCCGCAGCGGCGGCTGGGGCTACCCCGCCATTACGCCTTTGTCAGTTACGCTGGATCCGAACGGCGACTACGCGATCGCCGGTACGTTTGAAGGCGTGGGGCTGAGAACGGAAAGCCGACAGACCCAGGACTCCACCGAGTTCGATCAATATACCGCCGACTTCAAATGGGACATGTCGGACAGCCTGTCGCTCAAGGCCATGGTCGGTACGGCCAGCTCAGACTTCCTGAGCAACTACTTTCGGGTGAATATCGAAACGCCGACCGCCAATGGTTTCACCTACGACTTCACCGGCGATGCTAATGTCGCGGCGATCATGTACGACATCGATGTAACCGATCCCAACAATTACTTCATCATGGGCAACGAACGGATTCGTCAGTACACGGTGGACCGCGATAATGACACGGCCCGTGTCGATCTCGACTGGCAGATGAATGACCAGAACAGCTTCAAGTTCGGCCTGATCTACAACGACCGCAGCGTCGCCAGCGGCCAGTACGAATGCGCTTCCTGTGTCGACCAGACCGACATTGTCGGCCTGGGCAAGGTCTTTACCTTCTCTGACATCGGCGGATACGGTACCGGCACCGAGCTCGATTTCTGGGTGCTGGACTTCCCGAAAGCCATCGCGGCCTACAACCTGAGCAACTTCGAGTTGGATGCGGGCCGCGGTGTTGAGACCTGGGAAATCCAGGAAGAGACCCTGGGCGCCTATGTCGAATACAACCTCGATACCGAGATTGGCGGCATGCCATTCCGGGCCAACGTCGGCGGTCGCTGGGTCACTACCGACATGACCGCATCCGGTTACCTGAACGAAAACGTTCCGATCATCGAGACCAACGACTACGACCACTTCCTGCCGGCCATCAACGTGGCGCTGGATGCGACGGACGACCTGGTGCTGCGTGCCAGCTGGAGCCAGACCATCACGCGGCCGGGCCTCGGCAGCATGGCGCCGAACAAGTCCTACTCGGACGTGAATTTCACGGTTACCGGTGGCAACTCTCAGCTGCAACCTCTGGAGTCAGACAACTTTGACCTGTCAGCCGATTGGTACTTCACCGAAGACGCGGTGGTGGGAGTCGCATGGTTCTCGAAGGACATCAAGAGCTTCATCTCCTCGCCTTCGACCGAAGAGCCCCTGCGCCTCGTCGACCGGCCAATCGTGGCGGAAGTCTACCCGACGCAGCCCGAACTGCTGGATCCGAGCCTGATCTGGACTTACAGCTCGCCGACCAATGTGGATGGCACTACTGTGGACGGTTGGGAAATCTACTACCAGCAGCCGTTCTCGTTCCTGCCCAGCTTCCTCGAAAACTTCGGCATCATTGCCAACTACTCGTCCGTGGACGCCACCACGGAAGTGGTGCGCAGCGGCCAGACTGTTTCGGTCCCGCTGGAAGGCATGTCGAAGCATTCCTGGAACGCCACGCTGTACTATGAGACCGACCGATTCGGTGCCCGCGTGTCCGTCAACGGCCGTGATGATTACATCACGGACAACACGGGCAGCAACGGCAACGTCTCGCACGGCACCACCGGGCCGACTCACTACGACCTGAGCGCTTTCTACCATCTCAACGAGACCTTTTCGTTGACGCTGGAGGTCATCAACCTGACGGATGAAAGCGAGCGCCTGTTCACCACAGGTGACGGGACCCTTAACCTGGTCCGCGAATACAACAATACGGGTCGCCAGTACTTCTTCGGCGTTCGCGCCAACTTCTAGAGACTGTTCCCGGACTCTCTAGCCCTGCCCCCGACCGGTTCGCCGGTCGGGGTTTTTTATGGTTCGAAGCTGAACACCCGACCACCGACATGGAAAACATAAGGGTCGCGCCCGGCAGCATTTGCAGCGCGCTTCTGCGCGACGCTATCGTCGACATCCTGACTTGCTGCCGTCGAAATCCTGCTCGGAATCGATTATAGTGCTACCGGTGGCAAAAAATCTTTAACTGGTCGGGATTCGCAACCTGTATGGCCTTTTTGTCGTACCATCTGAAGCGTTTCCCATGGGAGTCGACTGCATGAACCCCAAGCATTTGGCCGTGCCCGGCAGGGCCTGGATTCTGCTGTTGTCGTTTGCACTGACAGCCTGCGCCGATCGTGACGACGTCACGGTGCTGAAGCTCGGACACGCGCTCGACACCGGGCACGTGGTGCACAAAGGCATGGAGCATATGGCCGAACGCCTGGCGCACTACTCGGACGGCAGCATGAAAATCGAGATCTATCCCAGCGGTCAGCTTGGCTCCGAGCGGGAACTGGTCGAACTGCTGCAGATTGGCAGCCTGGCCATGACCAAGGTCTCTTCCAGCCCGCTGGAAAGCTTCGTGCCCGAGATGAAGGTCTTCAGCCTGCCCTACGTGTTTCGCGACCGCGAGCATTTCAAGCAGGTGCTCGCTTCTGACGTGGGGCGTTCACTGTTGCTGGCGCCGGAAAAGGTTCGCCTCCGCGGCATGGGTTATTACGATGCGGGCAGCCGCAGCTTTTACACCACGGATGTAGCAGTGCGCAGCCCGGAAGACCTCAAGGGCCTGAAGATCCGGGTTCAGAAGAGCCAGACCTCGGTCGACATGATCGCGGCCATGGGAGGCGCCGCCACGCCCATCTCCTGGGGTGAACTCTATACCGCGCTGCAGCAGGGCGTCGTCGACGGCGCGGAGAACAACCCGCCCAGCCTCTACCTCTCGCGCCAATACGAGGTGTGCAAGTACTACAGCCTGGATCAGCACACGTATGTTCCGGACATCCTGCTGATGAGCCTGCACATCTGGGATAACCTGACGCCGCAGCAACAGGAATGGCTGCAGAGAGCCGTGGACGACAGCACCGATTACCAGGGCGAACTCTGGCAGCGGGCCAGCGACGAGGCCCTGGCGGCGATCGAGGCCAGCGGGGTCGAGATCATCCGCCCGGAAAAAGCGCCGTTCATGAAAGCGGTGGAGCCAATGAAGGCTGCCTACGCGGGCACCCCGATCGGCGACATCCTGACCGCCATCGCCGAGCAGTGAGGACAACACGATGACTTCGATACTGGATACCTTCCTCAAGACCCTGGTCGCTCTCTGCATGACGCTGATGGTCGTGGTCGTCACCTGGCAGGTCGTTTCCCGCTACGCACTGGGAGACCCCAGCCCGTGGACGGAGGAAGTGGCCCGCATGCTCCTGATCTGGGTTGGCCTCCTTGGCGGCGCCTACGCCTATCGCGAACGCGCCCACCTGGGACTGGACCTGCTGCGCCAGAAACTGGACGTCACCGGACAGCGTCGGCTGGACCGATTCACCGACCTGAGTTGTGGCCTGTTCGCCATTGCCGTCCTGATCGTCGGCGGCCTGTCCCTGGTCAAGCTGACCTGGGAACTGAAACAGACCACCGCCGTGCTGGGCATCCCCATGGCTTGGGTCTATGTCGCGCTGCCGCTCAGCGGGGTGTTGATCACCTGGTACGCGGCAGTTTCTATCATCGCCGGCAACGAGGAGACAGGCCAATGACCATCACCGTGCTCCTGCTGGTGTTCGCGATCCTGTTGGCGTTGGGCGTACCCATCGCGTTCGCCATAGGGATCGCAACCGTGGCCACCATGCTGGTTTCGGTCGACCTTTTACCCGCGCTGACCACCGTCGCGCAACGCATGGCCGGCGGCCTCGATAGCTTCGCCCTGCTGGCGATACCGCTATTCATCCTGTCCGGGCAACTCATGGGACAAGGCGGTATCGCCCGGCGCCTGATCGACTTTGCCAAGGCCCTGGTCGGCATGCTTCCGGGCGGCCTCGCCTTCGTCAACGTCATCTCTTGCGCGCTGTTCGGCGCAGTTTCCGGCTCGGCAGTCGCTGCCACCTCGGCCATCGGCAGCTTCATGATGCCGACCATGGAGAAAGACGGCTATCCGCGCGAATTCAGCGCCGCCCTGACAGCTTCAGCCTCGACCACGGGCCTGTTGATTCCGCCCAGCAACATCCTGATCGTCTACGCGGTAGCCAGCGGAGGCGTTTCCATTTCCGCCCTGTTCGTCGCCGGCTACATGCCGGGCATCCTGGTGGCAATGGGGCTGATGATCGTCAGCGCGATTTACGCACGCATGCTCAAACTTCCGGCCGGCGACCGCGTACCGTTCGGCGAATTCGCCCGTCGCGCGCTGGCGGCGCTGCCGTCGCTGTTCCTGATCATCCTGGTGATCGGAGGCATCCTGGCCGGCATCTTCACCGCCACTGAAGCCGGTGCCATCGCAGTGTTGTATGCGCTCGCCCTGGCCGTATTCATCCACCGGGAAGTTCGCCTGGCCGAGCTGCCGGGCATCCTCTTGCAGGCGACCCGGACCACGGCCATCGTCATGCTGCTGATTGCGACCTCGATGGCCATGTCCTGGATCCTGGCCTTCGAGAATATCCCGACCATGACCGCGGATGCGCTGCTGGCGCTCAGCGACAACCCGCTTGTCATCCTGTTGATCATCAATTTGATCCTGCTGGTCGTCGGCGCCTTCCTGGACATGACGCCGGCGGTGCTGATCTTTACACCGATTTTCCTGCCGGTCGCAATCGACCTCGGCATGTCGCCGCTGCATTTCGGCATCATGATGGTGCTGAATCTCTCCATCGGCTTGTGCACGCCGCCGGTGGGCAGCGTGCTGTTCGTGTCCTGCGCCGTGGGCAAGACCCGCGTCGCCGAGATCGTCCGCCCCCTGATGCCAATGTACTTCGCGATGTTCCTGGCGCTGCTCGCCGTGGCCTACGTACCGGGCGTCAGCGAGTGGCTGCCGCGCTTCTTCGGCCTGATCGAATGAGGAATACCCCATGAAGACCCGATTGACCCAAACCCTGATACCCATCCTGGCGCTGGCCGGCGGGATCGCGCAAGCCTTGGCCGGCGACGGCACTGTCGCCACGCTGGAAGTGGCCAATCCATCGGAGTTCGCCCGTCCGGACACGCTGATCAGCCTGGACCTGAACCGCCTGGGTGTCACCGCGGGTCCGTTGCAGGTCTGGAATGGCGAAGCCGCACAGCCGACCCAACTGATCGACGATGACGGCGATGGCGCGCCGGACCGAATGGTATTTCTGACCGACCTGGGCGCGGCGGCCCTGCATCATTACCGCGTGAACCGGCAGTCCGCGGAACAGAAAACCGCATCCCGCGTGCAGGCCGAAATCTCGATCCGGGAAGGCGGCGCCTGGGAAGACAGCAAGTATGTCGGCGGCTCGTTCACCAACGTCGCGCAGGTCACCAACCCGCCTCAATACACCGATCACAGCGAATGGATCCGCTACGAGGGGCCGGGCATCGAAAGTGACCGTGTCGGCTACCGGGTGTATCTCGACTGGCGCAACGGCTTCGACATCTTCGGCAAGAAGACCACCGACCTGGTGCTGCAGGACGTTGGGCAGGATGGTTATGACAGTTACCACGAGATGTCGGACTGGGGCGCCGATATCCTCAAGGTTGGCGAGAGCCTCGGCGCCGGCGGTTACGGCTACTGGAACGGCGAACAGGTGGTGCTGGTTTCCGACGTTCAGGAACGCTCGGCCAGTATCCGCGCCAACGGTCCGCTGCAGGCATCGCTGGATATCGATTACACCGGCTGGAACACCGGCGGTGAGACCGTCGACCTGACCGCCACCCTGTCCATGCAGGCCGGCAGCCCCATGGTGAATGTCGACCTGGAGACTTCGGCAGGTCTGGACCGGCTGGCCATTGGCGTGGTCGCGCACCCGGGCACCACGCTGCTGGTGGGTGACCTGGATATCACCGGCGAGGCCTGGAGTTACATGGCCAGCTTTGGCGCCCAGACACTGTTCGAGGACAACCTGGGCATGGTCGTGATGTTCCGCAAGAAAGACCTGATCGAACAGACCCGGGACGAGAACAGCTACGTGCTGGTCATGCACCCGCGGGGCACCCGCCTGTCCTACGCCTTTGGCGCGCTCTGGTCGGGCCATCCCGGCGGGGTGGACAGCCAGGATGCTCTGGAAGCCTGGCTGCAGCGCGAGGTCGAGATCCGCACACTGCCCCCACGCATCCGCCTGAAGACAGCGGCTTCCGCGGCGGTCGCCGACATGGCGCCGCTGGACGTGGCCCGGGCCATCGGCCAATCGGAAATGGAACGCCGCGGAGACAGCCTATCCTACGGCGGCTGGGATGCCGTGCGGCGCAGTCCGGCCAGTTGGACCTATACCACCGGCCTGCTGATGGAAGCCATGGACGACCTCGCGGGCGCCGCCGGTGAGTCCGTTTTCGCCGAGCTGGGCCAGCGGACCATGGACAGCTACCTCGATGACCGGGGCGGCATTCACACCTACGACCTGGAATCGTTCAATATCGATCACATCAACTCCGGCAAGATGCTTCAGCGCCTGTATGCGCGCACCGGGGAAGACCGTTACCGGGCGGCCATCGAAACCCTGGCCAGCCAGCTGGAGCGCCATCCCCGGACCTCGGAAGGCGCCTTCTGGCACAAGCAGCGCTATCCGCACCAACTCTGGCTCGACGGCGTCTACATGGGCATGCCGTTCCTGGCCGGCGTCGGCGTCATGCAGAACGACACGCACAAGGTCGAGGAAGCCGCAGACGAATTTCTGATCGCGCGCAAGCACCTGCGCGACGCCGAAACGGGCCTGTACTACCACGCCTGGGACGAGGCCAAGCAGCAGCCATGGGCCGACCCGGGCACCGGCCTGTCACAGTATTTCTGGGGCCGCGGCCTGGGCTGGTATGCCATGGCGCTGGTCGACATCCTGGATGTCATTCCGGCAGACATGAAAGAGCTCCGGTCCGAACTGATCGGCATCGTGCCGGAACTGGCCGATGCGCTGATCCAGTATCAGGACACAACCGGCGTCTGGTATCAGATCATCGACCAACCGCAGGCGCCGGGCAATTACCGCGAAGCTTCCGGCTCCGCCATGTTCACCTATTTCCTGGCCAAGGCCGTGAACCGCGGTTATCTACCGGAGTCCTACAGGGAGCCGGCACTGAGGGCCTACGGCGGACTGGTCGACGAATTCGTGGCCATATACGCGGACGGCAGCTACCACGTCACCAACATCTGCGAGGTCGCCGGGCTGGGCTTCGGCCGCGACGGCAGCTATCGCTACTACATGAGCGAACAGGTGATGGAAAATGACCCGAAGGGCCTGGCCCCGATGATCCTGGCGGCGCTGCAGGCCGCCGAACTGCAAAAGTAAAAGGCTGATACGAAATGACCATCCACTTTCAAGAGCGTTACGCGGCGCACCCCGCGGATTTCCCCGGTTACGACAACGCCCGCCTGCGGCAGGACTTCCACATCGGCGGCCTGTTCAAACCGGGAGAAATCAACCTGGTGTATACGCAGATCGACCGGTTCATCGTCGGCGGGGCCTGCCCGGCCGACGAGCCCCTGGAACTGGCGAGCATCGAACCGTTGAAGGCCGAACACTTCCTGGAACGGCGCGAAATGGGCGCCATCAATGTCGGCGGCCCCGGCCGCATCATGGTGGACGGCAAAACGCATGAACTGGCGTTCAAAGAGGCCCTGTACATTGGCGCCGGACCGCGCCAGGTCACCTTCGAGAGCGTGGACCCGGCCAACCCGGCCCATTTCTACCTGAATTCGGCCACCGCACACCGCAGCTGCCCCGACCGCAAGGTCGGCCTTGCTGACGCCGAAAAAGTCGAACTGGGCGCGCTGGAAACGTCCAACCACCGGGTGATCAACAAGCTGCTGGTTCATGGCGTGGTCGAGACCTGCCAGCTGCAGATGGGCATGACCGAACTTCGGCCCGGCAGCGTCTGGAACACGATGCCGGCGCATACCCACAGTCGCCGCATGGAGGCTTATTTCTATTTCGAACTGCCGGATGACCAGGCCGTTTGCCATTTTATGGGTACGCCGAAAGAAACGCGCCACATCTGGATGGCCAACGAGGAAGCGGTAGTCTCACCGACCTGGTCGATCCATGCCGGCGCAGGAACATGCAATTACACCTTCATCTGGGGCATGGCCGGAGAGAACCTGGATTACGACGACATGGACAAGATCCAGCCGTCCGATTTCACCTCCGCGGGCCGTTGACCGTGCCGGCTGACCGTTTTGACCTGACCGGCAAGGTGGCCCTGGTCACCGGCGCCACCCACGGCCTGGGCATGGCCATGGCCGAGGGCCTGGGCGAAGCCGGGGCGCGGCTGGTGATCAACGGCCACTCCAGCGAGGAACGCATCGCGGCGGCTGTTGCCCACTACCGCGAACGGGGCCTGGAAGCGCACGGCTACCGATTCGACGTGACCGACGAGGCCGCCGTGGCCGAAGCAGTCGCGCGCATCGAGCAGGAAGTCGGGCCCATTGATGTCCTGGTCAACAACGCCGG
>JAHEFS010000151.1 GCA_024640045.1 Chromatiales bacterium | reverse complement strand
CGATTCTGTTCATGGACGACCAGTGGGATGCCTCGAATCCAGGCGGCCAGACCACCGGGGCCAGCTGCATATCCGCCAAAACTGACGGCACAGGCCGGTCCAATCCGGCGCATACATCTTGTTGCATCAAGCACGGCCCGCGCCAAGCGAAATGGCAGCGCCATCCAGCCCAGCAAACCCTTGCCACGCACACCCGAGATACGGATTAAGTCGATGGCGATACCATGACTCGGGACACGTTGCACTTCCATGCCGCCGGCCGCGCCCAGCCAGTGGACCGGCACGGACTGCTTTTCGAGTTCTGCGGCCAGGGCCAGGCCAGGAAATATGTGGCCACCTGTCCCGCCAGCCATGATCAACACCGGAACGTCGCGGATGTTCATGTGCGACGCCTTCTTTGACTTACTCCCGGCCCGGAACGCTGCGCGGACCGGTCGAGTTCATAGCGAATCCTGAAAACCACGCCCAATGCCAGGCAAACCATCAACATGCTGCTGCCGCCCGAACTGATCAGGGGCAGGGTCAGGCCCTTGGTCGGCAGAACCCCCAGGTTCACACCGATGCTGACCAGGGCCTGCAGGCCGATCCAGAGGCCAATCCCGAAGGCCAGGTGTCCCGCAAAAGGCCGACCCGCGCGGTGCGCCATCAAACCGATCGTCATGATGCGGGTCACCAGCAGCATGAACAGACCAAGAATGATCACAACGCCGACGAGGCCCAATTCCTCGGCGAGGATGGCAAAAATAAAGTCCGTGTGGGCTTCAGGCAAGAAATGCAGTTTCTGAATGCTGGCGCCCAAGCCGACGCCGGCCACCTCGCCTCGTCCCACCGCGATGAGGGCCTGCACCAACTGGAATCCGCTGGCGAAAGGATCGGCGAACGGGTCCATGAAGCTGACAATGCGGCGCAGTCGATAAGGCTCCATGGCCGCAAAACCGAAGACCGGAAGCGCCAGCATTCCCAATACAGCGACGTGGCGCCAGGCCGCTCCGGCCAGCCATACCATACCGCCCACGACGGCGGTGATGACGGCGGCCGACCCCAGGTCCGGTTGCAATAACAAAATCCCACACAGCAACCCGACCAGCAACAACGGTTTTAAGGTATCGAAAAACCGGAACTGTATTTGCTGTGATTTACGCACCAGGTAACCTGCGGTGTAGACGATCACCATCAACTTCACCGCCTCTACGACCTGGAACTTGACGATGCCCAGATTGATCCAGCGTGTGCTGCCGTTGACGGTATGCCCGAGACCGGGAATGAATACCAGCAAAAGCATCAGCACGGCCAGCCACATCATCGGCCGACACAAGCGCTCGAGAAAAGCGATCGGAATCACCCGGAAAGACGACGCCAATGCAAGACCCAGACAAATAAAGATCAGGTGCCGAACCAGGTAATGGAATGATCCCAGGCCCTGGCGTTCGGCCACCGCGATGGACGCGGAGCCCACCATGATCAAACCAAAAGCGAGCAGTAAAAGCACCGGCACCAATAACCAGAGATCAGGTGCTATTTGCACATCGCTCCTGCCTGCGCGCATCGCTTGCCTGTGTCGGATGGCGGTTGTCATCGGATCTTCAGTGTTGCCAGGCCGGCCAGGACCAGGATCACCGATATGATCCAGAACCGAACGATCACTCTCGGTTCCGGCCAGCCCTTGAGTTCGAAATGGTGATGAATGGGCGCCATGCGAAAAATTCGCTTGCCCGTGAGCTTGAATGAGGCCACCTGCAAGATTACGGATACCGTCTCCACCACAAAGACCCCGGCCATCAGGCAGAACACGATTTCCTGTCGTACCAGGACAGCAATCAGACCAAGCGCCGCTCCCATCGCCAAAGCTCCAATGTCCCCCATGAACACTTGGGCCGGATACGTGTTGAACCACAGGAACCCGAGACCCGCACCGGCGAGGGCGCCGCAAAATATGGCCAATTCACCTGTACCTGGAATGTAGGGTATGGCCAGGTATTCTGAGAACACGGTGTGGCCGGTCGCGTAAGCGAAGATTCCCAATGCGCTGGAAATAAAAACCGCCGGCATGATCGCCAGGCCATCAAGGCCATCGGTAAGATTGACCGCGTTCGAGAACCCGACAATGAAGAAATAAGTCAGGACAACGTAACCAACGCCCAGCGGTAACACCACGTCCTTGAAGAACGGCACGATGAGGTTCGTCTCGGCGGGGTTCTGGGCGGTACGGTACAAATATACTGCTGCTGCCAGGCCCGCGACAGACTGGGCCAGGTACTTCCAGCGCGCAGGCAGCCCGCGCGAATCTTTCAGGATCAGTTTGCGATAGTCATCAACCCACCCGATCAGACCGAAAGCCAGGGTAACCAGCAAGACGGTCCAGACGAAGCGATTCTCCAGATCGGACCACAACAATGTGGAAACCACGATGGCGAACAGGATCAAGGCACCACCCATGGTCGGCGTGCCGGCCTTGGCGAAGTGGCTTTTCGGCCCAAGTTCACGAATGGGTTGGCTGGCCTGCCCCTTGACCAACCGCCGGATGAAGGATGGCCCCAACAGCAACGATAACGCAAGGGCCGTCAGCGCCCCAAGGATGGCCCGCAGCGTGATGTAACCGAACACGGCGAAATCCGGGTTGAACTGCTCCAGCCAGTGAAAGAGTTTGACCAGCATCAGCCCGCCTCCCTCACTTGATCCGCGCCGGTAATTGCATCTACGACCCGTTCCATGCCCATAGAGCGCGATCCCTTGACTAGGCAGATGACGCCCGGGGTCAACTCACTCAATAACGCGCGCAACAAGTCAGACATCTCCTTGAAGTGTTTTGCGCCCGCACCGAAAGCTTCTACCGCAGCGGGTGTGACCTGGCCGATCGCATACAGGCGGCGAACACCCAAGTCCCGGGCCGCCTCGCCCATCTCCGCGTGCAGCTTGCGGCTTGAACTGCCAAGTTCGGCCATATCCCCCAGCACCAGCCAGGGCTCGCCAGGTTCAGTGGACTGCACCTGCAAGGCTGCATAGAGCGAAGCCGGGTTGGCGTTGTAGGTATCGTCGATAACCCCCCAACCACCCGGTGCCATCAACAGGTTCAGGCGGCCGGGAACCGGCTGAACAGCTGCCAGCCCTGCGCGAATCTGCCCGGTCTCCTCGCCCATTGCCACAGCGACAGCCGTAGCCGCCAGTGCATTCTGCAAATTGTGCGCGCCCGGCAACGCCAGGCGTAGTGAAAAGGATCCGGCCGGTGTATGCACCACGCTCTCGTCACCGTCATGCACGGCGCAAATATCACACTCCGGCGAACTGCCGAACAGAAGGACGTTGTCCGCCGTGCACACGTCTCGCCAAAGCTCAAGCCAGGGTTCGTCCCCGTTCATGATCGCCCAACCGTCTTGCGGCAGGGCAGCAAACATTTCACCTTTTGCGCGCGCAACACCCGCCTCGTCACCAAAGCCTTCGAGATGGGCGGGTCCGATGTTGGTCACCAGGCCAATGTCCGGCTTTGCGAGGCCTGCCAGGTAACGAATATCGCCAGCGCGACTCGCCCCCATTTCCAGGACTGCCACGTCATGGGACGCATCCAGGTCGAACAGCGTGAGCGGCAAGCCCAGTTCATTATTGAAGTTGCCACGGGTCGCCAAAACCTGGTGAGCGCCACCCAGGATGGCGTGAATCATCTCCTTGGTTGTGGTCTTGCCATTGCTTCCCGTGATTCCGATTACCCGGGGATCCAGCTTTTCGCGCCAGAATTGCGCCAACCGCCCCAAAGCCTGCAAGACGTCGTCAACCTGAATCTGGGGCACTGAGCTGTTCACTTCACGGCAGGTCAATACCGCCGCCGCGCCAGCCGCGATCGCCTTTTCGATGTACTCGTGGCCGTCCACGCGAGCACCCGGCAGCGCCGCGAAAAGCATGCCCGGGCCAACCTGGCGGCTGTCGACAGTAATGCCTTCGAAAACCGCGTCAGGACCCTTTGACCGACCAGCCAGCAGCGCCGCAGCTTCTGAAACCTGCATACGTATCATGCGGCTCTCTCCAGGGACACCCTCACAACAGCTTCGTCGCTGAAGGGAATCCGCTTGCCTGCAGTTTCCTGCCAGGCTTCATGACCCTTGCCTGCGATCAACACGACATCGCCAGGCCCGCTGGTGCTGATGGCCTGCATGATAGCGGCCGCGCGGTCGGGCTCCACCGTCGCTTTTGCGGGAAATTCAAAACCAGCCAGCACGTCGTTGACAATGGATTCGGGCGACTCGAACCGCGGGTTGTCGCTGGTAACAAAGATACGATCGGCACCGGCCTCGGCCACACGGCCCATCTGGGCGCGCTTACCACGGTCGCGATTGCCACCGCAGCCAAACACGCAGACCAGTCGTCCGCTGAGATGAGCCCTTAGTGTTGTCAGGGCCTGCTGCAATGCATCAGGGGTATGGGCACAGTCAATCACGATCAGTGGCTGTCCCAGGGCGCCACCGAGCCGCAGCATTCTCCCAGGAACCGGCTCCATCATTTCGAGCTGATCGACGACTTCATCCCAACTCATCCCCAGCAGCGCCAGGGTGCCAGCAGCAGCCAGCAGGTTAGCGGCATTGAATTGGCCCAACAATCCGCTGCGAATCGAAGCATGTCCCCAGGGGCTGTCGAGGCGAAGGGACATGCCGTCGCCATCCAGCGCCTGGATTTCGGCCATACACTCGGCACCAGGGGCCAAGCCGTAACTCAGGACTTGGGTATCACTCCCTAATTCACGTATCCAGCGGCGACCCACCGGGTCATCCTGGTTGATAATTGCGAACCGGGGAGCATACTCCGTGAACAATCGCTTCTTGGATGCCTCGTAGGCCCGCATATCAGTGTGGTGGTCGAGATGATCACAACTGAAACTGGTCAACACGGCCGCATCGAACTGCACGGTCTGACAGCGCCGCTGTTCGAGGGCATGTGAAGAAACCTCCATGGCCACATGGTCGACGCCCTCATCGAGGCATGTGGCCATAATCTGGTTAAGGCGGAATACATCGGGTGTGGTCCGGTCGGCCGGCTGGAGGGCGTCCAGCGATCCGCAACCCAGGGTGCCAATCATTCCGCCCGCACCACAGGAGCGCTGCCAGGCCTGCGCCAGGAAATGGGTTACCGAGGCCTTGCCATGGGTTCCGGTTACACCGGCGATGGTCATCAAATCGGATGGGGCGGCCCAGAACCGGCTGGCCAATTGCCCCAGCAATTCCGCAAGATCCGGTATCCGGATCACGGGCACTTCCAGATCCGGCGCCTCTGAGTAGCCGTCGTGAATCACCACCGCGCAACCATTGGCCACGGCCTGCTCAACGAAATCCATACCGTGCCCCTGGGCGCTCTGGACAGCGACAAAGGCATGATCCTGTTCGACCCTGCAGGAATCCTGGGTGATTCCGGATATGGCGACATCCGGCACCTGATCCAGCCACCCTTCCAGCAATACCCGCAAGCTCATTCCGTAAGTCATGGCTGCGCCCCCGCTGAAGGCAGGCCGGCCTGGACCAGCAAGGATGAATAGTCATCCGGCGGGATATTCATCAACCTGAGCGCGCCTTCGACCACCGAGGAAAAGAGCGGGCCGGCAACCAATCCAC
>JAHEFS010000150.1 GCA_024640045.1 Chromatiales bacterium | reverse complement strand
GGGCGATATCCTGGTGGATGACGTGAAAGCCAAGCTTGCGCTGGTTCCGACCGTCAGCCAGGTGAATGTCGAGCTGACTTTTGACCCCCCCTGGAATCACAGCATGATGTCGGAAGTTGCCCGGCTGGAAACGGGTATGTTCTGAAGGGGATGTGCCGAACGTTCAGTTTGGCGATCGATGACCACCCGGCTGCTGCAGTTGATCCCGGTCAAATTGATGAATCTCGCGTACCGTTATTCTGGCGCCATGAGCAAATTGACCGGCCGATTGAAACGCGAGCAGGATACATTCCGCTGCATGGCGCGCATCTATTGCGGTCACCATCACCCGCACGCCGACAGCGGCCTGTGCGACGCTTGCGAAAACCTCATGCAGTACGCCGAAAAACGGCTCGAGAAATGCCCCTACGGCCCGGACAAGCCGACCTGTGCGAATTGCCCCATCCATTGCTACAAACCGGCTCAGCGCGAGCAGGCCCGCGTCATCATGCGCTTCGCCGGGCCGCGCATGACCTGGCGTCACCCGATCCGGGCCATCAATCACCTGCTGGACAAACTGCGCAAGGCACCGCATCCGCTTACCCTGCGCGAGGCAAAACGGCGGCGGGAATAGGGGCTGAACCGACCCCGGAGCCACAGGAGGCTCCGAGCCTCTCGGGTTACCACGCTTGAGCCTCTGCGGCGCCAGACTATCCGCAACAAATGCTGGCCGCGGTCGGACGGATCAGGCGGCGTGTTGCGTCCCGAGGGGTGTCCCCGTCTGCTTGCCGAGCCGCAGCTCTTCGGCGTCGAAGTCGTCCACAGCGATGATCTCGGCCACCAGTTTCCGGACCCGCACCAGGATGTCCGCTTCTTCCTTGCTCAGGACGTGTTTCTCGAGCGCGTTGCGGACCTGCTCGTCCCAGGTGATGCCCTTGATTTCGCCCTGCTTCAACGCTTTCAATAACCTGCGCTCCAGAGGTTCTGCGTGGATTACCTGTGGCAGCGCCCGCTCCATGAAACAGATCGGATGGTTCGACGTGTCGGATTTGTACACGCCCTGGGTAAGCCTGTCGCGCGTGTCAGACGGCACCAGCAGCAATTGGGCGACCTTGTGGGTCAGGCGGTCTCCCGGCGCTTTTTCGCGGCGTCCGAAGGGGAAGACCATCAGGCGCAGGACCGTTCGCAGGTAGCGGTTCGGGAAATTGTCCACCACCAGGCGCAACGCAATCTGGATCTGGTAGATCGCGTTGTGGAAGGCCCAGGCGAGGATGGCCTGGTCGGCGGCTGGCCGCCCCTGTGATTCGAAACGCTTCAGCATGGCCGAGCAGATATACAGGTGGCTGAGCACGTCACCGAGTCGGGCCGAGATATGCTCCTTCTGTTTGAGCTTGCCGCCCAGGGTCAGCATGGCGACATCGGACACGAAGGCCAGCGAAGCCGAGTAACGCGACAATTTCTGGTAGTACTTGGCCGTCTTGCGATCGTGCGGCACCACCGTGAATTTACCGAAGCTGAGGCTGAGCACCAGGCTGCGGACGGCATTACGGATCGAGTAACCGACGTGTGCGAACAGCAACTCGTCGAAGCGCTCGAGCCGCTCCCGCGCGTTCGCCATCCGCGCTGCCTGCATCTCCTTCAATACGAACGGATGGCAGCGGATCGCGCCTTGCCCGAAGATCATCAGATTGCGTGTCAAGATGTTGGCACCCTCGACCGTGATGGACACGGGAATCCCTTCCCAACCGCGGCCCAGGTAGTTGCGTGGGCCCAGGATGACGCCCTTGCCGCCATGCACGTCCATGGCGTCCTTGATCACTTCGCGGGCCATTTCAGTGGTGTGGTACTTGGCGATGGCCGAAGTAACGGCGGGCTTCTCGCCCAGATCGACCGCGGTGGCCGTCATGCGTGACAACGCCGAAGTCGCATAGGCGTTGGCGGCGATACGTGCGAGGGCGGCTTCAACTCCCTCGAAGCGGCCGATGGGCAGGTTGAACTGTTTGCGGATTCGGGCATAGGCCCCGGTTGCCAGCGCGCCCATCTTGGTGCCGCCGGTGGAGGTTGCAGGCAACGAAATGGCGCGGCCGACCGACAGGCACTCCACCAGCATCCGCCAGCCTTGGCCGGCCATGTCGATGCCGCCGATCAATGCGTCCAGCGGAACGAAGACGTCCTTGCCGAGGATCGGGCCGTTCTGGAATGGCAGGTTTAGCGGCATATGGCGCCGGCCGGTCTCCATACCCCTGGTTCCGTGCGGTATCAAGGCCAGGCTGATGCCCAGGTCCTCCTGCTCGCCCAGCAGGCCGTCCGGATCATACATCCGGAAAGCGATGCCGATGAGCGTGGCCACCGGGGCCAGCGTGATGTAGCGCTTATCGAAATTGAGGCGGATTCCGACGACCTCTTTACCCTTGTATTCGCCTTTACAGACGATGCCGTAGTCGGGGATCGAAGTCGCGTCGGAGCCGGCAGTGGGTCCGGTCAGACCAAAGCAGGGGATTTCCTCGCCGCGTGCCAGGCGCGGCAGGTAATGGTTTTTCTGTTCCTCGGTACCATAGTGCAGCAGCAATTCGCCTGGACCCAGGGAGTTTGGCACTGCCACCGTGGAGCCGGCCACGGCACAAACCGATGAGATTTTCTGCAGCACCGCACGGTGCGCCATCGCGGAGAAGCCCAGGCCGCCATATTGCTTGGGGATGATCATTCCGAAGAAGCGATTCTTTTTCAGGAACTCCCAGGTTTCCGGGTTCAGATCGGCGTCCCGATGAGTGATCTGCCAATTGTCCAGCATGTCGCAGAGTTTCTGGACCGGCCCGTCCAGGAACGCCTGCTCCTCCACTGTGAGTTCCAGGTAGGGCTGCTTTTTCAGGAGGTTCCAGTTCGGGCGGCCGGCGAAGAGTTCACCTTCCCAGCCCACCGTGCCGGCATCCAGAGCCACCTGCTCGGTCTCCGAGATCTCGGGCAACATGCGCCGAAACTGGCTCAGGAATGGACCACTGAGAAATTGCTGACGCCAGGCCTTGAGGTTGAGGGGAATGGCGACGGCGGCAAAAAGCACCGCGATAGCCAACACGCCCGGCAACGGCAGCGCGCCTGTCGCGGCGAACACGACGATACCCGCGGTCATCGCGCCGGTCCAGACCAGCAGATTGGTGCCGTAGAAGGCGCAGACCAGCGAGATTCCGATAAGTGTCAACAACAATAGCCAGACCATGAAAATACTCCCGTATTTGCAATTACCATACGCTAGAGTATGGTGATGCTCAGAACGCAAGTCAACAGCTCCCCGGGAAACGCGATAAACTGCTGCGACCGGAGCGGCAGTGAGTCGTCGGGTTTTTCCGGCAGGACAAGAAATTGAACGCCAAGCTATTGAAAAAACAGGAAAGAGTGACGCTTTCCGCTGCAGACTGGGAGCGCGAGGCTTTGGCCTTTGTTGCCGAACACGGCG
This sequence comes from Chromatiales bacterium, assembly GCA_024640045.1. GTDB lineage: Bacteria > Pseudomonadota > Gammaproteobacteria > Xanthomonadales > SZUA-36 > WTJD01. The sequence continues at coordinate 2,167 of JAHEFS010000150.1, read as the reverse complement.
TGCAAGCACTGGCCGTTGAGCCACTGGCGCGCCGGATGGGCGTCACCAAGGGAAGCTTCTACTGGCACTTCACCGGTCGCGAGGCGCTACTCGAAAACGCCCTGCGGCGCTGGGAGGATCACGACAGCCGCAACCTCAACAGATCCCTTGGAGAGATCGACCATCCCCGCGACCGCCTTGTCTCCTTTTTTCGGCGGGTACCCCGTGAGAAACTGACGCATGAGGTTTACAGCGAACTCTGCGCTGCCGCGGGTCACCAGCAAGTGAAGCCGGTGCTGGAACGGGTGGCGGAGCGGCGCATGCAGCATCTGGCCGCCGCATTTGAAGAGCTTGGCCTGGATCCTGTCAGAGCACGCAATCAGGCGCGCCTTACGTATTCAGTCTATCTCGGCTTCCTGCAGCTGCAGCGGCAGCACCAGACCCCAAACCTGAGCAGCGGTGATTTCGACGATTACATTGAGCACGTCATCAATACTCTGATCCCCGCTTGAACCTGCCTGGGGCAGGACTATTTCGTCAGGGCAATCTCGCAGCGGACTGACCTCGCTCATTGAATCGAAGTTCCTGACACCCTATTTTTCAGAAACCATGGAGAAACAGCCCGCCGCAAGGGCAACTAAAAGCGAGGTAGCAGCGTGACCACTCACCAGGAATTGCAAGCGTGGATAAACCAGGTAGCCGAACTGACCCAGCCCGACGAGGTGTATTGGTGCAACGGGTCGGCAGACGAGTACCGGGATCTCACCGATAAGCTGCTGGCCGACGGCGGTTTCATCGAACTCAACCAGGATACTCATCCCGGCTGTTATCTTCACCGCTCGGATCCCTCTGATGTAGCTCGCGTCGAACACCTGACCTTTGTCTGCACCTCGAACGCCGACGACGCCGGCCCGAACAACAACTGGATGGCGCCGGAAGAAGCCAGGGCCAGGATGAAAGAGCTGTTTCGCGGTTGCATGAAGGGGCGCACGATGTACGTGATTCCTTACTGCATGGGGCCGATCGATTCGCCGCTGTCGCGTTGCGGGGTCGAAATTACGGACAGTGCCTACGTGGTGGTCAACATGAACATGATGACGCGCATGGGCGATCCGGCTTTGCGGCGAATCGAGCGGGAAGGGACGTTCATCAAAGGCTTGCACTCCATTGGTGAGCTGGACCCCGAACGTCGATTCATCATGCATTACCCCGAAGACCTCGAGATTCAGAGCTTTGGTTCCGGTTACGGTGGCAACGCGCTGCTGGGTAAAAAGTGCCACGCATTGCGTATCGCCAGCCACCAGGCGCGAACCGAGGGTTGGCTGGCGGAGCATATGCTGATCGTTGGACTGGAAAACCCGGAGGGCCAGGTGCATTACGTCGCCGCAGCTTTCCCATCGGCTTGCGGCAAGACCAACCTGGCGATGATCATCCCGCCGCAGGCTTACCAGGGCTGGAAAATCTGGACCCTGGGCGACGACATCTGCTGGATGCGCGTCGGCGATGATGGCCGCCTGTGGGCGATCAATCCCGAGGCAGGCTTTTTTGGCGTAGCGCCGGGCACCGCCAAGAACACCAACCCCAATGCACTGGCCATGCTCGATCATGATGCGATCTTCACCAATGTCGCGCTGACCGCTGACAGACAGCCTTGGTGGGAAGGCCTGGACAGCCGGGAACCGGTCGAAGACTGGATGGGTGAACCCTACGAGGCGGTCAATGGGCCGGCCGCGCATCCAAATTCGCGCTTCACGGTACGCATGTCACAATGCCCCACCTATACCGACAAAGCGGAAGCGGCGGAAGGCGTGCCGATCTCCGCCATCATATTCGGCGGGCGCCGGGAGCGGCTGGTGCCGCTGGTGATGGAAAGCGAGTCCTGGGTCCACGGGGTGCTGATGGGGGCCTCCATGGCTTCGGAAACCACTGCCGCCAACATCGACACGGTTGGCGTGGTGCGGCGCGACCCGATGGCGATGAAGCCGTTTTGCGGCTACAACTTCGCCGACTACTGGGCGCACTGGTTGAGCTTTGCCAGCGCCTCCGAAAAGCTGCCGAAAATCTTTCACGTCAACTGGTTTCGCAAGGACGATAAACACCAATTCATGTGGCCGGGATTCGGCGAAAACATGCGTGTGCTGGAGTGGATCGTGCGGCGCTGCAAGGGTGAGGTAGGCTGCGCCGAGAC
>JAHEFS010000149.1 GCA_024640045.1 Chromatiales bacterium | reverse complement strand
ATGTCGTCTGCGGCGTCCAGCGTGCGTTCCGCCAGGGTTTCCAGTAGCTTACTGATCTGTCCATCGCCGCGTTGCGCCAGCTCGGGCGCCGCGTCGTGGGTGGCCTGCAGTATCCGGTTCAGTTGATCGCTGTCCATGTCACTCCATCAGGTACAGGTAGTCGTAGTGGATGATGGGTTTTTGGTCGCGCTGGCCGATGCAACGTTCTGCCTCTTCACGGTCGTACTGTGAACGCCCGCACCCGAGCACCTGTCCGCCAGGCCCCAGGATGCGAATCACGTCACCGCGCTTGAAATCTCCTTCGCAGGCGTCGACGCCCACCGGGAGCAGACTGCTCAGGCGTTTTCGGTCACACAGCACACTGGCTGCGCCCTCGTTGACCCTCACCGCGCCGGCCGCGTGGCCATCGGCGCTGGCCAGCCAGCGCTTGGCTGGTGAAGCCACTGTGCCCGCAGGGAACCGGGTGCCGGTACTTGCGCCGCTGGTAATGTGCAGCAGGATGTCCTCGGCCCGCCCGTCAGCAATCACAACCGCCGTGCCCAGTGCAGCCACCTTGCGCGCTGCGCTCAGTTTGCTGTGCATTCCGCCCCGGCCCAGCCTTGAGGTGCCCGAGCCGACCACATCCTCGATCCGGTGTCGCTCATCATCCCAGGTTTCGATGACCTTGCCGCCCTCACCGGCGTCGAAAACGCCTGCGACCGTGCTTAACAGACACAAAAGATCTGCGTTGACCATGCCGGCCAGCAGTCCGGCCAGTTCGTCGTTGTCCGTGAACATCAGTTCGGTGATGGAGACCACGTCGTTTTCATTGACGATCGGCACGATGCCTGCAGCCAGGATCCCCTCCATGCAGTTGCGCATGTTCAGGTAATGATGGCGTGTCTGGAAGTCACTCTTGCTGGCCAGGACTTGCGCCACGGTCAGCCCATGTTGCTGGAACAGGTCCTGCCAGGTTTGCATCAGCGTGACCTGGCCGGTGGCTGCAAGCACCTGGCGGCGCGTGACCGGGTCGGCCTTTTGCAGACGCTCGGTGCCGGGTTTGCCGGTGCCAGCAGCGACTGCGCCGGAAGAGACCAACAGGATTTCCCAGCCCTGGCTTCTCAGCTCGGACATCTGTGCGGCCAGTCGGGCCAGCGCCGGCCGGGCCAGCGCACCGGACTCGTCGCACAGTACCTGGCTGCCGGTCTTGACGACGAGTCGTTTCATGACTGAAGCGCGGGGGCCGCCTAGAGCCCCAGCACCTCCTTGCCCTGTTCGTAGACGATGTCCACCGGAATGCGCTGTGCGGCCAGGCGGTCGAGATCAGCCTGCAATTGCCCGCCCACGTTGCCGAGTTCGGCGACGAAGGCCGCGACGGCGTCATAATCACCGTTGCCCTGCAACACCAGCAGTTCCTGGCTGAGATCTCTCACGGCCTGTTCAAATACCGGTACTTCGACCCGGTACTTGCCGGTGGTCTCATCGCGGCTGAAGGCGCCAGCATTACTGAAGTAATTGAAGCGAATCATGTTGGCGCGGCCGTGGGCGCTGGAGGCGCCGAACCTGATCGAGCGGAAAATCCCGGCCATGAACGTCACGTAATCGTTCATCAGTTCGCCTTCGGTGATCTCGCCCATTTCACGGAGTTTCTGCACCATGTACAGACCGAGGATGTCGGCCTTGCCTTCTTCCAGCGCCGAGGCGTGTTCCTTCAGCGCCTGGCGGACCGTGCCGGCCCCGTCCAGGGTGTTCTTGATACCCAGGCCATGCGCGACTTCGTGGAACATCGTATTGCCGAAAAAGGAATCGAACGTGACATAAGGGCGCTGGTCGTCAGCGATCAGTTCATCGGCGATGGGTACCAGGATCTGGTTGAACTTGGCCAGCATGGCATTTTTCAGCTGCAGCCTGCGCGTGCCCTTGCTGAGCTGGACTTCTTCGTCGTTCGGCAGGTTGATGGCGATGGTCTTGGAGCCCGAGTTGGAGTCCCCGGCCACGTAGACCACGTCGTAGGCGTTCAGGTCAGCATCAGTGCCGGCCATCTCCGCCTTGTATTCATCAGGCACTGGCAGGCCGCGCTGTAATTCAGGCATGTACTGGGCGAAACGGGCCAGCCGCTCGCTCCAGGCCATGTCCTTGATCAGGACGAACGTCTCGAAGGCCGCCCGGTAGCCATACAGGGCGTCCTGGTAGGTTTCGATGGGGCCGATCACAATTTCGACCGGGTTGTTCTTCATGTCCATCCAGGCCATGTCAGATGCCTGGTAGTCATCTGTCAGCAGCGCGGTCGCGCGCAGGTCCAGGTAGCGGGCAAACTCCGGGTCTTCAGCCAGCGTTGCCGCCTGGCGCAGCTGCACTGCGATCTGGTCGATCTCCTCGGCAAAAGCCGCACTGTAGGGCACCAGGGTCAGCTGGCCTTCCGCATTACGGCGTACCAACGAGTACTGGCCATCTTTGCCGGGCTGCTGCCAGGCTTCGAATTCCTCCTTGCTCATGTCTTCCGGATAAAACCGTGCTCCCGGAGGCCGGGGTCCGTATTGCTCCAGGAATGGCTTGTCATTCTCGAGCCGGTCCCAGGGTCCGTAGTTGACAATGGCGAATTGCCGGGCCCTCGGGTCTTCGATGCCGGCCAGCAAGGCTTCGCGGTCACCCCAGACTTGCTGCCAGAAAATGTTGTCGGTGATTGTGGCTGCATCGATCAGCAATCCGACCATTTTCTTCTGCTGGTCGCTCAGGTGGCTGAGGTCTGCTGTCAGGCGGACGCTGGCATAGATGTCGAAACGCGAGGGTGCGGCCTCCGCGGCCTCGATTGCAGGTTGGGGCGTAGTAGCGGGTGCAGCTGCCGACTCGGGTTCAGGTGCCGGTGAACGGCCGCAGGCCGCGAGCGACAGCAGGGAAAAGAGCGCCACAAAAACAGTTCTGTTCATTTCAATGTCTCCGTGAAGACGGGTTTCGATGCGGCAATGGTTTCACAAAGGCCGCGCGATGAAAACCGGCACGCTCAAAGCTTGTGGAATTTTGCCGCTACTGCCCCCATTGAAAGGGGCGGTCAACGTATAATTCGGCCTCGCAAGGGCCGATCGGGTTCAAATTTTTCTGCCGGGGTATTTTATGCCGATTTACGAATATCGTTGCCAGGACTGCGGGCACGAACTGGAGAAACTGCAGCGCATGAGTGATGCGCCGCTGGTGGATTGCCCTTCCTGTGGAAAAGCCGGTCTGCAACGCCTGATCTCAGCCGCCGGATTTCGCCTTAAAGGAGGCGGCTGGTACGAAACCGATTTCAAGCAGGGCCAGAAACGCAACCTGGCTGACGGGAGCGAGGGCAAAAAGGAAAGCAAGTCCGACAGTGCCCCGGCTTCTGGTGGCGACAGCAAACCCGCCGCGGCAACAGAGACTAAAGCCAAGCCGGAAAGCGGAGCCAAGAAAGCGGCACCCACTGTGAGCGATTCCTGAGCCAATAGACACTGAATCATCCAATACGGGCTTGCACCCGGGAGAACGAACATGCGCACGCATCTGTGTGGAAACCTGAATGAAACCCTGGCCGGTGAAACGGTCAGTCTGTGTGGCTGGGTCCATGGCCGCCGTGACCTGGGTGGGCTGATTTTCCTCAGTCTGCGTGACCACGCTGGCATCGTCCAGGTGGTGGTGGAGCCGGACAGCCCGGTGTTTTCCGATGCCGAGCGTCTGCGTAACGAATACTGCGTCCGGATCAGCGGCACTGTGCGGCAACGCCCGGAAAGCCAGTGGAATGAAGCCATGGCCACGGGCAAGGTAGAGGTAGTGGCTGAGCAAATCGAGCTCTTCAACACCTCGGCGCCGCTGCCCCTGTTAATGACCGACGAGGACGGCGAGGAAATTCGCCTGCGCTATCGCTACCTGGACCTGCGCCGGCCGCGGATGCAGCGCAATATGCGTATCCGGGCACGCATGAACCAGGCCATTCGCAACCATCTCGACGCGGTTGGTTTCGCCGAATTCGAAACACCGATCCTGACCAAGGCAACGCCCGAGGGCGCACGCGATTACCTGGTGCCGAGCCGGGTAAATCCGGGCCATTTTTATGCCCTCCCGCAGTCACCCCAGATCTTCAAGCAATTGCTGATGATGGCGGGCATGGACCGCTACTACCAGATTGCGCGCTGCTTCCGTGACGAGGATTTGCGCGCTGACCGCCAGCCTGAATTCACCCAGCTCGACATGGAGATGGCTTTTGTCGACGAGTCCAATATCCAGGACATCGCGGAAGCCCTGATCCGGGCCGTGTTCCAGGACACCCTCGAGGTGGCGCTGGAAGCACCATTCCCTCGTCTGACCTGGCACCAGGCCATGCAGCGCTATGGCTCCGACAAGCCGGACCTGCGCATACCGATGGAACTGGTAGACGTCGATGAGCACGTGCAACACGTTGAATTTCGCGTGTTCGCCGGACCTGCGGCCGATCCTGGCCAACGCGTCGCAGTTTTGCGCGTGCCCCAGGGTGCCGACATGTCGCGCAAGGAAATTGATGCTTACAGCGATTACGTGGCCCGCTACGGCGCCCGCGGCCTGGCCTGGATCAAGGTTAACGATGCGGCTGCGGGTCTGGAAGGTCTGCAGTCACCGGTCGCCAAGTTCCTGGACGAGGCGGCCTGGAACGGCATCGCCGCCGCCACCGGGGCAGAAAGCGGCGATATCCTGCTGTTCGGGGCGGGCGACTGGTTGACCACCAGTAATTTCATGGGCCATTTGCTGGTGCGGGTCGGACACGACCGGGGCTTGACGCAATCTGGCTGGAAGCCTCTGTGGGTGACCCATTTCCCCATGTTCGAGCAGGATGAGGACGAAGGCCGACTCTACGCCATGCACCACCCCTTCACCGCACCCGCCGGTGACGACCCGGAAGCTTTGTTGGCTGATCCCGGGGCGGCCCTGTCCAAGGGCTACGACATGGTTCTGAACGGCGCCGAGATTGGCGGCGGTTCGGTGCGTATTCACAAACCGGGGATGCAGCAGGCGGTGTTCAAGCTGCTGGGCATCGATGAGCAGGAGGCACAGGAGAAGTTCGGCCACCTGCTCGAAGCACTGAAATACGGTTGCCCGCCGCACGGCGGAATCGCCTTTGGTCTCGACCGCATTGCGGCGCTGATGGCGGGTGAGCCTTCCATCCGTGACGTGATTGCGTTCCCGAAGACGACCACCGCCCAGTGCCTGCTGACCGACGCGCCTTCCGAGGTCTCGGACGAGCAATTGGCGGAACTACACCTGCAGAATCGCAAGACCTGAGTCAGCCGAAGGGACTTTCGGCACTGCTGATTGCCCGGCCGGCTGATAGAATTGTCAGGACTTTAACCAAGGATACGGTCGCAACTCGGCGGCCGAAGGAAGAGACTAGCCATGAACCCCCGCAAATTCCTGACCCTACTGGTCATCGGCTTCGCGATGATCGCATCGCCGGTTATTGCCAGCCAGAAAGGCGTTGACCACTACTTCAAGAAACCTGAATTCGCCGGCTTCCAGTTGTCCCCCAACGGCAAGATGCTGGCCGCGCTGGCGCCGCTCGGCGACAAGAACCGAATGAATATCGTCGTGATTGACCTGGCGACTCGCAAGCCGAGAGCCGTGACCACGGTGAATGACCAGGACGTGACCGGTTTCATGTGGGCCAGCGATGAGCGCTTCCTGTTCTTCATGGACAAAGACGGTAACGAGTCCT
>JAHEFS010000044.1:8263-20638 GCA_024640045.1 Chromatiales bacterium | reverse complement strand
CGCCAGGCGGAAACGCTGGCGACCTGGAAGGCGCCGTAGTGGCCAAATTCATCGATCAAACGCTGCAGGGCGCGGTCGGATAACTCCGGGTGGTTCAGCGCATGTTGAATCAATGCCATTCCGAAGGTGCCCCAGAATTCATCCGGGGTAGCCGCTACGTGCTCGAGGCCTTCTTCCGGTTTGCCCTGGAGCATCATCATCAGCCCCAGCACCATCGGACCAGCCTCAGAATCCGGATAGAGTTCCAGCAGGCGGCGGTAGGTCTGCTCACTTTCGGCGTATTGGCCTGAGGCCCAATGAAGCAGGCCCAGCCGGCTCAGGCTGCTTCTGTCCAACGGATCCAGCTCCACCGCTTTCTGTGCCTTGGCCAGGCCCTCTGCGGTTTGACCCAGGCCTTCATGGATCATGGCAAGTGTGCGTAATACATCAACGTTATTGGGGCCATGTTGCAGGGCGGTGCGGGCCGTGCCCAGCGCGCGGTCCCAATCCCAGTCGTAGACGAATTGGATACCCGCCAGCGCAGCCCAGGCCTCGGGCAGTGTTGGGTCGATCTCGAGCGCCCGGGTCGCCGCCTCGCGGGCCTGGCGGGTACCGTCATGCAAGTCGATTTCGGCACGGTTGGCCAGGCTGCGCATGGTGCGGGACAGGCCCACCCAGGCGGGAGCGTAATCAGGGTCGATCGAGATAGCCTCGCGAAATGCCTGTTCCGCCTGCCGGTTGTAGCGGTCGCCCAGCGTGTCGAAATGCCGGCCCTTGAGATACAGCGTGTAGGCCTCGGTATCGGTTGCACTGCTGCTCAATTCACGGCCCAGCAGTTTGAGCTGCAGGGCAGAAACGACTTCCTGGGCGATTTCATCCTGGATCGCGAAGACGTCGTCCAGTTGCCGGTCATAGGTTTCCGACCACAGGTGCACGTCATCCCCGGCCCGGATCAACTGGGCGGTGATTCGAACGGTTTGCCCGGCCTTGCGCACCGAACCCTCCAGCACATGAGCGACTTTCAGTTTTTCGGCCACGGTGGGGATATCGATATTCTGGCCTTTGAAGCTAAACGCCGAAGAGCGCGAAGTCACCTTCAATTCCGGAATCTTGGCCAGCAGGTTGAGCAGTTCTTCGCTGAGGCCGTCGGAGAAGAACTCCTGTTCCGGGTCGGAGCTCATGTTAATAAAGGGCAATACCGCGATGGAGTTCTCGTCGGAGGCATTGTCTTGGATGGCACTTATGCCATTATCAGCCGTTGCCGCTGACTCCGTGCTCGCCACATTTTCGGATGCGGTCGTCGTCTCGGTTCCGAACCAGAACTTGTCAGCCGCGAAATAGGCCAGTGCCAGGCCCATCAGGCCGATAATAGTGAGATTCAGTTTCTGACCGGTCTGCGGCGTGATCGACTCGCTGCGGTCCACGTCTTTTTCTTTCCTGAGCCCGTCCGGCGTCATTTCAAAGGCCCATGCAAAGAACAACGCCAGCGGGAATCCGAGGATCAGGAAAAACGCCAGCGCGGACAAAATCCAGTCCGGCAGCCGCAGAGCGGGCGACATGACTTCGCCGACCTGCATCAGCAGCCAGGCGACAATGGCATAGGCGATGCCCACCCGAATCACGTTTCTGCGCTTGAGTTCTTCAAAAAGACTCATAAGTCACCACACTTGAAGCTATCGTCGGGCTGGCGAGCACAGAAACCCGGGTCGCCGTGTTCACGCCAATAATCCGTTATGCCTAGCTCCTCGAAAAACTTCAGCAACTCGGGTCTGGAGAGTTTGTCCCGGTCATAAGGCATCCATACGGTGCCCAGGATGTTGGTCGTGCGAAGGTAGCGGCCCGCCGCGCGGACTCGCCGCCAATCGGTAATGGCCTGATCGAGCTCACCCAGGCGATAGAGCGCCCAGAACGTGCCCACAAAGGCGCTTTCATCCTGGAGCGCGAGAATATCCTGGATGGCTTCGGGGAGCCGTGCGGGTTCGCGCATCGCCCTGAACATCTCTTTGATGATCTTGCGCATGGTGGCTGCTTCGGGGTTTTCGAGATATTCGAGAATCTCCTTTTCGGCGAGGTCGAGGTCGCGCTGCGCCAACGCGATTTCTCCGGCGAAGTTCAATTCGAACGCGGGGTCCAGTTCGCGGAGGCGGTCGGCGTAAATTCTCGCCTGTTGGAATTCTCCGGCCATGACGTGCAAGGTGTATAACCAGTTCTGCAGGTTAGGGAACACGGGATCGAAGCTTTCAGCACGCTGCAGATATTCAATGGCTTCGTTGGCATATCCCAGGGTGCTCAAGGTAATACCCGCCCACAGGTAGGCATTGGATTCGCTGGGGCTAAGCTGTATCGCCAGGTCCAGTTCCTGCATGGCCTGTTCGAACTGCATCTCGCCGTGGTGGAGCAGGCCCAGAACCGCATGCCCGAAACCATTTCGTGGGTCCAAAGTGATGGCCTTGCGCGCCGCTTCATCCGCTTTTTGGTAGAACTCGGTGTATCCCTCTGACACGTAATAGGACATGACCGCATAGGCTGCTGCCAGGTTGGCCCAGGCGTCCGCGTACCCGGGATCCAGCTCAATTGCCTGTTCCAGCGCCGTTATCGCCAGGCCCATACTCGCTTCACCCCGGGCCTGGTAGTGATGGCGGCCGCGGAGAAAGAGCTGGTAGGCCTCCAGGTTGTCGGTGGGACGGCCGCTGTCACCCACGCTACCCAGTTCGACCTGTAATGCCTGGGCAATGGCTTCTGAAATCTCTACCTGGACTTCGAAAACGTTCTCCATTCCCCGGTTGTAGGCGTCGGACCAGAGGTGCGAGTCGTTGGCCACTTCGATCAACTGCGCCGTGATGCGAACCTGGTTACCGGCCGAGCGCACACTGCCTTCCAGCACGTAGGCCACGTCGAGTTGCCGGGCAATTTCGGGGATGGAAATTTCCTTGCCCTTGAAGGCGAAAGCCGAGGTTCGTGAAATGACCCGCAGGTCGTCGATCTTTGCCAGCACGTTGAGCAGTTCTTCGCTCAATCCGTCGGAGAAATACTCCTGGTCGGGGTCCGCGCTCATGTTGACGAAAGGCAGCACCACGATGGACTTGCGCAGGTCTTCAGTCTGCGGCTGAGGTTCGCTGACAGCCACAGGCTCGGCCAGGGTCGGAGCCGCGACCTGTTGCACTTCGACGGCCTGGATGGCGGCAGCATCCTCACGTGTTTCCAGCACGAACTTGTCCAGCGCGAAATAGGCCAGCGCCAGGGCCATCACCACCATGATGGCGCGGTCCAGCTTGCGGCCGGTGGTGTTGGTGATGGACTGGCTGCGGTCGATGTCTTTTTCTTTTTTAATGCCCTCGGGCGTGAGTTCAAAGGCCCAGGCAAATACGAGCACGATCGGAAAGCCAATGCCCAGGACCAGCATGATGCCGCGGAAGAACCAGTCAGGTGCACCGATGTTGTCGATCATCACGTCGGCCACCTGGATCAGCAACCACGCAACCACGAGGTAGGCAACTCCTACCCGGAAAACGTTTCTGCGCTTGAGTTCGGCGAAGAGGCTCATGGGCCCACTTCCAGCAATTCATAGGCGCGTTCGCGCTGCCGATCCATGTCCTCTTCCAACAGGGTCACCAGCCGTTGATACTCGGGTTCGTCGTGCAGGCTTTGCAGGCCAATCCAAACTTCCATGAAGGCCCGCCAGTTATTCCGCATGCCCCGGTCATAAGCCTGGAACAATAACTCGATCGCTTCTGTTCTGTGGTCGCGCGCCGCGGCGATGGCGGCGCGGGTCACTAATTGTTGCCAGGGAAAAAGACTGGCTTCGAAGCCGTTGAGTTTTTGCTCGGCGGCGTCGATCAGGCTGGCGATTTGCTCTGAGCCCGGATCGCTGGCTTTTAGCAAAACAGCGATCTCTACCAGGGTCCTGCCCCCAAAGGGGTCATTCAGCTCGTAGTCGGGGGGGGATTCGAAAAACCCGGGGTTTTCCTGTCGGTACCACTCCAGCGCGGCCTGGTACTGGCCGCGCCGATACAGGTCCGCGATCCAGGTCCAACGGAAGTTGTTATTGCTGCCGCCGCGGTTGTCGAGTTCGCGGGCCAGGGCGCGTTGAGCCAGGTCGGCCGCCAGCCCCGGTTGCTCTCGAAATTGGTACATTTTGATCCGGGCAAAAATCGGCATTGGTTGATCTGCGCCTATGGCATCGGCGATCTTGATCCATTCTTCGGCACGCTCGGCATCACCGAGGTCCAGCCAAATCAGGGCGCTGCCGCTGGAGTTTTCGTAATCATCCGGGTCCAGTTCATGGGCCTTTTGGTAATTCAGCAGGCTTAATCCCAGGTCGCCATTGAACGCGTGCGCCAGGGCCTGGCCCCAGTACTGGGAAGGGTTGTCCGGCTGCACCTCGCCGATCTTGCGCGCAAACATCACTGCTTCGTCGGTCCGCTGCATCACTGCGTTGCTATAGGTCATGTCCCACAATGTCTGTGGGGAATAGGGGTCAAGCCGATGGGCTTCGCGCATGTATTCCACGCCCCGGGCAGCTTCGCCAGAGCCGAACACTGACCTGCCCAGTTCAGAGAGGGCGGCGACGTTGCGCGGATTGATATCCAGCGCCCGTTGCAGTTCTTCACGCGCCTCGGCCTGGCTTCCTTGCAGGCGGTGCAGGGCACCCATGAGGGTATGCGCTTCGTCGTTCCTGGGATCCGCTTCCAGGATGCGCTCAATCAGGGGCGAAGCCTTTTCGACCGCCTCGCTGCGCTTAATGGCCCCGGTCCAGGCCAGCGCGATCCAGGTGTCTGCCAGCCTGAGCTGCGTAGGCCGATAATCTGGGTCCCGCTCGATGGCTCGCTGGAAAGTCTCGGTGGCGGCGGTCAACGACGCATAAGACTCTTCATGAAACTGCTGCAAGCCCTGCAGGTACAGGTCGTAGGCCGTCAGGTCGGCGCTGTTTGTCTGCCCAATGGCTTGTTCGTCGTCGCCTAGCAGGGTGATGCGCAGAGCCTGGGCCACTTCACGGGCAATGTCTTCCTGCACCGCGAAAATATCTTCCAGCTGGCGGTCGTAGGTTTCCGACCACAGGTGGTAGCCATCGGCGGCATTGACCAACTGCAAAGTGATCCGCACCCGCTCATCGTCCTTGCGTACGCTGCCTTCGAGAATGGTTTCGACACTGAGTTTTTCAGCGATTTCCCGCAGATCCTCGTTCTTGCCCTTGAATGCAAAAGCGGAGGTGCGCCCGGCCACGCGCAGGTCCGAAATCTTGGCCAGGATGTTCAGCAGTTCCTCGGTCAGGCCGTCGGCGAAGTATTCATTGGCCTGGTCGGCGCTCATGTTGACCAGTGGCAGGACGGCAATGGTGCGAGGCCCTTGCTCTACCTCGCCGGCCTGGCCTGCAACTGTGGAATGCCCCGCTGTGGGTGGTGTGGCGAACTTGTCGAACAACAGGTAGACGATGGCCAGCGCCATCAGCACCAGGATGGCGGTGTTCAGCTTTTTGCCGGTCTGCGGCGTGATCGATTCGCTACGATCCACATCCTTGTCGCGCTTGATGCCTTCGGGCGTCAGTTCGAAAGCCCAGGCGAAGACCAGCACCACCGGGAGGCCGATGCCCAGCACCAGCATGATGACCTGGAACACCCAGTCCGGCGCGGTGATGTTGTTGAGAATGACGTCGGCCACCTGCAGTACCAGCCAGGCCACGATGACGTAGGCAATGCCGACGCGGAAGACGTTTCTGCGCTTGAGTTCGGCAAACAAACTCATGGGCCCTTGCTCCAGTCGGCGGCTTGCACGCGAGCGCGCTGCTCGGCGGTCAGGGCATCGAAACGCTGGGTCAGTTCGACGTAGCGGGGTTCGTCCCGCAGCGGGTCATAAAGGGGCAGGCGATGCCTGTGTCTCCAGGATTCCAGGTGTCCATGGGTGAACTGGGTTTCAAGGCTGGCCAGCGCCAGCTCCAGGTTGCCTTCAGCGAGGTAACAGAGCTCCGGGTTGTATTCGTCGGGATGCCGGGTCACGGCCGGGAGGTATTCATCGAAATAACGCATCGCCTCGCGCCTCAGGTCCGCGCCGAGTTCCGGGTCGCCGGTGCGATCAAAAATCCAGGAAACAATGCACGCTTCGCCAAATTCACGCGCCAGCAGATCATCCCATTGGTCCGGTTCGCCCCATTCGGGAATCGCTGCCAGGAAGAGTTGCCTGGTCCAATCGAGATCGCCCAGGATGAGTGCGTTATAACCCGCATTCATATTCAGTGCGTTTTGCTCTTGAAGTCTCGGCAGTGCCCAGTTCAGTGTTTCCCTGAGCGCCACCTTGCTGCCGAATTCAGCCGTAAACCGCAGGGTCCTGTAGATGGTCATCGGGTGATCGGCGTTCATTTCCTCCATGCGCGACAGTACTCGCTCTGCGGCTTCCTGATCACCGAGCTGCGTGTAGACGTTCGCCTCCCTGTTCAAATTCAACAGGCCGCCCGGGTCGCTGCGCCTACCTTCGATGGCATACCTCAGGGATTCGTCCAGGCGGCCATTGAAACGGGCTTCGAGGCGGGACAGCGACCAATAGGTCCGGGAGAATGTTGGGTGCAGTTCGACCAGGCGCAATAAGTGCTGTTCGGCTGCGTTGACCTCTCCGATCGACAGGTAGGCTACGCCCAGGTTGAGCTGCACGATCGGCGAGACCGGGTCGAGTTCGACCGCCTTGCGAACCAGTGCCAACGCTTCATCCGCGCGGGCCGGGTACCGGTACAGATGGAGCCCGTACCATTGGTATGCAGTAGCGTAGTTGGGGCTGAGTTCGATGGCTTTCTGATAGGCCGCTTCCGCCTGCTCAAATCGCCGATGAAATACATGAACATCCGCCATCGAAGCGTAGGCCTCACCCAGGTCGGGATCCAGGGCCAAGGCCCTGTCCAATGCTTCTTCCTGTAGGGGGATGGACTGGTTGGTAGGAAACGAGCCGTAGCCACTCAGTAGGTTGTAGCTGTCGGCCAGGCCGACCCAGGCCAGCGCAAATTGGGGGTCGAGGGTAACCGCCGTGCGGAATTCCTCGATGGCCTCCTCCAGCTTCTCCGAGTTGCGCGTGGCCATTAGCTGCCGTCCCCGCAGGTAGGCGTCATAGGCGGCGAGGTCTTCCGTCGGGCGTGAGTTGACGCGTTGCTCTTCCTCCGGTGTCAGCGTGGCCTGCAAGGCGCCGGCGATGGCCTCGGAAATTTCGCTCTGTATAGAGAACAGGTTTTCCGCGGTCAATTCCCGATCAAAGATTTCGGCCCAAAGGTGCTCATCGGTCTGCGCGTCGATCAGCTGCACGTTGATGCGCACCTGGTTGCCCGAGCGTTGCACGGCGCCTTCCATGACCGTGGCTACGCCCAGTTCCTTTGCAATCTCGGGTATCGGCTGTTCGGTGTCGCGGTAGCGCAACACCGAGGTTCGGGAAATGACCTTGAGCGCGCCGATGCGCGACAGGTTGGTCAACAAGTCGTCGTGTATCCCTTCGGCGAAGTATTCGTCCTCGGCACGCGGGCTGCGGTTGTCGAACGGCAGCACCGCAATAGACTGGCGGCTGATTTGTTTTTCAGAATCCAGGGCTGGCTCCGAAATACCCGGGGTCAGAGTCCTTTTCTCTTCGTTGGAGATGGCCGCCTGATTGTTCGCTTCTCGAGAAAAAGGCTCTGACTCCGAGAACTTGTCGAACAACAGGTAGACGATGGCCAGCGCCATCAGCACCAGGATGGCGGTGTTCAGCTTTTTGCCGGTCTGCGGCGTGATCGATTCGCTACGATCCACATCCTTGTCGCGCTTGATGCCTTCGGGCGTCAGTTCGAAAGCCCAGGCGAAGACCAGCACCACCGGGAGGCCGATGCCCAGCACCAGCATGATGACCTGGAACACCCAGTCCGGCGCTGTGATGTTATTGAGAACCACGTCCGCTACCTGCAGCACCAGCCAGGCGACGATGACGTAGGCGATGCCCACGCGGAAGACGTTACGACGCTTGAGCTCATTGAACAGGCTCATGGTGCGCCTCCTGCCGTCGGCGCCGTGACTAGGGACTCGTGACTCGTGACCAGAAGCGGCGCAGCGACACGCAGGCGGCATAGGGACATGCCGTCCTGCTCATGAACACGTTCGGCGAACAGGCTCATGTGCTGCCGTCCTGTGCCATCATGGCCACGCGATTACGTTGTTCTTTCAAGCTTTCGTCGCGCTGTTGCAACATGGTCTGGTAACGGGGATCCTCTCGAATCGGGTCGAACAGTGGAAGGCGGTGCCAGTGGCCCCAGTCCGTCAAATGGCCATGCTCAAGCTGCGTAGCCAGGTTCTGGATGGCTTTTTCCGGTTCACCGTTGGCCAAATGGCACAATTCGGGAAGATGCACATCAAGGTGGTCAATCAAGCCGGGCAGGTATTCCGTGTAGTAGCGGGTGGCTTCGCGTCTCAGACGGACGCCGAGATCAAGATCATTCGTGCGCTCGAACACCCAGGCAACAACGCAGGCATCCTGATATTTCCGGCTCAATAGCTCTGTCCAGGCTTCCGGCTGCTGCCAGCGAGGCTCAGCTTTTAAGTAAGCTTCCCGGGCGCCTGTTACGTCGCCCAACATGAGTCGTCTATGACCTATGTCCGTGTCATACCGGGGTAAATGCGCCAGGCGGGGCGTTGCCCAGTCCAATGCTTCACGTGCCGCGGCATCGCCACCAAAGTAGAAACTCACGTCCAGTGCCGCGTTTACCGTATCGGGATGTTCAGGATTGAGTGCCTGCATTTCCTCGAGTATCCGCTCGACGGCCTGGGCATCACCCAACTGCCGATAAAACCAGGCTTCGGCACCCAGGTTTAGCAGACTTCCGCGGTCTTTACGCTGACTCAGCCATATGGACTCTATGGCCTGGTCTAGGCGGCCCAAGAAAAAAGCCTGGATATATGCGTGTGCGAGGTAGGTCCGCGAGAAGTCGGGGTACAACTCTCTCAGGCGTTCCAGTTGCCGGGTCGCGGCATCGACTTGGCCTTTGTTGAGATAGGCCATGCCCAGGTTCAGCTGAATGATCGGCGAGCCCGGATCCAATTCGGCCGCCTTTCGGATCATTTCCAGTTGCTCGTCTATGCGAAGTGGGTTTTGCGATAGGCGTAATGCATACCACTGGTACGCGCTGGCGTAGTTGGGGTTGAGTTCGATGGCTTTCCGGTAGGCTGCATCGGCGGCGGCATGTTGGCCAAGAAAGTGGTAGACGCCCCCCATGGATGCATGTGCCTCACCCAGGCCAGGGTCGATCTCGAGGGCGCGTTGTACAGCCTTCTTCTGTTGCTGCCTGCCTTCTGACTGGGGCAGGGAGCCGTAGTCAGAAAGCAGGGCGTAACTGTCGGCCATACCTACCCAAGCCAGGGCAAATTGAGGATCGAGGGTGACTGCCGTCTTGAACTCCTGTATCGCCCGTTCCAGTTTTTCCGAATTGCGCGTGGTCATGAGTTGCCGGCCTCGCAGGAAAGCGTCGTAGGCGGCTAGATCCTGCGTTGGCAGCTCGTTGACACGTCGCTCCTCTTCTGGCGACAGGGTGGCTTTCAGGGCGCCGGCGATGGCCTCGGAAATTTCGCTCTGGATGGCGAACAGATTTTCAGCGGTCAGTTCGCGATCGAAGATCTCCGCCCACAGGTGTTCGTCGGTTTGGGCATCGATCAGCTGAACATTGATGCGCACCTGGTTGCCCGAGCGCTGCACCGCGCCCTCCATCACCGTGGCTACGCCGAGTTCCCGGGCGATTTCCGGAATCGGTTGTTCAGTGTCGCGATAACGCAGCACCGAAGTCCGGGAAATGACTTTGAGTGCGCCAATGCGTGACAGGTTGGTCAGCAGGTCATCGTGTATGCCCTCGGCGAAGTACTCATCTTCGGCACGCGGGCTGCGGTTGTCGAAAGGCAGCACCGCGATGGATTGGCGGCTGATGGCTGGCGCGGAATCCGGGGCCGACTCCGTTTCCAACTGAGCGGCGTCCTGCGCCACTTCAGCCGCGGGGGTGGAAACGGAGTCCGGCCGGTTCCCGGAAAACTTGTCGACCAGCAAATAGACAATGGCCAGCGCCATCAATATCAGGATGGTGTTGTTCAGTTTTTTACCGGTCTGCGGCGTGATTGATTCACTACGATCCACATCCTTGTCGCGCTTGATACCCTCGGGGGTCAATTCAAACGCCCAGGCGAAAATCAGCGCCAGCGGCAAACCAGCCGCCAACATCAACAGGATCAGTTTGCCGCCCCACTCGGGCAGTTGCATGATCTCGCCAACGACGTCGGTGACCTGCAGAATGATCCAGGCAGCGATCGCGTAGGCAATTCCCACCCGGAAGACGTTTCTTCGTTTCAGTTCAGCGAAGAGGCTCATTGAGCGCCTCCTGAAGTCGGCGCCGGAACTCGGGACTCGGGACTAGGGACTCGAATCAGAGCCGCGATAAGCAGGCGACCTGGGAGTATTTCGACCTGCCCTTTATTAAGTTCAGCAAACATCATCCTTGAGGCCCTCCCCACTCGGGCGGCATGGCTTGCCAGGCATCGAAGAGTTTCAGCTCACGTAACAGTGACTCCCAGCGTGGGTCGTCCCAGAGCGATTGCAGCGACCAGTCTCCGAGCACGCTGGCCATCCCGGAGTCCCTGATCTCGAGGCATTTTTGTAGCCAGTCGAAGGCTTTATCTGTTTCGCCGCGCCAGGCATAAGTCTGGGCAACCTGGTAGGCGCCGACTTCGGCACCCCCTTCGATCAGTTGCTTCAACTCCTGGTCGGAGGCAGCCTGGTTCCCCGCCGAGAAATAAGCCATTGCCATCGCAGAGGGGCGGTAAACTTGGGTGTCCGGTTCCTTCTTCGCTACGTCGAGGGCCTTCCCGGGTTGGTCCAGTAACAGGTAGACGCGCGTCAATCGGTTGCGCACGCCCACATAATCCGGGCTCAACTCGAGGGCCTGGAGGTAATGTGACTCAGCGCGGCCCCAGTCGCCCATAGACAGGTAGGTGGTGCCGACATTGTTGTGGGATTCCGGTAACAACGGGTCGCGCTTGAGCCCCTCGAGCAGGTGCTCAATGGCTTTGTCGAACTGCCCCAGTTGCTTGAGCGCAATCCCGTAGCCGCCAATCCCCAGTGCGCTGCCCGGGTCGAGGTCGTAGGCCTGTTTATATTCGGCCAGCCCGCGCTCAAAGTCGAAGTCGAAGAAGACTGAACGGATGGCCCGGGTTGTATACGCGAGGCTCAGCGTGGGGTCTAGCTCCAGTGCCCGCGCAGTCGACTGGTCAGCCAGCCCAATGGACTCAGTCGGCTCCATACCGCCGCTGGCGCCAAGCCACAGCTGGACAAAGGCGAGCTCCGCCCAGGCCGGCGCGTACTCGGGGTCGATGGCTACCGATCGCTGCAACAGTTGTGCCGCTTTCAACAGGGATTCCTGCGAGCGCTGGTTAAAGAAATACTGCCCTTCCAGGTACAGTCGGTAAGCTTCCGGGTCAGCCTGCTGTGCCCTGGGGGCGTCACCCAGCAAGGTCACCTTCAGTGCATCGACCACGGCCGCCGAAATCTCATCCTGAATCTGGAAAATATTGTCCAGTTGCCGGTCGTAGGTCTCCGACCAGAGGTGAAAGCCATCTCCGGCCTGGATCAACTGGGCGGTGATCCGAATCTGATTGCCGGCCTTGCGCACGGAACCTTCCAGCACGTGGGCGACACCCAGGCGTTGGGCAATTTCAGGTATTTCGACATTCTGTCCCTTGAAAGAGAATGAAGAGGTACGTGCCGCTACACGCAGTTCGGGAATCTTGGCCAGCAGGTTGAGCAGTTCTTCACTCAGTCCGTCAGAGAAGTACTCGTTGCTGGCGTCGTCACTCATGTTGACGAAGGGCAATACGGCGATGGATTTTTCCGTAGGCTCAGACCCAGTCGCGGGAGAAATTGACCCTGAACCGTCTTGCGATTGCGTGGCAGACTCAACCGCGGCCGCGATTTCGGCCCGGTCCCGGCTGGGGTCCAGCATGAACTTGTCGATCGCGAAATAGCCCAGCGCGAGCACCAGCAGGGCAACGATGGTGCGATTCAGTTTTTGGCCGGTGGCACCGGTGATCGACTCGCTGCGATCGACGTCCTTTTCCTTCTTCAAACCTTCGGGCGTGATCTCGAAAGCCCAGGCAAAGAACATCGCGATCGGAAAGCCCAGGATCAGGAAGAACGCCAGCGCCGAGTTGATCCATCCGGGCAGGTACAGTGCCGGCGCCATCACCTCGCCCACCTGCATGATCAGCCAGCCGACAATGACGTAGGCGGCAGCCACCCTGAAGACATTACGGCGCTTGAGTTCGTTGAAGAGGTTCATAATGCGCCTCCTGAAGTCGGCGCCGGGACTCGGAACTCGGGACTCGGGACTCGAGGCAGCGCAGCGACATGCACGCGGCATAGGGA
>JAHEFS010000044.1:0-8163 GCA_024640045.1 Chromatiales bacterium | reverse complement strand
GCGGCATAGGGATATGCCGTCCTGCTCATGAATAGTTTCCTTGAACAGGTTCAAGGACCGACCTCCAAAAGGGCATGAGCCCGCTCACGTTGTTGTTCCATTTCGGTCTCAAGCATGGCGATCAACTCGCGGTATTCCGGTTCGTCATGCAGAGGCGCCAGTACGAACCATTGCTGCAGGTAGAAACGCCACATAAACCTCATGTTCTCGTCGACGAACGCACGGCGAAGCAGGCGCAGGCCTTCCGACCGGTTCCCCTGGGTGGTTTCCAGCCCGGCCAGGTGCAGGGTTGCAAGCCATGGGACCAGCGCGGGATGCGCCTTGTCGATAATCGTTTGGGCTGCCTCGATAAAGCGGTCGGCTTCTTCCGAGGCGAGGTTGCCTGCTTTCAGGATGGCGGCCATTTCGATGAGCTCGTTCACGCTCCACGAGACCCGGTCGAGGTCAATGCGGATGGGGTCTTCGAACCAGTCCGGGTTATCGACCCGGTAGGCTGCGATGGCCGATTCGGAATCGCCCGATTCCAGGGCCTGCCGGACATAAGCGTTGCGGATGCGGTCGCGGGAAAAGAACCGGTTGGGTAGTTGCAGGTTCGCGGCGGCCAGTTGCGAAGCCAGTGCATCCTGTTCCTTGAACTGTAGCAGGTCAATCTTGTACGCAATCGGCCGCGGCTGGTTCGAGCCGCCGGTTGTCTCGGTCTGCTTGAGCCAATGCTCGGCCATGTCCAGGTCACCCAGATTCAGCCACATACCAGCCAGTTCGGCGGTCAGCTCATAGTCATCCGGGTCAATTTCGTGCGCCTGGGTTTCCCAGGGCACTGCCTTGGCAAGGTCTCCGGCAAGCTGGTAGGCCTGGGACGGGCCGTAGTAGCCCATGGGGTTGTTGGGTTCGATTTCGCGAATCCTTTCCGCGGCCAATAGAGAAGATTCCAGGTCGCCCGTCCACATGTAATACCACGCCAGGTCCCACTGGACCTGCACATTGAAAGGATCGAGGCTGGCGGCCCGGTTGGTATAGCGAATGCCCTCATCCATTCGCTCCCGGTCGCGCAGGAACGAGCCGAACTCATTCAGCGCTTCGACATTTCGCGGATCGATATCCAGGGCGGTTCGGTAAGCGTTCTCTACCGCTTCCCAGTTCTGTTCACCGCGGTGAACCCAGGCCATCAGGGTGTGCACGTCGCTGTCTTCCGGATGTTGATCCATCAACAGGTTCAACAGGGGTTTGACCCGTGCTTCTGCTTCCTCGCGAGTGACTGCACCGGTTCCTTGCAGGGAAACCCAGGATGAAATCAGCCCGATCTGGGCGGGGGTATAGCCGGGGTCCAGAGACAGCGCCTGTTGAAAGTCTTCTGCGGCCTGCTCCAGCGAGGCATAGCTGTACTCGTTCAATTTCTGCAGGCCGCGCAGGTACAGGTCATAGGCGCTGTAATCGGTGGTGGCGACCTGTGCCACGATGGTTTCGTCTTCACCCAGAAGCGTGACTTGCAGCGCTTTCGCGACCTGGCCGGCGATCTCTTCCTGGATCGCGAAGATATCGTCCAGGTCCCGGTCGTAGGTTTCCGACCACAGGTGATAACCGTCAGCAGCATTGATCAGCTGCAGGGTGATGCGGACCCGGTTACGCGCATCATCTTTGCGTACGCTGCCTTCGAGGATGGTTTTGACGTCCAGTTTCTCGCCGATCACGCGCAAGTCTTCGTTCTGGCCCTTGAAGGCAAAGGAGGAGGTACGCCCGGCCACTCGCAGGTCCTTGATCTTGGACAGGATGTTGAGCAATTCCTCGCTCAGGCCATCGGCAAAGTACTCGTTGTCCCCCTCTGCGCTCATATCAGCCAGGGGCAGCACGGCAATGGAATGAACCTCGTCGCCAGGCTCGGTCTCGAGCGCTGCGGACTGGCTCATCCGTTCTGGCTGCAATACGAATTTGTCCGCCGCGAAATAGCCCAGCGCCAGTACCAACAAGCCTATGATGGTGTAGTTCAGTTTCTGGCCTGTGACCTGGGTGATGGACTGCGTGCGATCGACATCTTTTTCTTTTTTCAGCCCCTCCGGGGTCATTTCAAACGCCCAGGCGAAAATCAGCGCCAGCGGAAAGCCGAGGATGATGAAAAACGCCAGCGTGGAGTTCACCCATTCGGGCAAACGCAGGGCCGGGCTCAGCACCTCGCCCACTTGCAGGATCAGCCAGCCCACAATCATGTAGGCGGCTGCCACCTTGATGACATTGCGTCGCTTGAGTTCGTTAATAAAACTCATCGATGGACTCCAGTCATGGACACATGCTCAATCACACTCGAAGTCCCCTTCCTCCAGCGGCCGGCACTGTGGCGGGAAACCGTGTTCCTGCCAGTAGTCCATGAAATTCTCATGGACGAACTCCTTGAATGCAGGCGTTTGCCGGTAGTAAGCGGTATCTGGCTGCCACATCAACCGGGCGTTTTCACCCATTGGGTAGCACTGGTCCTGGCGCAGGGCGATGGCCACGCCATCCATCTGGCAGATGTCCAGGTTGAAGGTTTCGCCCCATTCATTGAACCGGGCGACGCGTGCCGAGTGGTCCTCGTCGGGGTTTTCGATGGCCTCGATCCAGTCCCTGATGGGCGCCGCGGGGTTGCGAATAGCCAGCGAAGCCAGCAACAGGGCCAGTTTCCGTTGCCCGGTCTTGACGTAGTAAGAGACGAAGATGTCATCCGTGGAGTGGAAATTATTCTCAAAGGTCGATTCGAGTTGCTGGACGGCCTCTTCAATTCGACCCAACCCCAGCAGAGCCTCGGCACGATGCTGCGCACAATTCAGGTAGCCTGCGTCGATCTCCAGGCACTGTTCGAAATCATCCAGGGCCTTTTCTATGTACCCCATATCCTTGAGTGCGATGCCGCGCCAGAGCCAGGCGGTGGAATTCTTGGGATTGTTCTCGATGGCGAGATTCAGGTTCTTCATCGCGCTGGCATAGCCTGCGCTGTTCTTGCGGTGCTCCATGCCAATTACGGCATAAGCCATGGACAGCCCCGGGTCGAGCTCCAGCGCCTTGTCGGCGGCAGCCAGTGCCTTGGAAACATGATCGATCCCGTCGCCCGGGAACCAGGAAGTACCGACCGAATGCACCGCCGCCAATGCTTCCCAGGCGCGCGCGAATTTGGGGTCGAGTCGTGTGGCCTGTTCCAGCAGTTGCCAACTGGTGGGTAGATTCTCCCGTGCGATGAACAATTCCCTGGCCTTCAGGTACAGGTCGTAGGCATCCAGGTTGCTGGTGGACGACTCAACCGATACGGCTTTCAGGTCACCACCGAGTTCTGCCGTCAGGGCGGTGACGATCGCGTTGGCGATATCGGCCTGTATTTCGAAAATGTCGGTCAATTCACGATCGAAGGTGTCGGACCACAGGTGCACGTCGGTGCTGGCATCGATCAGCTGCGCGGTAATGCGCAGCCGGTCGCCCACTTTGCGCACGCTGCCTTCCAGGATATTGGCCACCCGCAGTGTGCGGGCAATTTCCTGGATGCTGCGGGCATCATTCTTGAAGGCGAAAGACGAAGTTCTTGAGGCTACGTTCAGACCCTCGACATGGGTCAATACGTTCAGCAGTTCTTCCGACAGCCCATCGGAAAAATAATCCTGACCGGGTTCCGCACTCATGTTGGCGAACGGCAGCACGGCGATGGAATTTTCCAGGATGACCACCGGTTCCTGATTCTCCTCGATCGCTGCTTCGGCTGCGATTCGTGCGGCAATTTCCGCCTCGGGCGGCTTGGGCATGAATTTTTCCAGCGAGACCATACCGACCACGGCAGCCAGCAAGGCCATGATGACGATATCCAGCTTCTGCGTGGCATCCCGGCTCATGACCTGGGCCGGATTTTCCGGTGTGATCCGGACAAAACCGTCCTTGGTGTAGTTGTGGGTCCAGGCGTGATGCAGAAATACCGGGAACCCGGCGATCAGCAACAGGGCCACCGTCAACATGAGCCACGGAGGCGCCCCGAAGTTGTTGGCAATGACATAGCCAATCTGGATGATCATCCAGGTCGCGATCAGGTAGATCAAGCTGACCCGGTACAGATTTCGTCGTTTCATTTCACCCAGAAAATTCATGGGGATCCTCCGTCACTCACTCGCAAGCGCATGAGCGCTGCCAAAGCACGCTTGCTGCTTAGCCCTTTGTGCTGGCGAGCGCTCATTGGTGCTGCTCCAGCAGGGCGATAAATTCGGGGTCGGTCCGGATCCGGTCGAATGCAGGATCCAATTCGATGATCGGCAATGAAACCTCGCTGGGTGGCAGCAACAGCTCTTCCAGCAAAGCAACGGACTCAGGTGTCATGCCAGCTGCGGCGAAGATGCGCGCGTAAGCGAATTTGAATCGAAACGCTTCCAGGTCATCCACCGGTTTCGAGGCTTTCGACCGCTCGATGAGTTGATTAACTTCATCTGGGCCAGCGCCCTGGAGTACCCGGGCCACAGCTTCAGCCAGGTCAATGCGGTAATCATCTCCCAACTCACCACGCAAGGTTTTCAGCCTGAAAAGCGCTGCGCTGGCAGCCTGGGCAGATGCTTCATATTCACCCTTCGCCCAGAGCACCTGTGCTGCCCAGCTCTCCCTGGGCACGATTCGGTTGCGCTGCAATTCCAGTTCGTCGGGCAGGTTCCGGGCTGCTTCGAGTGCGACATCGAATTGGTGGCCCAGGATGTTGGCTGTCATGAAGGACTGGTAGAAATCGAAGTCATTGGTGAGCTGGCCACCCTGGGTCAGCTCCAGGGCGGCTTCGACATTACCCGTTTCCTGCAGCTCAATTTGCGCCAGGGTGGTTCTGCCCCAGTAGCTGTCGGGTGCGAGTTCACGCGCCTGCATGGCCGCGTCGCGCGCTTCTTCGTAGCGGTGCAGATAGAGCAGGGTCAGCGCGTATTCGTGCCAATTGAAATGCACCCGTGGATTCAGCTTAAGCGCCTGCTGCATGGAGGAAACGGCTTGCTTCCACAACCCGGCACGCCGCGACACCCAGCCGCGCCACATGTAGGCTTCGTCATTGCCGGGCATGGATTCGATGGCCTTGCTCAGGCTGTACAACGCTCGGTCGTAATCGAGGTCTCCCCAGTAGTGATAGAAACCTTCGGCAATGTGGAGTTCGGCGAATTCAGGGTCGATCTGGCGGGCGTTTTCGATCGCCTTGCGTGCCCGTTCGATATTGTCCGTGTCGCCGCCAAAGACCCAGTACCGGGTCATGTAGGCGCGGGCCAGACCGATCCAGGCCTGCTTGAACTCAGGGTCGAGTGCGATCGCCTGCCGGGAGAGATCGATGACCAACTCGTAACTGTCTTTTGTTTCGTGCTGGGCGGCCTGCCTGGCCTTCAGGTAGAAGTCATAGGCAGCCACGTTATCCGTGGGCACCTCCTGGACACTGGCCAGTTCGGAGGGCGTCAGCGTCGCCTGCAAGGCGCTGGCGATGGATTGGGCGATCTCGGACTGGATGGCGAACAAATCACTGGTGGTCAGTTCGCGATCATAGATCTCCGCCCAGAGATGCCCGTCGGTGTCGGCATCGATCAACTGCACGTTGATGCGCACGCGGTCACCCATCCGCTGCACGGATCCCTCGATGATGTTGGCCACGCTCAGTTCCTGGGCGACTTCGCGGATATTCTTCGGGGTATCCCGGTATTCCATGACCGAGCCACGGGAGATGACACTGAAGGCGTCGATGCGCGACAACTGTGTCACCAAGTCGTCATGAATACCGTCGGTGAAGTAGAGGTCGTCCGGATCCGAACTCAAATTGGCGAAGGGCAGGACCGCGATGGAATTTTCCTCGACCGCCATGAACTCCGGGCTCAGTCGGGGTTTACGCGGCTGGAATTCGGCCTTGGCTCGTTCAGCCGCTTCGATGGTCGCGCGGTACTCTTCGGTTTTCTGCTCGTAGCCAGACTCCCAGATCGAATAGCCCGCCGACAGGCCAAACAGGATGATCAGGGTGTAATCCAGCTTACGCCCTCTTTTCCTTCTCCTGACCGGTTCGTCTGGCCCAACTTCGGGGTGCAGGTGGATGCCTTTGGGCGTGATTTCGAATGCCCAGGCCAGGATCAGGGCAGGCACGAACCCCGCCAACAGGATGACCATGGCCAGGTCCGAAGCCCAGTCGGTCCACCCCAGCCAGCCAGAGACGGCCTTGGTGATCTGCAGCAGCAAAAACGCAATGACCGCATAACTCACCGCCACTTTCAGTACATTACGGCGTTTGAGCTCCTGCATTAAAGTCATACTTTCACCCCCTGTTGACACAGGGAAGTGTCAACGCGAGCAATCGGCGAGCGCAGGAGCGGAGCAGACCCACGCGTCTGCGCAGCGACATGCAGGCGGCATAGGGACATGCCGTCCTGCTCATTAACCAGTTCCTGCATTAAAGTCATGACGTTTCCCCCAATAATTCGTAGGCCAGTTCACGCTGTCGCTCCATGTCAGCCTCGTAGCGCGCAATCAGTTCCTGGTAGGCAGCGCGGCCTTTCAGCCGGCTGAGCACCGGGTCAAAGACCACAAACTGGCGCCAGTAGCCGTGCATGCCGAGGTTGAAACAACGGTTCAGCAGCTCGATGGCTGCCTCCTCGTTGCCATTCAGGGTCTGCAACTGGGCTTCTTTATATGCCTTGTCCCAGGCCAGTTTTGCGGCCCTGGGGTCGTCCGTCAGTGATTCCGCCAATTCGAGCAGCTCTCGCGGTCGTTCAGAAAGTGAATCAACCCGCATCAACAGGTCGGCGGCATAGATCAGGTCACCCAGGTAAAAAACTGCGTCTTCCGGCGGTGTCAAGGTTTCCTCGAATGCCCACGGCAGAAACTGGCGATAAGGCTCGAGGCCAGCTTCGAACTCACCGGTGGCCAGCGATTCATAGGCGTTCATCTGGCGGAAGAAGAAGTTGGTCCCATGTCGGTCATCCATTTCCTGGTTCAGCGCCTGGCGCACCAGTGTGCGAGCCAGGTCATGCTGTTCCTGGAACTGGTACAGGTTGAGCCGGGCACTGATCGGCACCGGCTGGCCGGCCCCGATTGCATCAGCGCGTTGCAGCCATTCGCGTGCCTTGTCAGCGTCGCCCAAAAACGTCCAGAACAGCGTCATCGCACCGAGCATCTCGTAGTCTTCCGGATCCTTTTTGATCGCCGCTTCGTAACCCACCAGGGTGCGGGCGATGTCGCCAGAATATATGTGGACCAGTGCCGGGCCGTAGTCGACGAAGACGCTGTCCGGCTCGATCTCAGCAATGGCCGAACAAGCGCTCATCGCAATGTCCTTGCGCTGCAGGAAAGCATTGGTCTGGCAAATGTCCCACAGCACGCGCACGGACAGGGGGTCTATTTCCAGGGCCGCGTTGAGCAACTGCTGGCCGCGCTCTTTTTCGCCTGCATCGAACAGGTAACGGCCATACTCGCCCAGCGCGCGGGCGTTGTCGGGGTCAATCTCCAATGCCCGGATAAACTCACGGTCCGCGGCTTCGAAATCCTCCTGGTACGAGCGCATGCGGGCGAGAAATACGTGTGCGTCGGCATTGTCGGGATTTGCCGCCAGCAGGTTTTCCAGTACGGGCAGGCCGCGGGTCAGGGCCTCCTGGCGGCTGATCGCGCCGGTATTGGCCAATTCGAGCCAGGCATGCACCAGGGCGAGTTTTGCCGGTGCATAGGTGGGATCGAGGGTCAACACCTGCTGCAACTGGTCGACGGCCTCGCCGAGTGTGACAAAAGAACCCTTACGGATACCTTGCAGTGCGCGCAGGTAAATGTCGTAGGCGTTCACCTCGGTGCTGGCTACCTTCTCCAGCCTGGCTTCGTCTTCACCCAGAAGCTTGACGCGCAGGGCGGCAGCGACCTCGCGGGCCACTTCTTCCTGGATGGCGAAAATATCGTCCAGGTCGCGATCGAAGGTTTCCGACCACAGGTGGTAGCCATCCTCGGCATTGATCAGCTGCAGGGTGATGCGTACGCGGTTGCGGGCATCGTCCTTACGCACCGAGCCCTCCAGGATCGAGCGCACGTTGAGTTTCTCGGCGATATCACGCAAGTCCTCGTTCTTGCCCTTGAAGGCGAAGGAAGAAGTGCGCCCGGCCACGCGCAACTCGTGAATCTTGGCCAGCACGTTGAGCAGTTCTTCGGTCAGGCCGTCGGAGAAATATTCACTGTCACCCG
>JAHEFS010000148.1 GCA_024640045.1 Chromatiales bacterium | reverse complement strand
GCGCGCAGGATTTTCCCCTGGCAGTCGAAGCATTGGGCAATGCCTCTGCCAATGAGGCTGTGGAAATCCGGCCTGAAGTGACGGCCAAGCTGACCAGCATCAAGTTCGAAGAAGGGCAGACCGTAGAGGCAGGCCAGGTCCTGGCGGAACTTGAAAACGTCGAACCACTGGCGGACCTGGCATCGGCCAGGGCAGCCCTGGTCGAGATCGAAGCCCAATACAACAGGTTAAAGCTGTTGTTCAAGACCCAGGCAGTTTCCGAGTCACAGTTGCAGCAACTGGAAGCCCAGCGCGAGGCTTCGCGAGCTGCGCTGGCGGCCGCCCAGGCGCGCCTGGAGGATACCGTCATTCGTGCGCCCTTTGCCGGAAGATTGGGTCTGCGGCGGGTAAGCCTTGGCAGCCTGGTGACAACCTCTACGGTCATTACCACGCTGGACGATACCAGTTCGATCAAGCTGGATTTCGATGTTCCGGAGGTATTTATTTCCCGCGTCGACCGGGGGCTTTCCATCCTGGCGCACAGTGCCGCCTGGCCCGATATCGAGTTCCAGGGGATCGTGACTTCGGTGGACTCCCGCGTGGATCCGGTGACGCGAACGGTCACGGTGCGCTCTGCAATCCCCAATGATGAAGGCCGTCTGCGGGCCGGTATGTTCCTGACAGTGACCCTGCTTAAAGAAGTGAAGGACGCCTTGATGATTCCGGAGGCCGCGCTGGTGCCAGACCGCAGCACCCAGTCGGTTTTCGTGGTTGGCGAAGGCGATATCGTCGAAAAGCGTGTCGTCAAGACGGGACGTCGTCGTCCGGGGCAGGTGGAAATCCTTGAAGGTCTCAGTCCGGGCGAACGGGTGATTTCCCAGGGCACGCAGAAAGCTCGGCCTGGTCAGCCGGTTCGGGTCATCGAGACACGCGGCGCGCCGTCATGATCCTCTCCGACCAATCAGTCAGGCGGCCCGTTTTCGCAACGGTTATTTCCCTGCTGCTCATCATCCTGGGCCTGGCTGCACTGATGAACCTGCCCGTGCGGCAGTATCCCGATGTCGAGTCGCCGGTGGTGTCTATCGATACCCGCTACCGGGGCGCCTCGGCTGAAGTCGTTGAAACCAAGGTGACACAGGTGATCGAGGACCAGATCGCCGGTCTCGAGGGCATCGAAAAGCTCACTTCCAGCAGCCGCGACGAACGTTCAGATATCCGCATCGAGTTCAGCATGTCCCGCGATATCGACTCGGCCGCCAATGATATTCGCGACCGCGTTTCCCGGGTTGTGGATCAGCTGCCGGCGGAAGCAGATCCCCCGGAAATCGCCAAGGTCGACAACTC
Organism: Chromatiales bacterium; assembly: GCA_024640045.1. Taxonomy (GTDB): domain Bacteria; phylum Pseudomonadota; class Gammaproteobacteria; order Xanthomonadales; family SZUA-36; genus WTJD01. The sequence goes on along the minus strand of JAHEFS010000148.1, from coordinate 4,393 downwards.
CACCCAGGCGGTGATGTACCTGAACCTGACATCGGACCGCATGGACGGGTTGGAAATCACGGATTATGCGGACCGTTTTCTGGTCGACCGGTTTTCGACGGTACCGGGCGTGGCGAGGGTCCGGATATCGGGCCAGCGGCGCTATGCCATGCGCGTTTGGTTGAGCCGCGAGTCGCTGGCGGCCCGCGGCCTGACCGTGACCGACGTCGAGTCGTCGTTGCGTTCGGAGAACGTGGAACTGCCTGCCGGCCGTATCGAATCGATTTCACGTGAGTTCACCCTGCGCACGGATACCGGCTTCGATACCGAAGAGGACTTCAAGCGGTTGGTTATCGGGCGTGGCATGGACGGACAACTGGTCAGGCTGGGCGATGTGGCCGAGGTCCGGATCGGCGCTGAGAACGAACGAAGTATTGCGCGTGCCAACGCCGAACCAGCGGTTTCCCTGTCCATCGAGCAGCTATCGAAGGCCAACAGTGTGCTGGTCTCCCGCGCGGTGCGAGCAGAAGTCGAAAAGATAGCTCCTGAACTGCCGGAGGGCATGGTCCTCAACGTTAACTATGACCGGGCTGAATTCATCGAGGCTTCGATGAATGAAGTCTACAAGGCGCTGGCAGTGGCGCTGGCGCTGGTACTTATAGTCATCTACATGTTTCTGGGTTCTTTCCGCGCCACCCTGATCCCGGCTGTTGTCGTGCCTGTTTCAGTCATTGCGACGTTCATCGTCATGGGTGCCATGGGGTACACCATCAATGTTCTGACTCTGCTCGGCCTGGTGCTGGCCATCGGCCTGGTGGTGGACGATGCCATTGTCGTGCTGGAGAACATTTACCGGCGTATCGAATCAGGTCAGAAACCCTTGCTGGGTGCTCTCGACGGGTCGCACGAGATTGGTTTTGCCGTGGTGGCGACAACACTGGTGCTGGTGGCGGTTTTTGTGCCGTTGTCATTTATCGAGGGCGACGTCGGCCGCTTGTTCCGCGAATTCGGTATCACTCTGGCCGCCGCCGTGCTCTTTTCCAGCCTGGTGGCGCTGACACTGACGCCCATGCTGTGCTCGAAAATGCTCAAGGGGCGCGAAATCCGCACCGGCCTGGCTGCCACCGTCGATCGTTTTTTCAAGTGGCTGATCGAACGGTACCGGGTCATCCTCACCCGGGTTGTCGAATGGCCGTGGACGGTGTTCGCCATCACCGTGGGAATTGCCGTGTTTTCCGCGTTCCTGATGTACCAGATTCCTTCGGAGTACGCACCCAATGAAGATCGCGGTGCATTTTTCATCGGGCTGCGGGCGCCGGAAGGCGCCACCCTGGAATTTACCGACGAATCCACCCGGCAGCTCGAAGCCATCCTCATGGAAGAGACCGGGGAAGGGAAGCCGGTGAAACGCTTCCTCACCCGCCTGCCATCCTGGGGCAGTTCCTCGGTCAACGGGTCGCTGGTCATCGCCTTGCTGGAACATTGGGATGACCGCGAGGAAACCGACCGGGAGATTGCGAACCGCCTGACTGCGAAGTTTGAAGAAATTCCGGGCGCCAGGATTTTCGCGAGGACGCCTCGTGCGCTGGGTATCAGGGGCGACGGGACACCGGTCGAGATGGTCCTGGGAGGCCCGGACTACGATCAGTTACGAAAATGGCGCGACGACATGCTGCGTGCCATGGAATCGATGCCGGAACTGGAGAACGTCGACAGTGATTACCAGGAGCGCAAACCGCAAATGAAGGTTTCGGTCGACCGCAACAGGGCGGCGGTGCTCGGTGTCTCCCTCTCGAACGTCGGCCGCACCCTGGAAACCATGCTGGGTTCTCGCGTGGTAACGACCTACGTGGACCGCGGCCGTGAATACAACGTGGTGCTGCAGGGCAGCGATGCCGACCGGTCCAGTACCGACGACCTGGCCAACCTTTATGTACGCTCGGACGAGACTGGCAGGCTGATTCCCTTATCGAACCTGGTCGTCGTTACCGAGGAGGCCGGACCGGACGAACTCAAGCGGCACGACCGTATGCGGTCGATCACGGTTTCAGCTGCGCTGGCCGAAGGGGTTCGGCTGGGCGAGGCCCTGGACAAGCTCTATGCCGTCGCTGCACAAACGCTGCCGGCCAGTGCCCGCATCAGCTGGGATGGGGAAAGCAAAGAGTTCCTGGAATCCGGAAATTCCCTCTACCTGACATTTGCGCTGGCGCTGATGATTGTCTTCCTGGTGTTGGCCGCCCAGTTCGAGAGCTTTGTCAATCCCATGATCATCCTGGTGACCGTGCCCCTGGCCATGACCGGCGCACTGATTGGTTTATGGGCCTACGGCAGCACCGTCAACGTTTTCAGCCAGATCGGGTCGATCCTGTTGATTGGCCTGTCAGCCAAGAATGGCGTTTTAATCGTGGAGTTCGCGAATCAGTTGCGCGACCGGGGCATGCCTTTTCGCCATTCGGTGGTCGAGGCTGCCGCAGTTCGTCTGCGGCCAATCCTGATGACCAGTGCCTGCACCACCTTCGGCGCCTTGCCCTTGCTGCTGGGTACCGGCGCGGGCGCCGAATCTCGCCAGCCCATCGGTATCGTGGTGGTCTATGGCGTCTCCATTTCAGCCGCGCTCACCTTGTTCGTGGTGCCGGCTCTGTACGTGTTGTTCGCCCGCGCGACCTCATCGCCGCAGGCGGTGTCCATTATGATCGACCGCTTGCGCGCTGCCACTGCCCGAGATGAATCAACCCTGGGCAAGGCAAGGGACGCCTCGTGGCGAGGCGCCCGATCGGAGTCGGCCCCGGACAGTCCTAATTCAAACCAGTAACCAACAACGGAGTTTCACCATGCTGCGAAAAATTTTGATCCTGATGATGATGACCGGCGCCTGCAGTGCTGCCATGGCGCAAGACATGAGCGTGGCAGCCAGTGTCGAAAAGGCCATGTGGGGTGACCACCGGTCCGAGTCCAACATGGAACGTAACCGGTACCGGCACCCGGTGGGTACCCTGGACTTTTTTGGCCTGAAAGCGGGAATGACGGTGATGGAAATCTGGCCGGGTGGGGGCTGGTACACAGAGATTCTGGCGCCGGTATTGCGCTACAAGGGCCAGTTTATCGTCGCCACCTGGGACCCAACGGTGGAGGGACAACCTTCCTACCGCTATGAACTGCCCAAGGAAATGGCTGCCAAGTTCGAAGCACATCCGGATGTCTATGACCAGGTCGGGACCGCGTACTACTCGCCGCCCGAATCGGCCTCGCTGGGTGATGAGAACTCGATCGACATGGTCCTGACTTTCCGCAACACCCACGGGTGGGTCAACAACGGCCAGGCCCAGGATGTCTACAACGAATTCGCCCGCGTGCTGAGACCGGGCGGTGTACTGGGCGTGGTTCAACATCGTGCGGCTGAAGGTGCCGATCCGGCCGAGACTGCCAGGAAAGGGTATGTTTCTGAAGCCGCCATCATCGCCCTTGCCGAGCAAGCCGGCCTGGTACTGGAGGCGCGCTCCGAGGTGAATGCCAACCCGCGAGACACCAAGGACTACGCCGATGGCGTGTGGACGCTGCCGCCGGGTTTCAGGTTGGGTGACACTGACCGTGAGAAGTATGCGGCGATCGGGGAAAGTGACCGGATGACGCTGCGTTTCCGCAAGCCGGGCGGCGAAGCGGATCTGCTGCAATGATCTGCTGAAACTGCTCGGTTGGGCGGGCCTGCTGACAGCGGCCCGCCTTGTCCTATAATTCGAGGCATCCGTCACAACCGTGATTCAGGAAGCGCACGAATGGCACACAAACCCATATCACGACCGCACCACGACGAGAACAGGCTGCCTTTCGTGGTGCCCCACCGCGTCCTGCCCACGGGGGCGGCGTTTGGCTGGCTGGCTGCAGGCTGGCGGGACCTGAGTGCTGCGCCACGGGTCAGCCTGATCTATGGCTTGATGGTTTTTGTGGTGAGTGCCCTGGTGGCATGGCTTGCCTACCAGCTTGGCGGTATCGTGCTGCTGTTGAGCACCTTGTCCGGGTTCGTCTTTGTGGCGCCGTTGCTGGCGTTTGCGCTTTACTCGGTCAGCCGCCAGTTGTGCGAAGGTCGGGAACCTTCCTTGCGGCACACGTACAGGGCGATGCGGAAACCTTCCGGCAATGCCATGGTGTTCGCCCTGGTATTGCTGGTGGTGTTCCTGATCTGGGCACGGGCCGGCATGATGGTCCACGTGTTCTTCCCGTTGGATGGTCACCCGGAATGGCGTGACGTGGCCAGTTTCCTCGCGATCGGGTCTTCAGTCGGTGCACTGTTCGCCGGGTTCACCTTTGCTGCCGTAGCGACCTCGCTGCCGATGCTGGCCAACCGCGATGTTGATGTGGTCACTGCGGTAGTCTCCAGCATCAACGTGGTGCTGCGCAACAAGCCCGCCATGCTGTT
>JAHEFS010000147.1 GCA_024640045.1 Chromatiales bacterium | reverse complement strand
TCGTAGGCAAATAATGCCTTGAGGGCGCTCAGCGAGAGGTCGGGTTCGAGGCCATCAGCCAGGCGATAAATCTGCTCGTAGTACCACCCGATCTTGGCGAAACCATTGACCACCTTGAGCAGGCCGAAGGGTGAGTTGGGGCCAAGAACGCCAGGGCCAATTCGGAGCCCCTGCTCAAAATCCGACGCGGATTGAATTTCTCCAGAAAGTATCTTCGCGGGGAAATCAGCATCGACGCACAGCGGCCGCCCGAGGCCGATGACGTCAACTTCGCCACTGGCCAGGGCCTCGTCCATTGCACTCCGCGAACGAAAGCCGCCGGTGACCATCAGCGGCATCTTCGCCACACTCCGGGCCGCGACGGCGTATTTGAAGAAATAGGCCTCGCGGGCCCGCGTGCTCTCGCGCACTTTTTCCTCGAAGATCGGCTCCAGGCCGTCGATTGAGAGCAAACGGGGCTGTTCGTAGGTGCCTCCGGAAATCTCCAACAGGTCCAGCCCTTCCTGGTTGAGCATCTCGATCACGCCCAGGCAATCGTCAAATGAGAAACCACCTTTTTGAAAATCGGCGGAATTGAGCTTGACGGAAAGCGCGAAGCCCGGCCCGGTCGCGGCACGCACGGCCCGAACGCATTCCAGTAGCAAGCGAGCCCGGTTTTCCAGCGGCCCGCCCCATTCGTCGGAGCGAACATTGACCCGGGGTGAGAGGAACTCCGAGAGCAAATATCCATGCGCACTGTGCACCTGAACGCCGGTGAAACCGGTCTGCTGGGCGACCCGCGCAGCATGAGCAAACCGTGCAATCACCTCCCGAATTTCATCCCCGGTCAGGGCACGGGGTTTGCCGAATCGGCCACCGGGTAAAGCCAGTGGAACGTCTGATGGTCCAACCGGTTCGGCCGCAATCAGCTTGGGTGTCTGGCGCCCGGCATGGCTGACCTGCATCCACAGCTGTGTATCGTCAGCAGTGCCCGCCGCGGCCATGGCCTCCAGCGCCGCGATCTGCCCGGCACCCTGTTCGCCCTCGATGACGATATTGCCCGCACGTTCCAGGTAACGATGGTCCACCTGCACGTTGCCGGTAATCAAAAGGCCCGCCCCACCTTCTGCCCAGCGCCGGTAGAGCGTGGCATGGCGGTCGGCCGCGTGGTTGTGCTCGTCCGCCAGGCCTTCGGTCATGGCCGCCTTGCACAGGCGGTTTTGCAGCACCTGGCCACAAGGCAGGCTGAACGATTTTGCAATTTCATATCCCATGTAACGGATTATGCCGCATCCGCCCGGTCGACTGAGTTCGGTAAACGGGAAACCTTGCCCTGAACTGCTACCCTGCTATGCTTCGCCCCGACTCCGGACTGGAATCACGACATGGACGCACACCAGGAAGAACACGCGGGCGTGGGCATGGCCGCATCGGTCGGTGCGTTCTTCCTGTTTTCCGTGATGCTGGCCTTTGCCAAGGTCTTGAGCGACCGGCACTCCGTCATCGAGATTGCGTTCTATCGGAACCTGATTGGCTGTATTCCCTTTCTGTTGATGATCTTCGCGTTCGGCAAGCGGGAGATTCTGATCGTCAAGGCGCGCCCTTCACTGGTTGGGCTGCGGGCGGTGTTCGGGGCATTCAGTCTGATCATGACCTTCACGGCCTTCTCATTGATGCCGATGGCGGACGCCACGGTGCTACTGTTCACCTCTTCGCTGTTCATCCCGTTTCTCGCCCTCTTCCTGTTGAAAGAGTCGGTAGGTCCCTGGCGGTGGTCGGCCGTTGTAATCGGCTTCGTCGGGGTGCTGGTCATGACCCGCCCGGGTGGTGATATGAACACGCTGGGCGTGGCCGTGGCGCTGACAGCTGCCCTGATCCAGGCCGCGATGGCCATCATGCTGCGTTACCTGGGACGCTTCGAAAGCCCGGAAACCATCAGTTTCTATTTCCTGGTGATCGGCACGATCCTGACCGCCCTGCCCCTGCCATTCATTGCCGTGGCCCCTGCGCTCAGCGAGGTACCGTTGCTGTTCGGGGTGGGCCTTTCCGGCGCGGCCGCGCAGTGGCTGCTGTCGCTGGCTTTCAGGCATGCCAAAGCCGCAGTCGTCACCGTGTTCAATTACAGCAGTATCATCTGGTCGACGTTGTTTGGCTGGCTGATCTGGAACGACTGGCCGCTGCCGCAAGTGTTTGCCGGCGCAGCCATCGTCATCGCTGCCAACCTGGTCATCGTCTGGCGCGAGAGTCGACGCGGGAAAATAACTGGCGCCAGGGTACGAGCGAAGTTTTAGTCTCCCCCTCATAAAGAAGGCCAGGGTGCATACCCTGGCCTTCGGAGGGCCTTTGTCAGGCGTTGACCACCTCACCTTCCAGCACACTGGAAAATACGAAGCGGCCATCGACGGCATCGACATGGATGGTCTCGCCCGGGCTGAAGTCTCCACCCAGTATCTTCTGCGCCAGGGGGTTTTCCAGCTCCTGCTGGATCGCCCGCTTGAGCGGCCGGGCACCGTACACCGGGTCGAAGCCGGCATTGCCCAACAGGTCCAGGGCCTTGTCGGAGACATCCAGGTGCAGCCCCGCGTGTTCCAGGCGCTTGCTGAGATGGCCGAGCTGGATACCCGCAATCATCCGGATCTGCTTGCGATCCAGCGGATGGAACACCACCAGTTCGTCCACGCGATTGATGAACTCGGGCCGGAAGTGTTGGCTGACCACGTCCATCACCGCAGCTTTCATGGATTCGTAGCCTTCACCTGCCTGTTCCTGGATCCGTTGTGAACCCAGGTTGGAGGTCATCACCACCACTGTGTTGCGAAAATCGACCGTGCGGCCGTGCCCGTCGGTCAGGCGCCCGTCATCGAGCACCTGCAACAGGATGTTGAATACGTCGCTGTGGGCCTTTTCCACTTCATCCAGCAGGATCACCGAGTAGGGCCGGCGGCGAACCGCCTCGGTCAGGTAACCGCCTTCCTCGTAGCCAACGTACCCCGGCGGCGCCCCGATCAGGCGGGCCACGGAGTGTTTTTCCATGAACTCCGACATGTCGATGCGGACCATGGCATCTTCGGTGTCGAACATGAATTCGGCCAGCGCCTTGCACAACTCGGTCTTGCCCACACCAGTGGGGCCGAGGAACAGGAAGGAACCGATCGGCCGATTAGGGTCAGACAGGCCCGCCCGCGAACGGCGGATGGCATCCGCCACGGCTTTGACCGCTTCGTCCTGGCCAACCACGCGCCGGTGCACAGCTTCTTCCATACGCAGCAGCTTGTCGCGCTCACCTTCCAGCATTCGCGATACCGGGATGCCGGTCCAGCGCGAGACCACCTCGGCAATTTCATCCTCGGTCACACGGTTGCGCAACAGCTGAAAATCAGCCTGCTCGCCTTTCTCGGCAGCCTCCAGTTCACGTTCCAGTTCGGGAATTTTGCCGTACTGCAGTTCCGACATCCGGGCCAGGTCCGAGGCACGGCGCGCGGTCTCATAATCGGCACGCGCACGTTCCAGGGCTTCCTTGATGTGCGTGGTGCCCTGCACGGCCGCTTTTTCCGACTTCCAGACCTCGTCCAGGTCGGAGAACTCACGCTCTAATTCAGCAATGGTCGCTTCCAGTTCTTCCAGACGCTTGATCGAGGCCTCGTCAGATTCCTTCTTCAGCGCCTCGCGCTGGATTTTCTGCTGGATCAGCCGCCGCTCCAAACGGTCCAGCGCCTCAGGCTTGGAGTCAATCTCCATACGGATGCGCGAAGCGGCCTCGTCCATCAGGTCAATGGCTTTGTCCGGCAACTGGCGGTCGGATATGTAGCGATTTGAGAGCGTCGCCGCCGCAACCAACGCCGGGTCCGTGATGTCCACACCGTGGTGCACCTCGTAACGCTCCTGCAAGCCGCGCAGGATGGCAATGGTGTCCTCGACCGAGGGTTCTTCCACCAGCACTTTCTGGAAGCGCCGCTCCAGCGCCGCGTCTTTCTCCACGTACTTGCGGTACTCATCCAGCGTGGTAGCGCCGATGCAGTGCAACTCGCCACGGGCCAGGGCGGGTTTCAGCATATTTCCGGCATCCATCGAGCCTTCGGCCTTGCCGGCGCCGACCATGGTGTGAATTTCATCGATGAACAGGATGATGTTGCCTTCCTGCTTCTTGAGGTCACTGAGCACGGCTTTCAGGCGCTCCTCGAACTCGCCGCGGAACTTGGCCCCGGCGATCAGCGCGCCCATATCCAGTGATAATACGCGCTTGCCGCGAATGCCTTCCGGTACCTCGCCATTGACGATCCGCTGGGCCAGGCCTTCGACGATGGCGGTCTTGCCGACACCCGGTTCGCCGATGAGCACGGGGTTATTCTTGGTGCGCCGTTGCAACACCTGGATGGACCGGCGGATTTCCTCATCACGGCCGATCACCGGGTCGAGCTTCGACTGCTCGGCGCGCTCGGTGAGGTCAATCGTGTATTTCTCCAGCGCCTGGCGTGATTCCTCGGCATTGGGATCCACCACCTGCTCACCGCCGCGCATGTCGTCGATGGCCTTTTCCAGGGCATCGCCGGTGGCGCCTGCCTCTTTCAACAGGTCCGCCAGCACGCCCTTCAGCTCCAGCGCCGCCAGCACGAACAACTCGCTGGCCACGTACTGGTCGCCGCGTTTCTGGGCGATCTTGTCGGTGACGTTCAGCAGTTTGATGGTCTCATTCGACAGGTTGATTTCGCCGGCCGCACCCGAAACCTGGGGCAGGCTGTCGATTCGTTCACCCAGCTGCGAACGCAGCGGGTTCACCCGGACGCCCGCCTTGCTCAGCAGGTGCCGGGTAGAGCCGCCTTCCTGGTCAAGCAAGGCAATCATGATGTGCACCGGCTCGATCAGTTGGTGATCCATTCCCACGGCCAGGCTCTGGGCTTCGGCCAGTGCCAGCTGGAATTTGCTGGTCAGTTTATCCATACGCATGGTGAGTGCCCTCTGCAATTTTGATGGGCCGCAAAAACGGCCTGAGATGCACTAGAAATATGGGCTTTGCGAAGGTCAATCAAGCGCTTAGGGCCTGATTGGCAAAAGAATCAGGTTTGAAAAATACGCGCCAGCACGGACATGTAAACAGCCCCCAATCGCTCGAGGTCGGCCAAGGGCGTGTTTTCATTGACCTTGTGAATGGAGCCATTGAGCAGGCCCAGTTCAAGCACTTCGCTGCCCAGCGGCGCCATGAAACGCCCGTCGGATGTGCCGCCGCCCGTATTCAGCTCGGGCTGCACTCCCAGTTCCTGCTCGACCACCTGGATGACCGCTGCACGCAGCGCGCCCGGCTCCGAGCGAAACGGTTGGCCATTGACCCGCCACTCCAGCTCGAAATGCTGGATTCCGTGCCGGGCCAGCATTTCCTCAACCCGGGCCTGGATGGCTTGCGGTGGCGAGGCCGGCCCGTTGCGGAAGTTGAACATCAAACGCGCCGAGCCTGGCGTCACATTCTCCGCGCCGGTGCCAGCATTGATATTGGACACCTGGCAATGGCTGGGTGGGAACTGTTCGTCACCTTCGTCCCACTGCGCAGCAGTGAGCTCCGCCAGCAATGGTGCCAATCGATGCACCGGGTTATCGATGGTGTGCGGGAAAGCCGTATGGCCCTGGATACCACGAACCGTCAGCACGCCGTTCATCGAACCCCGGCGGCCGATGCGCACGGTATCGCCCAACGATACGATGCTGCTGGGCTCACCCACCAGGCAGTAATCCGGCGCGGCAGCGCGCTCGCCAATCACCTCCGCCACGCGCGCGA
>JAHEFS010000043.1 GCA_024640045.1 Chromatiales bacterium | reverse complement strand
AAAGGTGGTAAGCCTGGGCCGCTGGTCGCGATCCGTTCCGATATCGATGCGTTACCGGTGACGGAACAGACCGGCCTGCCGTTTGCCTCGGCCGTGCGGACCGAATACAACGGCCAGGAGACGGGCGTGATGCACGCCTGCGGGCATGACGCGCACATGGCCATGACGCTGGGCGCGGCCAAGCTGCTGAACGACATGAAAGCCGATCTGGCCGGTTCGGTCATGGTCATTTTCCAGCCGGCTGAAGAGGGCGCACCCGAGGGTGAACAGGGCGGCGCCGCGCTGATGCTGGAAGAGGGGCTGTTTGATGAGGCTGTACCCGAAGCCGTGTTTGGGATCCACATCGGGTTGAATGCGCCTGCCGGTGAATTCGTGACCAAGCCAGGGCCCATGATGGCATCCGCTGATCGGTGGAAGTTGAAAATCATCGGCCGCCAGACCCATGGTGCGCGCCCCTGGGGAGGAATCGACCCGATCGTCGTTTCGGCCCAGGTGGTGATGGCCTACCAGACCATTGCCAGTCGTCAGGTCGACGTCACCAAGGCGCCGTCGATTATCAGCGTTGGCCGGATCCAGGGCGGCATCCGCAACAACGTGATCCCGGATGAGGTTGAGATGGAGGGCACGATTCGGGCATTCGATCCCGAAATGCGCGCTTATATTCACCAGGCCATGGAGCGCACTGCGGTTGCCATTGCCGAGAGTGCTGGGGCCCGCGCCGAGTTCGAAGTCGATCCGCGGGGTACGCCCGCCGTTATCAATGATGATGGCCTGGTGGAACGCATGTGGCCGGTCGTGCAGCGCGTATCCGGGGACAAGCCCATGCGCCGCCTGCAGCCGCAAACCGTTGCCGAGGATTTCAGCGAATATGGCAAGCTGGCTCCGAGCATGTTCGTTTTCCTGGGCAGCCTGCCTGAAGGGGTCGACCCGGCGAACGCACCCAGTAATCACTCACCGTTTTTCAATATCAATGAGCCTGATCTGGAGAAGGGTGTGCGCCTGTTCGGTCAACTGGTGGTGGAATACCTCCAGGCGCCACAGTAAAGCGGACCGGGGCCGTGCCTAACGCCCCTGTCCCCGCCAGCGGTCCATCCACAACAATCCGGCCACGACCAGCGGCAGGATTACGCCCAGCAGGCTGATCCACTGCGCGACATTCCAGGAACCACTGGTCATAGGCGCCAGGAACAGCAGGCGCAGAAAGTGGGCGAAGGCGATAACGATGAACAACGTGACCGCGATTTTGAGTCCGGGTCTCATGGCGCACCTCCCAGGATGGTGCATGACAAAGTCCGGCAACCAGATGGAAAGAGCCGGCCCCTACCTTAGTTATAGTTCAGATTGACCGGTTTTTCAGGCAAAAAAAAGCCCGGCAGCTGCCGGGCTTTTCTCGTTCATGCGCTCAGGGTTTGATGTAGGCCCGGGGTTTGTCCGGGTTCTCGGGCAAATAACGATCCCGTAACTCGGTCTGGCGCGACTTCATGGGCATGTTCTGCCCGTTGATGACCACCATGTCGGCCAGCGAGGTGACTTCAAGCGGATCGCCCGACCACAACACCACGTTCGCGGGTTTGCGTTCCTCGATCGTGCCCTGCTGATCACCCACACCGAAGATTTTCGCGGGGTTGGCAGTCAACGCGGCCAGTGCCGCATCAAATGGCAAGCCATTGGCCACCGCGTTGCCGGCGAGTTGCCGCAGTTTTCTTGCATGATGGCTGCCGGATCCAGAGATCGCGATGATGACACCAGCGCTTTGCAACAGCGCGGCATTGTCTGCCCGTGAGCCCAGAGCGTCAAAGCTGGAAGGCAGGTTCTCGAAGGGATTGAGCAATACCGGTACATCTGCATCGGCAATCTGTTTCGCAACCATCCAGGCTTCCGCGCCGCCGGAGATGACAGCCTTGAAGCCATATCGCCTGGCGAATTTCAGCGTTTGCAGGATGTCACTGGCGCGGTCCACGGAGAAGACCACGGTCCCGCCATCGGTGAAGCGTTCCAGTGTTTGGCGGCCGTTCCGGGTCAACAGCAAAGACTCGCCGTCACCCGGCGGATTTCTGGCTTCCTCGATGGCCTGCTCCAGCAGCATCCACTGGCCTGCCCGGGAACCACCGGTGACACTGGCGGCGCTACCGCCCAGGTTGATGAACAGTACGGGCTCGCCGTGAAAGCTGTCATAGCCGCCGCCCAGGTCCACCACGCGACCGGTGCCGCCGAACATGGAACCGCTGGGGCTCGCGCCCAACAGCGTAAAGGCGTAGCCCTCGATCCGCGTCACGGGTACCAGGCTCGAGTTGGGGTTGTAGGCCGCGGTGACGTCGAACTCCGGCCGCATCGCGCCGACTTCAATCGATTCCAGCGCGTTGTCAACGGATTCGTCAACCGCGGAAACTTCACCGAGCCCGATCGAGGTGACTCCGGCAAAGAAGCCGGGTGTCAGTGCACGGCCATTCGCCTCGACCACGATGCTGTCGTCACCCGAGGCACTCAGGTTCTGGCCGATGCGGTGCACCTTGCCATCGCGGATCAGTACGTCGGTGTTCTCCAGGGTGCCTTTCGAGCCCATGCTGTGAACCGTGGCGCCGCGGATCAGGATGTCCCCGGCCAGGGCGTTGTTCGCCAACAGGGCCAGCGCGAGCAGTGCTGTAATGAGTGCGGATTTCATCGTGCCACCCCCTGCAATTGTCCCAGTTCGAAGTCGGACACCGGCTGATAGGCCGGGTCGTCGCGGTCATACACCAGCGCGCCGTCGATCCATACTTGCTCGGCCTTGGCATAGACGCTGAACGGGTTGCCATTCCACAGCACCACGTCCGCCATCTTGCCCGGTTCCAGCGTGCCAGTCTGATCGAGGATGCCCATGGCTTTGGCCGGGTTGGCCGTCACCCACTGGATCGCGTGTTCCGGGGTGATGTCCATACCGACCCGCTGACCCCGGGTCATGGCCTTGGCCGCTTCCTGATTCAGGCGTTGGATGCCTTCAGAAGAGTCTGAATGCACCACCGCGCAGCCACCCTCGGGACGATCGACCAGTGCGATGTTTTCCTGGATGCCGTCATAGGCCTCCATCTTGAAGCCCCACCAGTCGGACCAGAGTGCGCCGCAGACGCCGGCCTCGGCCAGTTCGTCAGCGATCTTGTAGGCTTCGACGCCGTGGTGAAAGGCGCTGACCTGGTAACCAAATTCCTTGGCCATATCGAGAATGGTCATCATCTCGTCCGCGCGGTAGCAGTGCATGTGCACCAGGATTTCACCACGCAAAACGCCAGCAAGCGTTTCCAGTCTCAGGTCGCGAGTCGGCGCCTTGGCGTCTTCGTCGCCATTGGCAGCCTTTTTCTCATACTCGTTCCAGTCATCCTGGTACTTCTGGGCATCTATCCACTGGGCGCGGTACGCTGCCACATTACCCATGCGGGTCATGGGCGTCTGTTTCCGGTCGCGGCCGTAGACGCGCTTGGGGTTCTCGCCACACGCCATTTTCATGCCATGCGGTGCGCCGGGAAATTTCATGCCCTGGTAACTGGTGCTGTAGACGTTCTTCACCGTTACCCCGCGTCCGCCGATCAGGTTGCCGGAGCCGGGCAGAATCTGCAGCGCCGTGACGCCGCCGGCCAGTGCGCGCGCGAAACCCGGATCCTGCGGCCAGATGCTGTGCTCCGCCCAGACGTTAGGGGTGGCCGGGCTGACCATCTCGTTACCGTCCGAATGCGCCCACGTGCCGGGGCTCGCATACACGCCCAGGTGGGAGTGGATATCGATCAGTCCCGGGGTGACCCATCGTCCGTCAGCGTCGATGCGGGCCGCGTCGGCAGGAGCTTCACCGGCGCCGACGAAGACCACTTTGCCGTCGGTCAGCAACAGGCTGGCGTTGTCCAGCCGCTCGCCGGTACCGGTCAGGATGGTCGCGTTCTCGATCAGCAACGGCCCTGAAGGGAGTGGCTGATAAGTGGAAGGGAAGGGCTCTGCCGAAGCGGCAGCGACGATCAGCAGCCCGATCGTCATCAGGAATGTTCTCAATTGCCAGGTCATTACAAGCTCCATGGTCATGACACAAGGCCGGCAATGTTAAAATGAATCCATAGCGGAGTACCATAAGAAATTACTTCCGCCCCAATCCCAACCATCCCAGGTAAGCGCCCAAACATGAGCCAACTTGACTTCCAGATTCCCCGTTTTGTCCCGCAGTGGGTCGAGAGCAGTCTCGAGAATGGCAAGAATATCCTGGCGACCAGCAACCAGGGTATCGTGCTGCATTTCAACGAGGCGGGTGTGGAATTCCTGGTCAAGACCGCCATGGGCAGTGGCCCGGTCCGCCAGGCGCGCGAGGCCACGCTGCTGCGCGAATATAGCGCTTACCAGAAAATGGAGGGTATCGAAGGAATCCCCAAGTGCTACGGCATGGTGGATGATCGCTACCTGGTGCTGGAGTATGTCTGCGGCACTCACTACCGTGACGCTGAGTTCGAGGATCGGGATGCCTGGTTCGCCAGCCTGCTGCAGATCATCCGGGAGTTTCACGCGCGTGGCGTGGCCCACGGTGATCTCAAATCCAAGTCCAACTTGCTGGTGACCCGCAAGCAACGACCCTGCGTGATCGACTTCGGTACCACGGTGTTGCACAAGCCCGGCCTGCACCCACTCAACAATATGCTGTTCGAATACCTGAAACGGCTGGATATCAATGCCTGGGTCAAGCACAAGTACCACGGCAATTACGAGGCGGCCTCCCCGGATGATGCCAGGCTGCTGGACTACAGCCGCTTCGAGTCGTTACTGCGGCGTTACCGGAAGTGGAAGAAACGGCACCCCTGAAGGGGGCGGGAGACTAGTCCCCAGTCCCCAGTCCCTAGTCCCTAGTCCCCAGTCCCTAGTTGTTTCCGCAACAACTCCAGCCCCTCTTCAATACTGATCTTCGGCAGGTAGCCCAGATCACGTTTCGCTGCCGTGATGTCGTACCAGTGGGCGGTGGACAGTTGCTCTGCCGACCAGCGCGTGACCGGCGGCTCGGAATGGGCGCCAACGAGTTTCCAGGCGTTTTCCAGCAGAAACCCGGCGGTTTTTGCGATGCCCGGCGCCAGCGGCCTGATGCGCACATCGATGCCTGCGGCGGAGAGCAGCCCCTGGATGATCTCTCGTTGCGGCCGCGGATCATCGTTGCTGATGAAATAGGTCTGTCCTCCACATCGGCCGTCCTCCTGCAAACGGTCAAGTGCCCGGAGGTGGGCCTCGGCGGCGTTGTCGACGTACACCGTGTCGATCAGTTTGTCGGCCCCGGGCAATGCCAATCGGCCGCCTCGAGCGCGCTCGATCAGGCGTGGCAGCAGGTGCGGGTCGCCCGGGCCCCAGATCAGGTGAGGCCGCAGCGAGACCGTCTTCAGTTCGGGACAGTCCGCCGCCATGACGGCTTGTTCTGCCAACGCCTTCGTGACCGGGTAGGGTGAAGAGAAGTGGTCCGGGTAAGGCAGGGATTCATCCCCGCCTTCGATATCGCCGCCGCCATGCGCGACGCTGGGCGAACTGGTGTAAACGAGATATCTGATGCCCTGCTCCCGGCAGCCCGCCAGCACGTTTTCCGTGCCGGTCACATTGACCTGGTAGTAGTCGTCATAGGCGCCCCAGACGCCCGCCTTGCCCGCTGTGTGGATGACTGCATCACATCCGGCCATGGATCGGGCAAGCAATTCCAGGTCCATCAGATCACCCTGAACGATCCGGGCGCCCTGTCTTTCAAGCGCCGGCGCCGCCCGGCGCTGATAGGCAATCACCGAATCGCCGCGCGCCAGCAGTTGCCGGCTGATCGCCGCGCCCAGGAATCCGCCACCGCCGGTCACCAGTATTTTCATGGAAGCCTGCCACGGGCCCACGCAGCGAGCTTTTCACGCCCGATCTTGGCGTTGTGGCGAATGTCGACGGGAAATGCCGGGTGGAAAAGTATGTTTTCGATACGCTGTGTTCGCGGGTTTCCGAGCGCGATCGCCAGCAAGTCGCCGCGAATTCGCTCACGATCGGCCTTGCCGCGTTTTTCCAGCAACTCGACGCACAACACGGCCTGTGTTCGGCCTGAGCGTTGCACGCCGACCAGGGCTGTGCGGCGGACCTCCGGGTGTGTGTTGAAGACCGCTTCCAGTTGGTCGGTGAACAAGGTTTCCTCAGCCAGGATTACGCGCTGGGATTTGCGCCCGCAGTACCAGAGCCTGCCGGCATCATCGATGTATCCGACGTCCCCCATCCGGTGCCAGGTCACACCTTCGAGGTCGGTGGTCTTCGCCAATCGGGTTTGCTCGTCGCGCCGCCAGTACTGGTCGGTCGTGGTCGGGCCATGGACAACGATTTCTCCAGTCTCACCCGGTGGGAACAACAGGCTGTCGTCGAGATAGGGTTCGGCCTGGTCGCTGATGCTGATCACGCCGACACGGTTCGGTGGCACGGGCTGCCCCACACAGATACCTGCACCTGAATTCATGGCCTGTTCCAGTTCAGGTGTGATGTCCTGGCTGGACAGATTGCTGACCGGCAGGCATTCGGTAGCGCCGTAGGGTGTGAATAGAGGTGTGTCGTCTGGTAGCGCCCGTTCCAGTTTGCGAATCACATCGATCGGTACCGCGGCGCCTGCCGAGATAACCCGCTTCACCGTGGTGAAAGTCCGGCTTTCACGCTGCGCATAATCACCCAGAACCCGTAACAAAGCGGGAGAGCCGAATATCGTGGTGACACCGAAGCGCTCGATGGCCTGGGCCAGCAGTTCCGGCCGGGCCCGCGCCGGGCGCGTGGGGTCCATGTACGGGATCACGCTGGTCATCCCCAGTGCCGGATCGAACAGGGCGAAGGGTGGAAACGTTGGCAGGTTGATGTCACCGGGCTCAATTCCGAATGCCTGGCGCAGCATGTCGACCTGGGCGGTGAAATGGCGATGTCGGTAGACCACGCCCTTGGGTATGCCAGTACTGCCGGAAGTGAACAGGATGGCGGCCGTGTCGTCCGGTCGTGTCGCCTCCAGCACCGAGCCGCCGCTTTTCGAACCCGCGGCGACAATCTGCCGGGAAGTGTGACCGCCCCAGCCCAGTCGTGGTCCGATGGTAATCGTCTTGTTAATGCTATCCGGGGCCCAGCGCAGCAGAACACGGGCCAGCTGTGCGCGGGTGATGCCGATGAAGGCTTCGGGCGAGGCCTCATTGAGACATGCGCGCAGCGGTTTCAGGCCGATCCCGGGGTCGATCAGTACGGGTACCGCACCCACCTTGAACAGGGCGAAGAAAACGGCAAAAAAATCCAGCCCGGGCGGCACCATCAGCGCGGTTCGGGCGCCACGGCCAATGCCGGCATCCTGCAGGCCCCGGGCCCAATTGTCGCTCAGCTCATCCAGTTCCCGGTAACTGCAGCTAAGGTACTCGATGCAACCCTGCCTGACGCCGACAGGGTAGTGCATGGCTGGCTGCTCCGGGTGTTGCCGGGCCTGCACCGCCAGCGCGCCGGCCACGTTGTGTACAACGGGACTTTGCCAGGACTCAGCCATTTCCGGGTCGGGTGTTCCGGTCCAGAAAATTTCCGATGTGCTGACGCAGGTCGGCGCCGGCGTCTTCGAGGATGTAATGACCGCAATCCGGGTAAACATGTGATTCGGCTTGTGGCAGCAATTGCTGCCACCGGTGCAGGAAGTGCCGGTCGAAAACGAAGTCGCGCGGACCCCAGCCGAGCAGGGCGGGTTTGCCGGAAAACCCGGGCAATTTCTCCTCGGTGGCTTGCACGATGTCGTAGCCGGGGTCGCCTTCGCGCAGGGGGATGTCCTGGACAAATCTCAGTGTGGCGATCCGATTGGCCCAGGAATCGTATGGCCCGGTGTAGGCTTTTCTGACTTCCTCGCTGACCGGTTTCTTGAAAGCGACGCGGGCGGCGGCGCCCGAAAAAGCATTCAGTCCCCGTACCAGCAGGGCGCCCAGTCGGGTGCGTCCCGCCAGCCACAAGGCCAGTGGGAAGCGTTTATCGGTGGGGATGCGAAAAGCGGCGGTGTTGAGGATAACGGTGCGGGCCACGGCATCCGGCTGGCGCGCAGCCCAGCCAAAGCCGATCATGCCGCCCCAGTCGTGCACCACCAGGCTCAGGGGCTGTTGCAGGGCCAGGTGCTGCATCAGTGCATCGAGATCCGCGATGCGGCGCTCCAGCCGATAGGGGTAAAGATCGTCTCCCGGTTTGTCGGAAAGGCCGCAGCCGATGTGGTCCGGCACGATGCAGCGGTAGCGGTCGCGCAACTGCAGCACCAGGTCACGATAGTAGAACGACCAGGTGGGATTGCCGTGCAGCATCAATACGGGCGGGGCATCGCGCGGGCCCTCGTCCAGGTAATGCATCGCGATGCCATCGAGGTCGAGCCAGTGCGACTGGAACGGATAGAGTTCGCTGGGGGGACGGTAGGCGTTCACGGGTCCGCGGCGCCGTCGGCCAGGCCGATGGCTCTCCTACAGGCTGCTCACCAGACCACTTCGGCCATGGAGCAGTTCAGGCCGGATCCGATACCCAGCAGCGCAATGCGGTCACCCCGGCTGATCTTTCCGGATGCCACGGCCTGGGCCAGCACGATCGGTACCGAGGCCGGGCCGATATTGCCCATGCTGGGATAGATGGCGTGCACTTTGCTGGGGTCCAGCTTCAGCATGCTGACCAGCGATTCGGTATGTACCTTTGAAACCTGGTGAATGACGAACTGGTCGAGTTCGTCCGCCACCCAGCCCAGCGCCTTGCAGGTGGCCTGGAAGGTTTTAGCCGCCAACTTCAGTCCCTCCGTCAGCAAGGTCTTGGTGTCCGTCACCATCTGGTGCATGTGCCCGCGGCAAAGACCGTTGAATTCCGTGGCCGTTCGCGTGACCGAACCCAGGTAGGCGTGACCTTCTGGCACCAGTTCCTTGTGCGCCATGACCATGGCCGCCGCGCCGGAACCCAGCGTCAGTGAAGCGAATTCCGCCCGGAACTGGTGTTCATCCATATGCTCGTTGAGCATGCGCTCGATGGTGGCGTCAGTAATCGGGCCGCTCGATTCGCCATCGACAATCAGGGCGTAATCCACTTCGTGGCGCTCGATCATGCGGGCGGCGATATCCATGCCATTGAGGAACGCCAGGCAGGCGTTGCCGACATCGAAATTCAGGCAGTTTTCCGAGAGTCCGAGGTTGCCGTGCACAATGCAGGCCGTGGAGGGCTCCAGGTAGTCGCGGCACACAGAGGTGTTGATGATGACTCCGATTTTGCTCCGATCGACACCTGCGTCCGTGAGGGCCTGTTCCGCTGCCATGGTGGCGGCATCGGACGGCAGCGTGTTGGCCTGCCAGACGCGGCGTTCGATGATGCCTGATATTTCCTCCAGCAAGTTGGGTCGGATACCGAGTCGCTCCAGTGTCGGTTTCAGGCGTTCCGATATTTCGCGGGAGGTGACGCGGATGGGTGGCTCGATGGCCGCCAAGGACTGAATCACTACGTTTTTGAACTGCATGCTTGGCTGGCCATCATTCGGGGACGACTACACTAATCGCACAGCGCCTTGGGATCAAGGTTCCGCAACGGGTCGCCATCGTTGAAAATCACGGTGTTTGCCGCCCCGCGCTTACGGTAGTATGACTCTGCTTCCCATCGGGTCGTGAAAAACCGGCGAAAAATTTCTGAGACTTGGTCAAAATAGGGTGAAGTCAGCAGATTTCAAGCAATGCGCGATGCCGCTGGGGCGCCTGAGTGTGCCGCCGCCGGGCGTGGTGCATCTGTGGTACCTGGACCTGGGCGAGTTGGGCAACCCCCTCAGGCCGGATACGGATTCCAGTGTTCAGCTGGATGGGCGGCAACAACGCATGCTGCGCCGTTTCTATTTGCGTCTGTTGCTGGGGGCGTACCTCGGCACCCCCGGCAAGAAGATATCCATCTCCCGCCTGGTCAAAGGCAAACCTGTACTGTCCGGGTATTCCGGTGGCCGGCCACTGGACTTCAGCATGGCGAACAGCGACGGCTGTTGCCTGATCGGCATCAGCAGCGAGGGCTTGCTCGGTGTGGACATGGAGCGGATTGACCGGAAAGTCGGAAATCCGACGGGCCTGGCCCGCCGCTATTTCAGCCCGGCTGAGGCCGAGGCGATTGCAGCCCTGGATGCGGCCAGCCAGGACGAGGCTTTTCTGCATACCTGGGCCTGTAAGGAAGCCCTGGTCAAGGGCGCCGGTCACGGTATCGCTGATCAGTTGCACCGCTTCACAGTTTCCTGCGACCCTCGCCAGCCGCCGCGAGTGCTGGTCATGCACGAGGATGATCCAACCGCCTGGCGCCTGCTGACTGTGAGGCCTTCGAAGCGGCACATTGGTGTCATCGCGTTACGTCACCCGGAGCTGCGCCTGGAGTCATTCCGTCTAATGCCGCGTGGTTAGCGGGAATTTGCTGTTGAAACCAGGGCTCGGCTGATTACCGCGAGCACAATGGGAACCGTCCAGGCTGCAACAATCCAGCTTCCCAGCAAGGCGATTTCAGCGGCGAAGCCATAGCCGAGCAAGGCCGAGGCCACGATCGTTGCACCGCTGATCCCGGTCACCAGCGCCAGGCGTTTGTCTTGAACTTCCGTGGCGGCTGCCAGGAATACAAATCCAAAGGCCCACAACACGACATTCAACAAGCCGGGATCGAACTTCGTGAATGCCCAGGTGCTGAACGATGCCAGTGCGAGTGCCGGCAGGGCGGACGCCAGCACAACGGTGATCCTCAAGGTGAAAACCGAAGGCCTGAGCCGCAGTTCCACCCGCTTTCCCAACGATTCCTTCAAGCAGGGGTCGATCCATTTCAGGGTGGGGGTTTTCATTGGTTATCCTCTCGTTGTCTCAATAATACTTATCAGTAAGTAAGTAAATGCAGCAAATTTTTTTATGCGATCAGACCCAGGTCGAGCCGAATCTGGCCAATGACCGGGCGCAGCACTTCCTGCTGATGGATGCGTGCCATTTGCCGGGCGCCCTGCAGGCTGGCCAGGATGCCCATGGCCCTGGCCCTGGGGTCGCCCGAAAATACGAACTCTTTTTGCTCTCTACCCGTTTCCAACACCCGGGTGAGCCAGTTTACCGAGTCGGACATGAAGGCCTCCATGGCATCGCGTACTTCCTCGGGAATCTCGTTGTAGTCGACCGCGAAGGCACCAAAGGGGCAGATGCAGCGCCCTTTCTCGCACTGAACCTCGGTGAATCGAAACAGCCCTTCCAGTTGCGGCAGGGCAGGGCCTCCGTACGCCATGAATTGAGAAGTCTGTTGACGCAGGACTTGCCGGTATTCATCGACCAGCGCCATGGCCAGATCCGACTTGGCAGGGAAATGGTAATGCACGGCCGCATTTTTGACGCCCAGCTGGGTGGAAATATCGCGATAGCTGAACCCGCTGTAGCCTCGGGTCATCAGCAAGTGTGCTGCGTGGTGCAGGATCTGTTCGCGGGTATTGCTTTGTCGTGCCATGACTGATCCAGTAACTTACTTATAGGTAAGTATAATCAAGTTTCACGGAATTGCAAGCATCGAAGGCTCATTCTTCTTCTTCTTCCAACCTCACGGTCAGTTGCTGTACTCCGTTCGTGAAGGCAACGCTCCTGGTCTGGCCGGCTCTCTCTACATTGACCAGGTTGACCTGCTCCGTCCAGATGTCGCGCAGGGCATCGTGCCTGATGGTCAGTGCGTTGATGTCGGGTGAGACTGGCGTCTCCGCATAGACCCAGAAAAAGCGGCCATCGATTTCGTGCCCAACCGGACTCAGCGGCAAAAGACGGTCGTCCTGGTCGTGCAGGCTGAAACAGCGAAAGACGTAATCAGCGAACCAGTCCTGGTCAGCGGCGGAGCCGATGAGGTCCGCGCTGGATTGTCGCAAAATTTTGACGGCGTGCTCGGCATCGTGCAACAGGAAGCGGTGCATGACTTCGATGTTGCCCGTGCGGGTGTTGAACAGCACGGTGGTGATGGCTTCTTTCTGTTGATGCGCCCAGACCTGGCTGATCCCGTGGCCGATCAACAGGCCGAGCAGCATCAGCAGGGCAGCGTACCGCCAGGGCTTCATTCCTTGTCTTCGTCCCCGTCTGGGTCTTCTTCCGGCGTCAGCTCCGTTTTGATGTCCTGCATGATGTCGCGGTATTCCAGGCCTTCGCGGTCTTCGGCCTTGAACGCTTCGATACGCGAGGGAATGATGCGCCGTGGATAGTGATTGTTCTCGATGTCCACGTCTGCGGTCTCCCAGCGTGGATCCATGACCACCTGGGTAAGTTCGCGGTCGGTGACGATGAGTTTCTTGACCGAGTGGGCGTTGCGGCGCCAGATCTCAGCGGGGATGTGCAGAATCTCAGTCTCGCCTTCGGCATAGGTCAACTCGAGCAGTAAGGGCATTACCAGTCCGCCCCGGTTCGAGAATTCGAGCACGTAGTAATGTTTGTCTTCGGCCACCGCTCGCTCCAGCGCGGCGCGCTCCCATTCTTCGAGCCCCTGCAGGAACTCCTGGTACGAGTTGCGTTCCTTGTTGGTGACGGTGAAACGGTCGTTCTCGTCATAGAAATCGCGAATTTCCGGGTTTTGCTCAACCCAAAGCCGGCTCTCGGCACGGTTGCGTTCGACGATCAGGGAATAGGGTTTGTCCGCCTCTTCCTGGCGGCGGCGTTCGAAATCGATATCCGGGTCTTTCGTATCCAGGCGCAGTTTCCAGACGCGGTCTATCGACAGGTCCACGTGATCGGTGGTGTAGAACCAGCCGCGCCAGAACCAGTCCAGATCGACCCCGGAGGCTTCTTCCATGGTGCGGAAAAAATCGGCCGGCGTGGGACGTTTGAAGCGCCAGCGGCGGGAGTATTCCCGGAAAGCGAAATCGAATAACTCGCGGCCCAGTATGGTCTCTCGCAGAATCATGAGTGCGGCCGCCGGTTTGCCGTAAGCGTTCGGCCCCAGCCTCAGAACGCTGTCGGACTGCGTCATGATGGGTACCTGCAAGTCGGATTTCATGTAGTCGACGATGTCGCGCGGTTCGACTTTCCAGGGGATATCCGAATCCCATTCGAGCCCCGCCATGGCGTCGAGGAAGCTGTTCAGGCCCTCGTCCATCCAGGTCCACTGGCGCTCATCGGAATTGACCGTCATCGGGAAGTAGATGTGCCCGACCTCGTGGATCACCACGCCTACCAGGAATCGCTTCTCCGACAGGCTGTAGGTGCGCTCGCCATCGTCCTGTTCGTCGGTGCGCGGGCCGTTAAAAGTGATCATCGGGTATTCCATGCCACCCACCGGCCCATTGACCGACTGCGCCACCGGGTAGGGGTAGTCGAAGGAAAAACGCGAGTACACCTTCATGGTGTGGATGACGGCCGCGGTGGAGTACTTCGACCACAGCGGGTTGCCTTCTTTGGGATAAAAAGACATGGCCATGATGTCAGGCTGCACCTTGCCGCCCTGGTGGTAACCCTGGGCGTCCCAAATGAACTTGCGCGAGGCGGCCCAGGCAAAATCACGCACGTTGGTGGCCGCAAAACGCCAGGTGGCGGTATCTTTGGTACCGGCCTTTTCGTTCTCGAGCGCTTCCTCCGGGGTAATGATGAGAACGGGCTGGTCGGCATTCCTGGCCTGGTCGAGGCGCTTGCGCTGGGTCTGTGTGAGAACCTTGTCCGGGTTCTGCAGTACACCGGTAGCAGAAACCACGTGATCGGCCGGTACCGTGATGTCTACCGTGTAGTCGCCAAATTCGAGCGTGAACTCACCACGCCCCAGGAATTCCTTGTTGGTCCAGCCCTCGTAATCGGTATAGGCGTGTAGCCTCGGGAACCACTGGGCCAGCAGGAAGATATCATTGCCGCCTTCGCGTTCGTCATCGGGGAAGTGCTCGTAGCCAGCCCGGGCCGAGACGGCGTCTTCTTCAACGATATTGAAGGCGAACTCGATCTCGAAAGTGGTCGACTGGCCTGGCGTCAGCGGCTGCGGCAAGTCCACCCGCATCAGGGTGCTGCGGATTGTAAAGTCCAGGTTGTCCCCTGCATGGCGCACCGAGCGAATCTCGTAGCCCACCTCGTGATCCGCCAGGAACTGCTGGCGCCGCAATTCGCCGAGGCTCATCTGGGGCGGCTTGTCGCCGTTCCCGTCCTTGACTTCAGGACCGCGCCGGCTGGGGTCGGCGAAGGACTGTGTCAATTCGGCCATGGAATCTGCGCGGAACCGGTTCTGATCCAGCTGCAGCCAGAGAAAGCGCAGCGTATCGGGACTGTTGTTGGTGTAGGTGACCCGCTCGGTGCCTTCGATCCTGCGCGCTGCTTCATCAAGGCGAGCGTCGATGTCGTAATCGACTTCCTGCTGCCAGTAGGCATGTCCGGGTTCGCCGCCGGCAGTGCGGTAGGTGTTCGCTGTAGGCAGTACCTCGTCGAGTTGCCGGAACTTGTCTTCGAAATCGCCCTTGGTCTGGCGAATTGCGCCCTGGCTGTCGGATGCAAAAGCAAGAGCCGCGAAAACCAGAGCAGGAATGAGTCGGGGCATGTTTGGTCGGGCCTGGATAAGCAAAAGGTGGTATAGCATACCTAAGCTTGGGCAATCGTAGAAATCGGGTGGTTGCTCCGGACCTGCGCTTCCGGGTTCGGCTGCTGGCCTGGGCTAACGCTTTACCGGGGTTGGGTCCAGGAATTCGGCAGCCAGTTTCAGGCGGCGCAACATGGAACGTTTCTTGGTCTGGTGGTCCTGCATCCGGCGCAGGATGTCGTCCAGTGTTCGCACGGCGTTGGTGATGTAGGGTCCCTTGTTCAACATGACACATTCCGCAGCCTGGCTCATTGCTGCGTCAGAAATCTCTGCGCGGGTCGCATGGCCCCGCTTGGTCAGGCCTTCCAGCACCTGGGTGGCCCAAATCACGGGAACATGCGCTGACTCGCAGATCCAGAGGATTTGTTCCTGCACCTCGGCCAGTCGCTCGAATCCGCATTCTGCTGCCAGGTCCCCGCGCGCGATCATCACTCCGCAAGCAGGAAACCTGAGCGCCTCGAACAGGATGCCGGGCAGGTTATAGAAACCCCGCTTGGTCTCTATTTTGACCACCAGGCCCAGGTCCTCACGGCCCAGCTCTGTCAGCCTGGTTCGTAATTGGGCGACATCGGCCGGTGTATTCGTGAAAGAGAGCGCGACGATGTCGCCGTGTTGCGCGATGAACGGAAGGTCGCGCAAATCCTTGTCGCTCAGCGCCGGAAGTCCCAGTGTGGTGTCGGGAAGGTTGACACCCTTGTCCGCGGCCAGGCGCTCCACGGTCTTGCGGGTATGCGTGATGCGCACATGCAGCGCTTGTTTCTCGCATCGCTCTACGATGCCGGAAATACGGCCGTCGTCGAAACCGATAGGCTCGCCCGGCCGAACATCCCGATAGACTTCCGGTATTGGCAGCGAAATTCGGCCCGGGCTCAGCAGGCGCCCCTCGGGGTCGATGAAAGCAGGCTTGCCCAACTGGTCGGTTCCGGAAATCATCACGGTGTCGCCGCAACGCAGGGCAAGACGCGATGCGCGCGGCGGTAGCCCCGCGACGGCGGTGGCTTTACCCGTTCTGACCAGGGTTAATTCCGAGCCATTGACGATATAGAGGGTCTTTCTGGCCTCGGCCCAGCAACCGTTTGAGCCACCTTCAATGATCCTGAGGGTGCGCCGCTTTCCACGGGCGTCGGTCACCTTCACGCGATCGCCGCGTTCGCAGTCAGTGAGCCATTCCTCATCAACCGGCAGGCAGGCATCGGCGGTTTGCTGCTCCTGGTGCACGGTTGCTGGTTCAGGGCTGAGCCAGATCCGGGCGGGTCGCACCAGCTTCCCATAAGGGTCCCGCCGTGGTCGGATCTTCAGGACACCGGCGTCGGGTTTCAATGCGCCGGTGCGAAGTTTTGGCCCGGCCAGGTCCATCAGGACCCTGCAACTGCGTCCCAGGGCTCTTTCGGCATGGCGCTTGTGCTCGATGATCCGCGCCCACGTTTCCGGTCCGTCATGTGCGCAATTGATGCGGAGACAGTCTGCACCGCTCTCGATCAGTCGGTGGACCATCATGTAGTCGTCAGCCGCCGTTCCGGGCATCGTCACGAGGATATAGGCGCGGCGATGTCGTGGCGGCTGCCCGAGCAGGCGGATCGTGTTGTCGTCGGGCCGGTCAGCAAGCTGGTTGAAGGCGCCGAGGGTGGTTTCATGACTCTCTGGCGGCGGCAGCCGGCCACTGAGGACATTCAGGTTGAGCAACAAGGCATCCAGCGTCGGCAGTACCTGGGCTTCGGCCCGCCCGATTGAAGAGAGGCCCAGCCGGACCAGGTGTTCCTGCAAAGGACGCAGATCACGGTTGCGCATGGCGAGATAGTGAACGAGATTACGTGCGCTGGCCCTGCGCTCTGCAGGTAAGGCCTCGATCGAAGCCTCGTGTTCCCGGCCCTGATTGATGATCTCTTCGCGCAGGTTGCCCAGCTGGGTGATCAGGTCGGCGAAATCCGTAGAATGCGGTGCCATGATGACAATCTTGCTCAAGAATATACGCTTAACCAACTACTTTAGAGGCGCCGGGCTGCGCTGCAACTGACCACCGTCAATCGAATCGATGAGGCGGTTCCTCGCTCGCTATCGGGACAGGGGCGATGGACTCCTTCAGTCGCCCGCTTAAGAGCCTGGATCAGCTCCGGAGTGATCGCGCCAGCAGCCAGCCACTGACTGCCAGCAGCAGGAGGCCGGCACTGGAGTACCCCCACAGGAACCAGGGGCCGGTTTCCATGGCGAGAAGAATGGCGCCGGCGATGCCCATCGAGCCGCCGGCCAGCACCCGCAGAGTCTTGCGGTGCGACACCTCGTGTTCGGCCCGCAGGCGTGCCAGGTCTTCCGAGGAAATACGCGTGACCAGCTGCCCCTTGTTGGCTTTTTCCAGGTAGTCGTGGATCAGCCCGGGCATTTCCGGAGCCTGTGACAACCAGGCCGGCAGGCGTTCACGCAGCTCGCGCGCGGTGCGGTCGAGACCGTGTTTTTCCCGCAGGATCTTTTCCAGTTCGGGTTTGGCGACCGCCCAGATATCCAGTTCCGGGTACAGTTCGCGCCCCAGGCCTTCGATATTCAGCAGGGTCTTCTGCAGCATGATCAGCTGTGGCTGAATGGTCAGTTTGAAGCGCCGCGCGACCCGGAATATCTTGAACAGCAGTTCGCCGAACGAAATTTCGTTCAGTGGCCGGGTGAAATTGGGCTCGCCCACCGTGCGCACGGCCGATTCGAGTTCATCCACCCGCGTGTCTTCGGGCACCCAGCCCGCGTCGATGTGCAATTGCGCCACTCGCAGGTAGTCACGGTTGAACAGCGCCATGAAATTTTCGGAGATGTAGTACAGGTCCTTGGGGGTCAGGCTGGCGACGATGCCGAAATCCAGGGCGATAAAGGTCGGGTCTTCCGGATTGGTGACGTCGACCAGGATATTGCCCGGGTGCATATCGGCGTGGAACAGGTTGTCTCGGAACACCTGGGTGTAGAAAACGCGCACCCCGCGCAGGGCCAGCCGCTCGAGGTTGACGCCCCTGGCGTGCAGGGCCTCGATGTCGCCAACGCCGATGCCTGAGACCCGCTCCATGGTCAGCACCTTGCTTTTGCAGTAAGACCAGTAAATCTCGGGGATGTAGAGGTCGGGCGAATCCTTGAAATTGCTGCGCAACACCGAGGCATTGGCGGCTTCGCGCTGCATGTCGAGTTCGTCGAAGACAAAGGTCTCGAACTCCCGCACAATTTCTGTCGGTTGTACCCGCTCGCCTTCTTCCCAGTACCGCTCCGCCAGGCCGGCGATGGCTTTGAGCAGGTCGATATCACGGCGCAGCTGTTTTTCGATGCCGGGCCTGACCACCTTGACTACGGCTTCGCGGCCATCCAGCAACGTGCAGGGGTGAACCTGCGCGATCGAGGCAGAGGCCAGCGGTTCCGGGTCGAAATGTGCGAACAGCTCCCCGACCGGCTTGCCCAGCGCCTGTTCGATGATGGCCTGAGCTTCAGTGCCCGGAAAGGGGGGCACGCGATCCTGCAGCAGTGACAGTTCCTGGGCGATGTCGGAGGGCAGGAGGTCGCGACGGGTGGACAGGATCTGTCCGAATTTAACGTAAACCGGCCCCAGGTCCTGCAAAGCCAGCCGCAGGCGTGCCCCGTGCGACAGCTCGGCAATGTCCCGGCTGCCCGGAAGCACGGCCCGGACCCAGCGCATAGCGCGAAACAGATGGGTAGCCGTCAGCAGCTCATCCAGCCGGTAACGCGCCAGCGTGGCGCTGATATTCAGCAGGCGCAGAAATTGCCGTGAGGCGTGAATCATTTGGGCTGGCCCCTGAGATCCCCGAGGCGCGCTTCCAGCCTGTCCAGAGTCTCGCTCAATTTTCCGACTTCACCGGCAAAGGTTTTGAATTCGGCCGGCCGCACCAGCGCTGGTGCTTCGTCGCGCAGGTAGGTGCCTGCCATTTCGGCCGTGCTCCGCGCGGTCTGGCGCAGGAAGTCAGCGCCCTGTTTCAAGCCGGATACCAGCTGGAAACCCAGCACATCTCCGAACATCACCGCCAGCTGTCCTTCCCAGTCAGGATCCAGCTGACGGAATACCCGTTCCATGTCCCGCGCCAGGTTGGCATCGCCGGAAATGTGCACCCGGGAGCCGGGCAGGCCCCAGCTGTCGACATCGGCCGGCGCCGCCATGGCGAACAGGGCGAACGGGGTCCCCTTGATGACGGTATCGGGCTCTGCCGCTGCATCGAGATTGATATGCACCACGCCATAGCGCGTGGTCAGGAACAGCGTGATCCCGAGGCCCTCGACATCCAGTTGCAGCACTCGGCCTTCCAGCCGCGCCAGGCGGTCGACGGCTGCGTTGTCCAGCGCCAGCACCCGGTTGATGGCGGCTTCCAGTGAACTGGCGAACATCTGCGGCAGCGGCGTGCGGTATTCAGGCATGGTAACCCCCGTGGATCGCGACGATGCCGCCGGTCAGATTCTGGTAGCGGACGCCGGTGAAACCCGCTTTGCGCATCATTTCAGCCAGTTCTTCCTGGCCGGGGTGTTTGCGGATGCTCTCAGCCAGGTACTGGTAGCTGTCTGCGTCCTGTGCGACGAAACGCCCGAGCACGGGTAAGAGGCCGAACGAGTAGCCGTCGTACAGCTTGCTCAACAGCTTTGGCTGAACCTGTGAAAATTCCAGCACCAATGCTCTGCCGCCCGGCTTGAGTACCCGGTGCATCTCGCGCAGAGCCTGGTCCTTGTCTGTGACGTTACGCAGGCCGAAAGCAATGGTGACGCCATCGAAGTAGCCGCTGCGGAAAGGCAGGGCCTCGGCATTGGCCAGGGCGTAGCGAATGTTGCCCACCAGTCCCTGGTCTTCCATCCTGCGCCGGCCGACGCCGAGCATGGCTTCGTTGATATCGCTCAACCACACCCGCCCGGTACTGCCGACCTTGCGCGCGAGCAGAGCCGCGATGTCACCCGTGCCGCCGGCAAGGTCCAGCACCCGGTCGCCCCGGCCGAAGCCGCTGGTCGCGACGAAGTGCCGTTTCCACAGGCGGTGCACGCCCATGGACATCAGGTCGTTCATCAGGTCGTAATTGTCCGCCACGGACTCGAACACCTGGTGAACCAGGCGGGCCTTCTCCTTGACGGGCACTTCGCGGTAGCCGAAGTGCGTGGTGTTCTCGCTGCTCCTGTCCATCGGATCCTCGAGCATGGGCGGTTGCGGCGGCTTTGCAGGCCGCCATGACGGTTGCCTTATTGTACCCGCACCGTTGGCCTCAGAGGATGTAGCGGCTCAGGTCTTCGTCGCTTGCCAACTCGTTGAGATGGGCGTCGACATAGGCGCCGTCGAGCATCAGTGTATCGCCCGAACGGTCAGGAGCTTCGTAGGAGATGGTATCCAGCAGGCGCTCCATCACGGTATGCAGCCGCCGGGCGCCGATGTTCTCGGTGGTTTCGTTGACCTGCCAGGCAATTTCGGCGATGCGCTGCACGGCATCAGTGGAAAACTCCAGGCGCACGCCCTCGGTGGCCATCAAGGCCTGGTATTGCTCAGTCAGCGACGCCTTGGGTTCTGTCAGGATGCGCTTGAAATCTTCCACATCCAGCGCGCGCAGCTCCACGCGGATGGGCAGGCGGCCCTGCAATTCCGGGATCAGGTCCGAGGGCTTGGCCAGGTGGAACGCACCGGAGGCAATGAACAGGATGTGGTCGGTTTTGACCATGCCGTAACGCGTGGAGACCGTGCAGCCCTCGACCAGCGGCAGCAGGTCGCGCTGGACGCCCTCGCGGGAAACATCCGCGCCAGCGTATTCAGAACGCTTGGCCACCTTGTCCAGTTCATCCAGGAACACGATGCCGTTCTGCTCTGCATTGGCCAGGGCCTGTTGCTTGATCTCCTCCTCGTTGATCAAACGCCCCGATTCCTCTTCGATCAGCAAGGGATACGCATCCTTGATGCGCATTTTCCGTTGCTGCTTCTTCTGGTTGCCCAGGTTCTGGAACATCCCCTGTAGCTGGCTGGCCATCTCTTCCATGCCCGGGGGGGTCATGATGTCGATGCCGATCTGCGTCGAGACGTCGAACTCAATTTCACGCTCGTCCAGTTCTCCGTCCAGCAATTGGCGGCGCAGTTTCTGCCGCGTGGCGCTGTCCCCGGCCTGGTGTTCCTGCGGTTCATTGGTGAATCCGACACCCCGTGGGGCAGGCAGCAGGATATCGAGGATGCGTTCGCGGGCCGCGTCTTCGGCGCGGGAGCGAACCTTGTTGGTCTCGACTTCGCGGGTCATCTTGAACGACATGTCGACCAGGTCGCGCACGATGGACTCGACGTCCTTGCCCACATAACCGACCTCGGTAAACTTGGTGGCCTCCACCTTGATGAAGGGTGCGCTGGCCAGGGCCGCCAGGCGGCGGGCGATTTCGGTCTTGCCCA
>JAHEFS010000146.1 GCA_024640045.1 Chromatiales bacterium | reverse complement strand
GACTCCCCACTCTGTTTCTTGCCATCCAACTCAATGACCGGATTGCCGGGGGGTTCAATACCGGGCGGTTCCCATTCATCCATTCCCAGGCCAAAAAACTTGCTGATTGCCCTGACACTGGTGCGCGTGCCATTGGCTTTGCCATCCCTCGAATACCCGGCGATGTGCGGCGTGCCGTAATCCGCCAGTTTCAACAAACCCAAATCCAGTTCGGGTTCGTGTTCCCAGCAGTCGATAATCAGTCCTGAAAGGTCACCTGCCCCGCTCGCCCTGTATACCGCATTGGTGTCAAATACCTCGCCCCTACATGTGTTGATGAGGAGCGGCCTGTTTTCCAGGTTTTGAAGAAAATGTTCATTGACCATGTGATAGGTGCGATCAACACCTTCCATATTCAGCGGAACATGAAAGCTGATGATGTCTGCTTCCCGCGCGATCCTGGACAAGGAAACGAACTGCGAGGAACCTTCCCTTCTTGCCCTGGGAGGGTCATTCAAAAGTACGTTCATCCCCAGGATTCCACAGGTTTTTGCAATCCTCGAGCCGACCTGCCCTACTCCAACGATTCCAATGGTCTTGTTGGTCAGAGCAATCCCTTTCCGCATTGACCAGGCAAACAGGGCAGACGAAATATACTGGTTGACACTCTCCGCATTACACCCAGGTGCATTTAGCCACTCGATACCGGCAGCCCTGCAAAAATCGACATCGATGTGGTCGAAACCGATCGTTGCGGTTGCGATGAATCTGACTCTGGAACCTTCCAGCATCGCTCTGTTACAGATGGTGCGGGTCCGTGTCACCAGCGCGTCTGCACCCCTGACCACCTCCCTTGTGGTCAATTTCCCCGGCAGGTAAACGACCTCGGCAAAGGGTTCCAAAGCCCCTTTGATATATGGAATCTTGTCGTCAATGATGATTTTCATTCAGGCTTGCCAAAGGCTAATAATCGAACCTTTCTTTAACGGCCCACAAACCCAGCGCGGGGCTGGAAATATAATAAATCTCCTCTCCGTCGGACATGGTGTTAAAGCCTTCCTTCAGTGTCTCAGGATTGTATCTGGTCGTGATCTCGTCAAAATCCGCGAATTTGAATCCGACGCTCTCGATCTCCTGTTGCGACAGGTTGCCTGGTCCCTTGCCTGGACAATAGGTGATGCCGAAGCGGCCTTCGGAGGAGCCGTGAATCAAATGCGCGGCGGCGGCGAGATTGTTGCGGAGATCCTCGTTGTCCCTCACCATCTTCAGGGTATGAGGCGTTCCAAAGTAGCCGTATTTTCTGATCAACGCGTCGATTTCCTTGTCTTCACCAAACTCGACAAGAGCGGGGGCCAGAACGATGAGCTCGCCTCCATCGGCCAATGCCATGCGGGTCCGGTAGATGCTCTTGTTTCCCAGCCAGGTGCTTTTGAACTCAGTCGGATCAAGCCACACGACGACTTTTTTCAACGGCGCTTCCAACATGTTGAAATTGACCTGCAGCGACAATTTTGCCGCCTGATCGAAAACGCTGAAGTCGTCCCCGATGAACAGTCCATACGTCTGTAAATTGCCTGAATTGTTCAAGCCTACTACCGTCAATACATAGACAATCGGCAGATGATTGGCGAAATGTTCGGAAGCGTAATTGAAAACCTTGCGCACGGGTGTGTCGGCGTGGCCCATCATTCTTTCCATGCCATACACCGCACCGATGTAATGACTTTTGTGAATGCCTTCCGTTCCGCCAGTGCCGACAAATATGTTCTTGTTGTAGTTCGCCATCCCCACTACTTCGTGCGGCACGACCTGGCCGATGGACAGAATGAGATCAAAGTCACCTTCAACCAGTAATTTGTTGACCTGCGCCGGCCAGGTGAAGTCACAGGCCCCTCCTGATACTTCCTTTACGAATTCAGCCGGTACAGTACCCAGTGTTATGACATCGTTGCGCCAGTCGTGAACCCTGAAAAGGTCTTCAGGTGTCTTGCCGAACATGTGACTGATCTGGCCGCTGGTCATCGGCGTGTGCGTGCCCAGGGCGGGTAAAATGTCAGTGAGTTTGTCTCCAAAATACTCCCAGCAATACTCCGTCAGCTCACCGGAACGCGAGGGCAGACGGGTGTAATCAGGAGGCACTACCAGAATCTTTTGCCTTTCCCCGAGATTTTTCAGGGCGGCAACCATGCCAGTCTTCAAATCCTCTGAGGAAAGAGCGGTCTCGGGCGAGCCGGTCTGGTAATAGATCATGTGGATGGTCCGTTTGGTGTGTTCACAAGGATCAAGGACAGCCACCTGATTGTACGTGAATTATTGATTCCCACACTACTTGCACTTTACAATTGCCACCGGTGGCAATCCCCTCTATCCTAAGAGGCTGGACTCCTGTTCCGGGGTCTCATAATGTGTGCGTTGGCTGGGTGCTGAGAAAAACTATGTCCTACTTGAACGATCTGTTTTCATTGCAGGGAAAAACCGCTGTAGTGATCGGTGGCACCGGCGAGCTCTGCGGCGCGATGGCCACGGCCCTGGCGGGTGCGGGAGCCGAAGTTGTGCTGGTCGGCCGCAGTCCGGACAAGGCCTCTGCCCGGCTCGAACGGATCCACGCCGCGGGCGGCAAAGGCTACTTCCTCAACGAGGACATCACGTCCCGTGAGGGCCTGCAGAAACTGCTTGCCGATGTCATCGAAAAATCGGGGCAGTGCGACATTCTCATCAACGGCGCGGGCGTCAATGCGGCTACCCCTTTCCTGGAAATTCCCGAGGAAGAGTACGACCAAATTTTTGCAATCAACACCAAGGCGGTCTTCCTGGCCTGCCAGGTTTTTGGCAAGTACTTCCTCGATAACGGCAGAGCCGCTGCAATCATCAACATGGGTTCAATGTCCGGCGTGATCCCATTGTCACGGGTATTCACCTATTCCATGTCCAAGGCGGCCGTGCACAACATTTCCCGCAACCTGGCCCGTGAATGGGCCACGCAAAACATCCGCGTCAACACCCTGGTGCCCGGTTTCTTCCCTGCGGAACAGAACCGCAAGGTCCTGACCCCCGAACGCGTGGAGCGGATCATGGGCCACACGCCCATGAAGCGATTTGGCAAAGCCGAAGAACTCGCGGGTGTGACGCTACTGCTGGCCTCCAATGCAGGATCTTTCATCACCGGCCAGGAAATCATCGTCGATGGCGGTTACGCCGCAATGACCATCTGATTCAATACGGGACATGCAATGAAACTCGAAAAATACAGTTTTGGCATGGGCGATCGCTTTCTTCACCAGGGCAAGGCCCAGTTGCAGGCGATCGTGAATGCCAAAAACGCAGGTGTCGACATCACGCCAGTCTGGAACAAATCCAATCGCGAGCACGAGATTGTCGGCACGAACCCGGGCAGCCTGCGCCAGGAGGCCGATGATGCGGTCAGGGCGCTCGGCTGGGAGTCGAATTACCGGGTCGATGCCGATCACATCAACCTGGCCACGGTCGATCGCTTTGTGCAGTGCAGTGACTTCTTCACGCTGGATGTGGGCGACGCCATCGGCGAAGCCGCCACTGATTCCGACATCGCCTCATTTGTTGACCGCCACGGCAGGTACATTGGCGACCTGAATATTCCGGGAGCCGGTACCTTTAAAGTCACGCGGGCTAACGTTGAAGCAGTTGCCAAAACGTTCCTGAAGGCGGTCCAGACTGCTGGAGTCATATACCGCCATATCGTTGAGCAGCGCGGTAGCGACTTTATCCCCGAAGTGTCGATGGATGAAACAGCGAATCCTCAAACTCCGCTGGAGATGTTCTTCATCCTGGCGGCGATTGCCGACGAAGGCATCCCGGCGCAGACCATTGCGCCCAAATTCAACGGGCGTTTCAACAAGGGCGTGGACTACGTAGGTAACGTCGAACAATTTGAAAAAGAATTCAACGACGACCTGGCCACCATCGCCTTCGCGATTTCGGAATTCAAGCTGCCGGATAACCTGAAGCTCAGCATCCACTCCGGTTCCGACAAGTTTTCAATTTACAGGCCCATCCGTGATGCACTGAGGCGCACCGGCGCGGGTGTGCATGTGAAAACCGCTGGGACCACCTGGCTTGAAGAGTTGATCGGCCTGGCCGAAGGCGGAGGCGAGGGTCTTGCGATCGCCAAGGAAGTCTATGCACAGTCACTGGCGCATAAGGATGCCTTATGCAAGCCATATGCCACCGTGATCGACATTGATGACGACCGGCTCCCGGCCGCGGCCACGGTTAACTCCTGGACCGGCGAGGAATACGCCCGCGCCTTGCGGCACAACCCGACCGACCCCCTTTACAACCTGCATTTGCGTCAGTTGTTGCACGTGGGCTACAAGGTCGCTGCGCAGATGGGCGAGCGTTACTACAGCGCATTGGGAGAATACGAGACAGATGTCTCTCGCAACGTGACCGAAAACCTATGGGTGCGCCATATCAAGCCCCTGTTTATCGATTGAAACACCGTCAGAAGACGAAACCTACTGGAACTACGATGAATTCTGCAGAAACGAAATGCGACATCGGCCTGATCGGGCTCGCTGTCATGGGCGAAAACCTGGTTCTGAACATGGAGAGCCATGGTTTCAAGGTAGCCGTGTTCAACCGCACCACCAGCAAGGTGGACGCTTTCATGGACGGACGCGCCAAGGGCAAACACATCGTCGGCTGCCACAGCATCGAAGAACTGGTCACCAACCTCGCGCGACCCCGCAAAGTGTTCCTGCTGGTCAAAGCCGGCTCAGCTGTCGACGCTTTTATCGATGCCATCATTCCCCATCTCGAGCCAGGCGATATCATTATCGACGGCGGCAACTCGCACTTCCCCGATACCATTCGGCGCACCGCCTACGTGGAGAGTAAGGGTCTGCTGTATGTCGGAACCGGCGTGTCTGGAGGCGAGGAAGGCGCACTCAAAGGCCCTTCGATCATGCCGGGTGGTTCAGCGGCGGCATGGCCCCACGTCAAGCAGATATTCCAATCTGTTGCGGCCAAGGTTGATGATGGCTCGGCTTGCTGTGAGTGGCTCGGTAACGATGGCGCCGGTCATTTTGTGAAAATGGTGCACAACGGCATCGAGTATGGCGACATGCAGATGATTTGCGAGGCCTATTCCCTGATGCGTAACGTGCTGGATATGGCGCCTGCCGAGATATCGACCGTATTTGGCGAGTGGAACGAGGGTGAACTGGACAGCTACCTGATCGAAATCACCCGTGACATCCTCGCCAAGATGGACGATGAAACCGGCAAGCCAATGGTCGACGTCATCATGGACAAGGCCGGCCAGAAAGGCACGGGCCGCTGGACCTCTACCACCGCCCTCGACCTTGGCGTGCCGGCGCAGACCATCGCCGAAGCGGTGTTTGCCCGTGCGCTGAGCGCCATCAAGGACGAAAGGCTGGTCGCGGCGCAAAAACTGGCCGGGCCCGGCGCAGAATTTTCCGGTGATAAAAAAGCGTTCCTCGAACAATTGCGGCAAGCACTGTTTGCGTCAAAAATCTGTTCGTATGCCCAGGGTTACCAACTGATGCAGGCAGCTGCCGCCGAGTATCGCTGGGACCTGAACTACGGCGAAGTCGCGTTGATGTGGCGAGGCGGCTGCATTATTCGCGCGCAATTCCTGCATAACATCAAGGAGGCCTACGACAGCAATCCCGGCCTGCAGAATCTGCTGCTGGATGACTATTTCAAAGACGCCATCGCGAAGAGCCAGTTGGCGTGGCGCAAAGTGATTGCCACTGCCGTGGAGCATGGCGTTCCCGTACCGGCCTTCAGCTCCGCCCTGGCCTATTACGACGGTTACCGCAGCGCCGTGCTGCCCGCCAACC
>JAHEFS010000145.1 GCA_024640045.1 Chromatiales bacterium | reverse complement strand
CCATTGACAGCACTCGCCCGGGGCAATACTGGGTCAACACCTATGACCTGAAATCCCGTCCCCTGTATGCCCTGCCCGCCCTGTCCCTGCATGAGGCCGTTCCGGGACATCACTTGCAAGGTGCCCTGGCAGCCGAGCAAGGCGAGCAACCCAACTTCCGCAAGTTCGACTACATCTCCGCCTACGGAGAGGGATGGGGCCTATACTCTGAGTTCCTGGGAATCGAGGCAGGGATGTACCCTGACCCCTACAGCAACTTCGGACGCCTGACCTATGAGATGTGGCGCGCCTGCCGGCTGGTAGTGGATACCGGGTTGCACGCAAAGGGCTGGACACGGCAACAGGCCCTGGACTACCTGGCCGGCAATACTGCCCTGTCCATCCACGAGGTCACCACGGAAACCGACCGCTATATCTCCTGGCCGGGCCAGGCACTGTCCTACAAGCTTGGCGAACTCAAGATAAAGGCCCTGAGAAAGCAGGCAGAGGAAGAACTCGGCACCCACTTTGACCTGCGAAAGTTTCATGATGAAATTCTGCGCAGCGGTTCAGTCTCGCTGGATATTCTGGATGGACTGATGCAGGACTACATCGCCCGGGAGCGCAAGGGCGCAGAGCAGACCTGATGTTCGCCGGCCCAGTTCAAGGTTATGAATTCGGAGTTTTTTATGAAACGGGCATCTCGGTAATCCACGCTTGCCGCCATCACCGGGCTTGCCGAGACTAGGAACGCAAAACCGCAAAAACCCCACGGAGAATCGGCTATGTCCGGCACACAGAAAATTAACCCCGATACAGCAAGGGCATACCTGGCCAAGTCGAGACTCAGCGATGAACTGGATGGTAACGCGCTTGAGGTTTTGTCCCGCAGCGTCAGCACCCGGGAACTCAAAACCGACGAATTCCTCATGGAAGCCGGCCACCTGGACGACTCCCTGCACATCCTGGTGAGCGGAAAACTTGAAGTTATTGCGCCGTCCCTGGGATCAGAACCCGTGACACTGGCCGTACTCACTCCCGGTGACCTGGCAGGTGAAATGAGTTTTGTTGACGGCGCGCCTCACGCGGTGGGCCTGAGAGCGCTGATTCCCTGCGAGGTCATCAGTATTTCCCGTGGAGACCTGGAAGGACTTCTGGATACCCATCCCAGGGTCGTCTACCAGGTCATGCGCACTATCGTGCGGGCCGCCCACCATATCGTGCGCAAGATGAATATGCAGCACGTGGAAATGACCCGCTATTTCTACAAGAGTTCGGGGCGCTACTAGAGAGCGTCCGTCTTGCTGCAATGCCAGTCCAAACCGGGCCTGCTACCAGCGCCCGTTACCCGCCTGCATATCCTTTTTGTCCAGCCTGATCGGGAATTTCTCACGCAGGCGGGCATCTGCAGCCGTGTCAATGTAGACGGGATAGTGACTGGATAGCACATTCTTCACCTTCTCATGGGCCAGCGCGACGATGTCCTCGCGACCCTCGGCTTCCCAGGCGCCGGGCGTGCGCCGGTCGGCCACAGTCGGGTAGAGAAATTCAGACTGCATGACATCCAGGGTCTGGGGATGATTCAGGTAATGCCCCACCCCGTGGACTGCCTGTTCAATCACCTCCAGTGAAAGAGTCTCGTCATTGACCTCAACGCCCCTGAGCAGGCGCTGTATAGAACCAATCATATCGTTGTCGATGACCATCCCTTCGAAGGACTGCCCAATGAGACTACCCAGGATGCCCGGGTAGGACGAAATCAGGTTGCCACCAGCCAGGGCGGCGGCCGTGGTTGTAATACCT
Organism: Chromatiales bacterium; assembly: GCA_024640045.1. Taxonomy (GTDB): domain Bacteria; phylum Pseudomonadota; class Gammaproteobacteria; order Xanthomonadales; family SZUA-36; genus WTJD01. Next base: position 4,077 of record JAHEFS010000145.1, on the reverse strand, counting down.
TTCTCGTAGCCGGCCTGGGCATCCATGCACTTGGAGTCGGTCATACCGCTGGCAACGCTGGAAATCAGTCCGTAGTAATTGCACAGCTGGGCCGTGGCCGCCATTAACAGGGCCTCCTCCCCACTGCCACCACTGAACGACCCGGTACGCAGGTCGGAAACAAACGGCCACATGCCAAAATCAATGGCACTGCCCGGGCGCACCATATTGACCACCGCAAGACATGCCAGGGTCTCGGCAAAGCACTGGGCGAGGGTCCCGGCCAGGGCCGCCGGTGACGTTGCACCGGCCTGTGGCGCCACGGCAATATCCGCGGTCAGCCCAAGTTCAGCCACCTTCACAAGTACCTCTGCATTCTCCCTGGCAAATCGCAACGGAGAGACAATTGGGCAGCCGCCAAAGATACAAAATGGCCTTTCAAGGAAACCGCCTTCCTTACCCAGGTAGGTGTCATAAAAATTAATCAGGGAATCGATGTGCTCAACCTCGGCGATGCCAAGGGACAGGGGTTTCCGTGTGCCTGCCAGTTCCGCGTAAGCGATATTGATATTGTGCAGGTACAGTTCCTGGCTGTACTCGGTGGCAATAAAGGGCTGGCCGAAATTGTGGATATGATCCAGGGTATCCGCCAGACGGGCTGCATCATACAAATCCACCAATTTGCTGGGTCGGTAACTGCGGGAGTCATAATCGAAGATACTGACTGCCTCACCAGAGGTTGCGAAGTACACTCGCTGGCCGCTGATCTCCAGACTGTGCGCCGGATCCGGCGCATGCATAACATAGCTCGTGGCCGACTGTGCTATCAGGTCCTCCACCAGGCTTCGTGGAAACCTCAGGCGTTGGTCCTCGCCCAATAGGCAGCCCGCGGGCAATGCGTAGTGCAGGATTTCGGGTATGGGATTACCGATGCCCACATTTTCAAGCAAATGCAGTGCGGCACCATGTATGCGTTGAATGTCTGCGTCCGACAGGGGCTTGTACAAGCCGCCAGGCTGACCCTTTGACACCGCCTCACTGACGGTTGCCACTGACCTTGCCGCTCTCTTGGCGCGACTACCTCCGGCACGACGGCCGCGAATTCTAGCCACTTTCCCCATCACTCCCCTCCTTCTGCCCTGGACTGCCGAAGATGCGACCGGACGAACAGGCCATTGGCACTGCTCTTGTCCTTGCAATCCCGCGGTTAAACGGGAAAGTGAAAAGACGAGGAATCGTGATCTTTTAGTAAGGTTTTTCCCTCGCCAACATGCTGGCCTTTTTATCCACGCGCAGACGTTTATTAAAATTATTCGCCAGTTACTTTCCCCCAACGAAGTATCCAGCCTAGCATCTCGACGCCATGCCATTCCATCATTCGCTCCCTTCAACTCCATCGAATGTCCGAGCAGATTCGCCCGGGCAATGCCCGCAAACGTGGCATTTTTCTAGGACCCGTGGGTCAATCGTGGGTAACCGGAAAGGCCGTAATCTAGAAACGCAGCGCCAGGCCCAGGGCGAAACCGGATGCGCTGATATCCAGTAGGTACCCGTTGTCACGGAAATCCAGTTCCAGGTAACGGTAGCCGAATAGAGCCTGGACTTTATTGCTGAAGGCATATTCCATCGCCAGGAAAGTGTTCAGGGACAACCTGGCCGAAGGGTTCATCCCACCCAGGTCGCCGCGCAGTCTCAGCGCCCAGTTTTCAGACAGTGAATGCCGGTAACGAAAACCGACAAAGGGATCCAGCCAGGTCTTATCTACCTTGCCCTCAGGTCCCGGAGTGATGCTGACTTCAGAGGTGAAGGACACGCTCCTAAGACCTGCAATCCATTCCAGATTCCCGTCCAGATTCGCGCTGTACCCTCCGCCCAGTTCCACAAACCCCCCACTGACCCCCACATGGGACTCCAGTGGACCCCAGGCAAAATCATCCTGGTAGTCCACGTACAGGGTATCCAGGTGCCAACTCCAGTGTCCGCGACTGACCCGCATCGCCCCCATGAAAGCGCCCTGCAAATTATCAAGGGTAAATAGTGAATATCCCGGATCAACCGGCGACTCCGCATCCTCGGCCCGGGTATTACCCTGCAGGCTGGCCGCCCACAGGTAGGGCATAAGTTCGAATGACCAGGACTCATCCTTGTCGGCTGCCTGCACGGTGTCGGGCAGCATCAGCACGCACAACAATGCCATAACCGGGATGGGGTGAAATTTACTCATGCGAACATTCCTTGTCTCCAACCGCCCAATGACACACTGCCTGGGCCCGGGCAGGACAACATCAAGGATGCCCTGAAGCGCAGACTTGTGCAAAATGGTTCACACAATAAAACACCAGGGGGCAGTTTCAATGAGCAGGTCAGACAAAGAACTGGGTATGACCATGCCCATTTCCCGCAGGGATTTTATCAACGGGGTCGGAGTCACCGTCGCCAGCAGTATGTTTCCGGGCACGCTGCTCGCAAGTACCGGGGCTGCGGATACTTCCGCCCAGGCAACTCATGGATACTACCCACCGACTCTCACTGGCCTGCGGGGCAATCACGTGGGCAGCTTTGAAGTCGCCCACGCCAGGGCCAGGAGTGGAAAGACCTGGCCCTCTCCCTCGGCGCTGGATGAGTACTACGACCTGGTGGTTGTGGGTGCGGGTATCAGCGGACTGGCGGCCGCTTACCGCTACGCCGAACTGGCGGGGCCCGATGCAAGAATACTCATCCTGGACAATCACGATGATTTTGGCGGCCATGCCAAGCGCAATGAGTTTCATTACAACGGCCACACCAAGCTGGCCTGGGGAGGCGCCATCAACCTGGAGTACCCGGGTTACAGCGAGCAGGTGAACACATTCCTCTCCGGCCTGGGCGTGGAGTTCAAGACCCTGACCGACAATGTGGACTTCGCCTTCTCGGCCCAGGGCGAGTCCCTGGATGCCATGTTGTATTTCGACAAGGCCACCTTCGGTCGCGAGGCCCGGGTTCGCGGTTTTCGGCCTTGGGCTGATGAACCTCGCAAGGCCTGGCTGGGCATTCTCGATAAAATACCCATCACCCCGGAAGACCAGGCATCCCTGTCCCGATTTCTTCGTAAAGACGACGATCTGCTCATCGGCATGTCAGAAGCCGAGCGACTGCACTATTTGCGCAAGACCAGTTATTGGGACTTCATGACAGGACGGGGCCAGGTGACACCAGGTGCCGCCAGGGTCTTCCAGCAAATGACCCACGGGCTGTGGGGCGTGGGCACTGATGCCCTGGATGTCGCCAACAGCTTCGGCAGTGGCTTGCCCGGCATGCACGCCATCGGCCCCCTGCCCTCGGCGCTGGCCCATGAGGAAGACGGTGGATTTGCCATGTTCCCCGACGGCAATGCCTCGGTGGCGCGCATGCTGGTCAGGTCAATGATTCCTGCTGCGGCACCGGGAAATGGCATGCAGGAAATCGTCGCCGCCGCCTTCGACTACAGCCGACTCGACCAGTCGGGGCAGCACGTGCGTTTGCGCCTGAACTCTACCGTCGTACAAACCCGCAATACCTTGCTGCCTGGTAAACGCCCTGGCGTGGCGGTGGACTATGTCCGGGATGGCAAGGCCTACCGACTAAGCGCAGGGCAATGCATCCTGGCTTGCAATAACAACCTGGTACCCCACCTGGTGCCGGACCTTGATCCGGAGCAAATCCGTGCCCTGGGCTACGCCCAGAAAGTGCCGATAATGGTGAGTAACGTACTGCTGGGTAATGGCAAAGCCGTTGAGCAAGCCCGGTTTGGAAGCGCCCACAGTCCAGGTCGACTGCATGCCGAGACCTGGAACGTGACCGGATTCGGTATGGGGCCCGGAAGCCGCGACTTCAACCCGGCCGAACCGGCCGTGATCCAGTTCTATGGCGGAGTGGGCGCACCGGAGGCCGGCACGGTCGCCAGGGACCAGTACAAGGCGGCGAGACACAAATTGCTGGCCATGAGTTTTGAAGACCTAGAACGCGAAGTGCGGGATCACCTGGCGGGATTATTAGCGGACAGTGATTTCGATCCGGCTCGTGACATCAAGGCGATGACCGTAAATCGCTGGCCCCATGGCTACGCCTACGAATATATCA
>JAHEFS010000144.1:2762-5894 GCA_024640045.1 Chromatiales bacterium | reverse complement strand
TCAAAATCAAAAATCAAGCTGGCGCCTCGCCGCGCGACCATCAGGAGAGAGACATGGCCGAACCCAGGACACTCAGTCAATTTCAGCACAGGCTGCTGGCTACCGCAGCTCTGCTGCTGGCATTTCCAATGGGACCGGCCCTGGCTGCGGATGACTTTTTCGACTACAAGGGCTCCGCCTGGTGTGCAGATTGCCACATCGACAAATACAGCAGCTGGCTGGGCACCGGGCACGGCAAGATGGTGACCACTTGCGAAGAATCCCTGGCCCGCTCCCTCCCGCTGCCGGCAGGACATACCTGCGACGACATCAGTTACGTCATTGGCGGCCATGGCTGGAAAGCCCGTTACCTCGATGAAAATGGCTATTTCGTGACCTCGGTGCAAGACCGCAACGGTAATGTCACTGAGGGCATGAACCAGTGGAACCTGGGCACAGAGCGCTGGAGTGATTACCACGCAGGCGAAGAAGGCAAACCTTACGACTGCGGTGCATGCCACACCACGGGCTGGAAGGCAGACAAGGACCCCGACACCGACGGTGATCTGTCCGATAACCAGGACGGACGACCCGGGATTCACGGCACCTTCGCCCTGGGTGGTGTGCAGTGCGAGGCCTGCCATGGCCCCGGCTACACCATGGAGGTGGATGAAACCACGGCTTTTTGCGCCACTTGTCATTCGCGTGAGCCAGCCAACAAGGTTCAGGCCAGCGATGGCTACGTCCGGCACCAACAGCAATACAATGAACTGCTGACCAGCCCACACTCAAGGCGCACCTGCATCACCTGCCACAACCCGCATGAGTCGGGGGAAGGCAGCCTCAACCGGACATGCCAGGATTGCCACTCCACGCAGGCGTCTTCCTACGAAGGGACCAAGATGCAGGCAGCAGGGGTCGATTGCGTCGACTGTCACATGCCGCGCGCCAGCAAATCCGGTGAGCCCATCAGCCCCAACGAAGCAGATGTCCGCACACATATCTTCCGCATCGGGACCGCCGCCGAAGACCAGGACATGTTCACAGAAGACGGTGCCTTCGTACGGGTCGACGATAATGGCAAGGCTCGCGTCAACGTCGATTTCGCCTGCAAATCCTGCCATGGCGGCCAGAGCACGGACTGGCTTATGGCCAATGCCACAGATTTCCATAACCAGGAATTTAAAATTACGGGCGGCATGAGCGGCACCTGGTGGGCAGGTAGCGACCGCGACGGTGAAGGCTGGTTGCTCGATGCAGCCGCCAATGCGTTCGTCGCGGCCATGTTCACCTACGACGCCGCCGGCAACCAGGCCTGGTTACTGGGGGTGGGCGCACCCGAGGGTGACATGGTTGCAACCAGCGTCGAGATTACCGAAGGACCCGCGTTTGGCTCGGGCTTCGATCCGAATGATGTCGTGAGAACTCCCTGGGGTACGGCCAATTTCCTGTTTGTGTCCTGTACCGAGGGCACCGTGGAATTGCAGCCCAATGCGGAAATGCAGGCTCGTGGATTCGAGGCCATGACGGTCAACCTGTCTCGCCTTACAGAATCTGCTGTTTCCTGTTCAGATTGAGCCTGACACTCAATACACTCATGTGACTGACGAACGCCGCGATGATCGCGGCGTTCGTTCATAATCCGGGTTAGAAAACAGCAAGCTGGGTTCTCCCGCGCTATCATTACTCTTGAACCAACTTGGTACCCGCACCATGACCCAGGCCACCCAGTACATGCACAGCCAGGAACCGTTGCTTTTCAAGCGCGGCGGCGCTTTGCCGGCATACACCATGGCTTACGAGACCTGGGGAGAACTCAACGCGGACCGGTCGAACGCGGTACTGATACTGACGGGGCTGTCACCGAGCGCCCACGCGGCTTCCAGCCCCACCGATCCCACACCCGGCTGGTGGGAGCCAATGATTGGCCCCGGCGCACCGATCGACACCCGCCGGTTTTTCGTGATCAGTCTGAATTCGCTAGGCAGTTGCAAAGGGTCGACCGGCCCCGCAAGCATCAATCCGGCCACCCGAAAGCCGTGGCGCCTGGATTTTCCTGAATTATCGATCGAGGACATCGCCACGGCCTCCCACGAGGTGGTCGAACATCTGGGCATCGAGCAACTCTGCACCCTGGTGGGGCCATCCATGGGCGGGATGAGCACACTGGCCTACCTGCAGCAAAATCCCCAAGGTGCAAGGCATTACCTGAACATTTCAGGCGCAGCCAAGTCAGAGCCCTTCAGCATCGCCGTCCGCTCGCTGCAGCGCGAACTGATTGTCTCTGACTCAAATTGGAAAGACGGCCAGTACGACGACGAGAACTGGCCGGAAAAAGGAATGCGCATGGCGCGCAAACTGGGCATGCTTTCCTATCGATCAGCGGAAGAATGGCGTGGGCGCTTCGGCCGGCGGTTGCAAAACTACTTCCCGCCTGAAGTCTTCGGGATGAACTACGAGGTGGAATCCTACCTGGAGGCTGCCGCACGCCGGTTTATCCACTCTTTCGACCCCTGCAGCTACCTGTACCTGTCACGCTCCATGGACTGGTATGACGCTGCCGATGGACACCCAAACCTGGCCGCAGCCCTGCAGGGAGTCCAGTTACAGTCGGCCTATATCATGGGCGTGGATACCGATATCCTGTTCCCGCCGCACCAGCAGCAGGCAATCGCCAACGCGCTTTCCGAAATTGGCGTCAAAACCGGATACAGCCAGCTTCCCTCCATCATGGGCCACGACGCCTTCCTGGTCGATCACGACCATTTCGGGCCAAACGTTTCCGCGTATTTCAAACGTATTTGCGCCGAGGACGCCCTCGGAGGCTGAGCGAAACCGCAACGTCTGTACCCAGGTGCGCAAACACTGGCCCTGATGGCGCGGCATCGCTATACTTTGCGACCTTATCACTCCCTGCCGGAGTGGCGAAATTGGTAGACGCGCTGGACTCAAAATCCAGTACTGGCGACAGTGTGTCGGTTCGAGTCCGACCTCCGGCACCATTCCTCAGGCCCCTGCGGGGCCCAGGAAGATGCAGAGGTGGACTCACCTCCATTCTCAAGCCATAAACTCCAGCTGCCGCACGTCTTCGCTTGCAGAGAAAGGCCCTTACGACGTAAGCAAGGCCACACAGCGCAAGCGGGTTCGAGTCCG
>JAHEFS010000144.1:0-2662 GCA_024640045.1 Chromatiales bacterium | reverse complement strand
TGCAGAGGTGGACTCACCTCCATTCTCAAGCCATAAACTCCAGCTGCCGCACGTCTTCGCTTGCAGAGAAAGGCCCTTACGACGTAAGCAAGGCCACACAGCGCAAGCGGGTTCGAGTCCGACCTCCGGCACCAGATTTTCCCGTGCTCGTGCAGTCAGCCCCCAAACAGTGGATAAGCACCTATTTTACGGATGTTTTCTATCGTGACGGCATATGGCACTTCAATGTTATTTAGTTGTTTCTAATATTAAAAATAGGCCTTCATCCACCTAAATTTGATCGAGATCAAGAAGGGTTTGATGGCACCGTGACATAGTGCCTCCGTGGTGCATTCCATAAGATCTGACGAACATACAACAGGCTTCAAATTCATATTTTTAAGTTGCGGTAAATCACTGGCTATACGAGGAGGAAAGCCATGACCTTGAAAACCACGCGGCTACTACTGGCAGCGACGGCGATGATCTTTAGCGCCGGCCAGGTAGCAGCCAAATCCGATGCCGTTGACAACGGCTTTTACACTGCCAAGGACAAGGAGTTCTACCTGACCGCAGATGAGATTTTCTTCATTCGTCCAGGACTGGAGGCGGAAATCGTCAAGTTCGAGATTCCCGCAGACCTGCAACCGGAAGTGACTTTCACGGTCAAGGATCCGGGCGGTCTGGCCCTGGATCTCGACGGTGTCACAACACCGGGTCCGGTGGAGATGCGCTATTACCTGACCTTTGTCGGCGACGATGGCCAAAAGGACATTTTCGACTGGGGCAACCGTGACCGCACCGGCGTTTTGACCGACCTGGGTAACGGCATGCACCATTACAAGTTCGGTAATGCCCTGCCCGCAGACTACGACATGGACGCGACCTACACCTTCGGGTTGAGAGCCAGACGCGATCTGCGCGAATGGGATCTGGGCCGCTACGTTGTGAACGAGATGTATGACTTCGTTCCCTCCGGTGCTTCGAAACCTATGCCACGCAAGGTTGTTACGACCGAAACCTGTAACGGCCGTTGTCACGATCCTTTGGCCGAGCATGGCGGAGGCTATGTCGAAGTGGACATGTGCACGCAGTGCCACAATCCCAATTACATGGCGTTACGTGGAGAGGAAGCACGCGATCACGCACGCTTTGATGTATTGGTTCATGCTCTGCACGCGGAAGCGCATAGCTACCCGACGGCCATTAGTGAGTGCCAGGTCTGCCACACCGGTGGCACACCGACCGAGAACTTCCCGCTGGTCGCCAGCCCGAACCCGGTGCCTGTATGTGATGGCTCTGGTGCAGGCCAAACGACCCTGATGTGGGATTTCCCGGCCACCTACGAAATTCGCCTTGGTGCGCCAGACGGCAAACTGTTTGCGAAAGTCGGCGGCAAGGGCTCAGCCCCCACGGGTAAATGGACCAAGGACGGCCAGGAATTCTTCGTGGTCGATCCCGCCACGGGTGACACCATGCAACAACTCGGCGTTGACAACACGACCGCCGGTTGCATAAACCATGCTGCTTACAGTTCCTATGGCGTGGCCGGCCTGCAGCATACCAACTGGATGGATCATCCTTCTCGCCTGGTTTGCGGCTCCTGCCACACAGATATCGACTTTGAAACGGGTGAAGGACACTCAGACTACAACTTCCCGGTTGATAACGATGAGATCTGCGTAGCATGTCATCGCGCCTATACCGGCAAAGAATTCGACCGCTCGGTCTGGGGCGCACATGTGCCAGTTCTGTCCTCGAGCCAACTGCCCGGCCTGTTCGTCGAGTTCCTTGAAGTCACCGACACCGATCCGGGCGATATGCCGACCGTCAAATTCAGAGTGGCCGACAAGTACGGCCCGGTCAACCCGAACGAGATGGATCGTATCCGCTTTGCCATCTGGGGTCCCAACGAGGACTTTGATCGTGGCGACTCTTTCAATGATGACATGGAAAATGTGGCGGGCAATGCCGTCAACATGGGCGGCGGAATCTGGTCTTACACCATGACCACAGCACTCCCGGCCGACGCGAAGGGCTCCTACAGCATCGGCGTAGAAGGTCGCAATGATGTTCCGATCGACTTTGGTGGTGGTGAAGTGGACGATGAGCACGATACCATCGAAGGTTATGTTTACGCCTTCGCGGTCACTGACGACGAAGCCATGGCACGCCGCATGGTGGTCGACGACGCCAAGTGCGAAGCATGCCACAACAACCTGGTCGGACACGGCAACAATCGCCGGGATGCAAACTACTGCATTACCTGCCATAGGCCGGAACGGCTGGATATCGCGGATCCCGCAGAGAACGTATCCCTGAAATGGATGCTTCACAAGATCCACAGCGGCGCCGAACTCGAAAACGGTTATGTCGTAGTTCGCTCACGCGGCACCTACGACTTCAGTGAAATCGAGTTCCCTGGCGACCTGCGCAACTGCGAGAAGTGCCACGTCAACGATTCGTACAAGCTGCCGCTGCCTGAAGGCCTGCTGGCTACCTTGACTCCGAATCAGTTCTGGAACCCGACTGGACCAGCAGCAGCCGCTTGCTTGAGCTGCCATGACAGCACCGACGCCCAGGCACACGCTTACAGCAACACCACCTTCTTCGGTGAATCCTGCTCAGCGTGTCACGGCGATGGCGCCAGCTACGACGTGGAGAAAGTGCACGCTCGGTAGTT
>JAHEFS010000042.1 GCA_024640045.1 Chromatiales bacterium | reverse complement strand
GCTTGTTGGCATGAATCGCAAGGGTCGAGTACCCCAGTGATTTCAGATGCCAGGGCAACGAATACACCGGACGAGTGACCACGCTGATATAGGGGTAGTCGAGCCCTCCGAGGCGCTCGAACGCAACGCCGGTGAGTAATTCGAACTCGGTTCGCGTGGTATTGCCGCCGTAGGTCGGAACCCGCAAGGTACCCGCTACTCCCTGCTTCTGCAGTTCACAGAACTCGGTCAGGTACTGGCAGGGTTCTACCTGGTTGAATATCGCAGGATCGAAGAAACTCTCGCTGAGCACGACGATGACGTCGGGCAAATCCTTCGCTTCCGATATCCCGTTGTCCGTCACGGGGAGGAACTCAGGCGCCGGCGGAATTCCCTCGACCACTTCCGGCAAACGGAACATGACGTTGGAACTGGCTCGAACCAGGGTCGCAATCAATCCATTCAGCTCCGCATTCCGTTCGGGGTCCCAGTCACTCTGAACCATCAGACTGGAGTGATAGAGCGAACCCAGGGGCCTGTCGGCACTCGACAGACTGAACACCAGAACGCCCGTGATCAAGGCCAGCGTGACGCCGGGCAGTCGCCCGAAGAGTGGCCGTTCCCAACGCAGTGCAACGATGCAAAGCACCAGGAACACCGTTACCCCCAATGCCAGCAAATCCAGCCGGACATAATTGCTCAGCAGGTCGAACCCGGAAAAAGCCTGTTGGACCAGCAGGAAATCCGCGAACACCACTGGCTCTTTCAATTCAGTGAACTTCTGATCGTTGACAAAGAACATCCAGGCCAGGAAGGCCGTCAGCAGGACCAGGCTGAAAAACGACCGGCGGGTCAGGCCCAACAGGAAGAATGCCAGCAGAGAAACCGGAAGTATGCTCAGCAGGACCCGGGTGAAAGGCAATTTGCCCGGCAGCCAGGGGTCCAGCAGCACGGGTCCTGACAACGCCACCAGCACCAGCAGTGCCAGACCCGCCAGGGGCCACGCCCGCGAACCGGAAGTCGCCGGTACGCTCACGTGTCCGTTCCGCCCGAGCGGCGCTGCCGGAAGAAGGCCTTCAATTGCCGCGCGCACTCCTGTTCCAGTACTCCGCCCTGTACTTCAAAGTCATGGTTGTGCAGGGCCAGTTCCCGCATGTCGTAATGTCCGCCCAGGGCACCTGTCTTGGGGTCGCTGGCGCCAAAGACCAGGCGTTCAACACGCGCGTGAATGCAGGCGCCCACACACATACCGCAGGGTTCCAGCGTCACGTAGAGCGTACAGCCAGGCAGTCGATGGTTACCCAGTCGTTCGCCCGCTGCTCGCAGCGCCATTATTTCTGCATGGGCGGAAGGATCCTGCAGGCCAATATTCCGGTTCCAACCCTCGCCGACGATATTTCCCTCGTGCACCACCAGCGCACCGACCGGCACTTCACCCTCGGCTTCAGCCCGTTGGGCCAGGCCCAGGGCGTGGTGCATCAGGGATTGATCGTGGACTAATGAGAGGCTCATTGCAGACCGTGAAGGTTTTTGCACAAGGGCGCGATGGCGCATCGGGTGCGCCCCATCACTCCCATTCGATGGTCGCAGGTGGTTTGCCCGAAATGTCATAAACGACACGAGATATACCATCTATCTCATTGATAATACGTAGAGACACCTTCTCAAGAAACTCGTGCGGCAACCTCGCCCAGCGAGCCGTCATGAAATCGACTGTCTCCACCGCTCGCAGCGCGACCACCCACTCGTAGCGGCGCTGATCGCCCACCACGCCCACCGATTTGACCGGCAGGAACACGGCAAAAGCCTGGCTGACGTCATCGTAGAGGTCGTCGTTCAGCAACTCCTGGATAAAAATGTGATCCGCGCGCTGCAGCGGTTCCACGTACTCCGGGCGAACCTCGCCCAGTATGCGGACGCCAAGGCCGGGGCCCGGGAACGGATGGCGCATGACCATCTCGCGCGGCAAACCCAGTTCCAGCCCGATGGTCCTGACTTCGTCCTTGAACAATTCGCGCAAAGGCTCGACCAGGTCCAGCTTCATGGTTTCAGGCAAGCCCGCCACGTTGTGGTGCGACTTGATCACGTGCGCCTTGCCCGTGCGCGCACCGGCCGATTCGATCACGTCGGGGTAAATCGTGCCCTGGGCGAGATAGTCCGTATCCTGCAGTTCATTGGCCTGCTCCTCGAAGATTTCGACGAACAGGTTACCGATGACCTTGCGCTTCTGTTCCGGTTCGTGAACGTCTTTAAGCCCCGCCAGGAAACGCTCCCCGGCATCGACCCGGATCACCTTTACCCCCATGTGCTTCGCGAACGTCGCCATCACCTGGTCGCCTTCTTCGAAACGAAGCAAACCGGTATCGACAAAAATGCAGGTCAGCTGTTCTCCAATCGCACGATGCAGCAAGGCTGCCACGACGCTGGAATCCACACCACCCGACAGCCCCAGCAGCACCTTGCCCTGCCCCACCTGGGCGCGCACCCGTTCGATAGCGTCCTCGATGATGTTGGCAGGGGTCCACCAGGCCTCGCAGCCGCAGATGCCGGCGACGAAGCGCTCGAGCAGGCGCTTTCCCTGGGCTGTATGGGTCACTTCGGGGTGAAACTGCACGCCGTAATAACCCCGCGCATCATCAGAGATTGCCGTGACCGGCGCGGAGGCCGTCTCGGCATCCAGCACGAAGCCTTGTGGCAACTGCACCACCTTGTCACCGTGGCTCATCCAGACGTCCAGCAGGACGTTGCCTGAGGGGTCGAGATGGTCTTCGATACCTTCGAACAAGCGTGAAGCGTGACTGACCTTGACCTGCGCGTAGCCAAACTCTTTTTCGTCCGAGGCCTCGACCCGGCCGCCCATTTGCACAGCCAGGGTGTGCAGGCCGTAGCAAATCCCCAGGATCGGCACGCCCAGTTCAAACACCGCCGCCGGTGCGCGAGGGCTGTCCGCCTCGGTAACCGACTCCGGCCCGCCGGACAGGACGATTCCGGACGGCGCAAATTCGACAATTTCCCCGGCAGTGACATCCCAGGGCCAGATCTCGCAGTAAACGCCGATTTCGCGAACGCGGCGCGCAATCAGCTGCGTGTATTGCGAACCGAAGTCCAGGATCAGGATGCGATGCTGATGAATGTCGTGTTGCATAAGATCAACCGAGCTTGTAGTTGGGCGCTTCCTTGGTGATCTGGACGTCGTGAGCGTGACTTTCACGCACACCGGCGTTGGTGATGCGGGCAAATTGGGCGCCGGTTCGGAAAGTCTCGATATCGGGACTGCCGAGGTAACCCATGGAAGAACGCAAGCCACCCAACAACTGGTGAATGACGCCGGACAACGGGCCCTTGTAGGGCACACGGCCCTCGATGCCCTCAGGCACCAGCTTGTCCGCTTCCGTATCGTGCTGGAAATAGCGATCCCTGGAACCTTGCTGCATGGCGCCGATGGAACCCATACCGCGGTACGACTTGTAGGACCGCCCCTGGTAAAGCTCGACCTCACCGGGCGCCTCCTCGGTGCCGGCGAACAGGCTGCCAATCATGACGGTATGCGCACCGGCCGCGATGGCCTTGGCGAAATCACCGGAGAACCGGATGCCTCCATCGGCAATCAGCGGTACGCCGGATTTGGCCAGGGCCTCTGCGACATTGTTCACAGCGGTGACCTGGGGCACACCCACGCCGGCCACGATTCGGGTTGTACAGATGGATCCCGGCCCCTGCCCCACCTTGACACCATCGGCGCCCGCTTCGACCAGCGCCAGCGCGCCTTCGGCCGTCGTGACGTTACCGCCGATCACCTGGACGTCGGGATAGTGTTTTTTAACCCAGGCGACGCGCTCGATGACACCCCGGGTATGACCATGGGCCGTGTCGACCACCACCACGTCCACGCCGGCGGTAACCAACGCATCGATCCGTTCATCGGTATCACCCCCGACACCGACGGCGGCGCCGACCAGCAAGCGTTCCTGGCCGTCCTTGGCGGCATTCGGGAAATCCGACGACTTCTGAATGTCCTTGACCGTGATCAGGCCGCGCAACTGGAAGTCACCATTGACCACCAACACCTTCTCGATGCGGTTGGTGTGCAGCAACTGCAGGATTTCGTCCTGGCTGGCGCCTTCCTTGACGGTGATCAGCTTGTCCTTGCGCGTCATGATGTTGCGCACAGGGTCGTCAAGCTTTCGCTCGAAACGCATGTCGCGCCCGGTCACGATGCCGACCAGCTCATCCCCATCGACGACAGGGACACCGGAGATGTTGTGGCGGTGCGTGATTTCCAGCACCTCGCGGATCGTGGTGGACGGCCCCACCGTGATCGGATCCTTGATCACACCGGCTTCGTATTTCTTGACGATCCGCACCTGCTCGGCCTGGCCGCTGGCACTCATGTTTTTATGGATAATACCGATCCCGCCTTCCTGGGCGATCGCAATGGCCAGCCGCGCTTCGGTCACCGTGTCCATGGCGGCCGATAACAGCGGCATGCGCAGTTTCAGATCCCGGGTCAAACGGGCACCCAGATCGACATCCCGAGGCAGAATATCCGAGTAGGCAGGCACCAGGGTGACATCATCGAAGGTCAGGGCTTCACCGATCATTCGCATCGTGACTCAGCTCCTTTGTGGCCGAAACGCAGGCGGTATGCGCGGACGCCCGGGGAGCCCCGGGCGTCCAGATTAATCGATCATTATAGCCCCCTCGTCAAGGCTTTTGTATTAGCCAGGCACGGTTAACCTCGCGGGGACACAAAGATCAATACAACAAACCGCAAATTACGCGAAGAAACCCAAATTACGCAAACCAGTGAACTTGGCGAGTCGGCGGACTTGAATACCAATGTATTGTCGAGAGCCAGCCATCAACATCAACTACCAGGCCCCTTGTTATCGGCATTTTGGTAATCGAATCGAAATGGCCAAAGAACTTCGAGATTGGCGCTGCCCAATGTCAAATCGCTCATTTGGCGAAATTTGCTTAATTTGTGAAATTTGCGGTTATGTTTTTCACTCTATCTCTTTGGATAAACCTGCATGCCATCCAGCCAGGTTTCCAGCACACGCGTATCCGGAATCTCCTCTACCGCTACTTCCATGATGTCACGATCAACAACAATGAAGTCCGCACGCTTTCCGGCCTCAAGCGAACCAACCCGGTCTTCCATGAACCCGGCGTAGGCCGCATCCAGGGTAAATCCGCGCAAGGCTTCGACTCGCGAGATGCGCTCCTGTGCCTGCCAGCCGCCCTCTGGCCAGCCTTCCAGATCCTGTCTCGACACGGCAGCATGGATTCCCAGCATCGGGTTGACCTCCTCCACCGGGAAGTCAGATCCCAGCGCCAGTCGCGCACCGCTGTCCAACAGGCTGCGCCAGGCGTAGCTGTAGCGCAGGCGTTCCTCGCCAAGCCGCTCATCCGCCCAGTACATGTCACTGGTCGCATGGGTGGGCTGCATGGCGGCGATGACACCCAGGCGGGCGAAGCGCGGCACATCATCGGCCTGCAAGATTTGCGCGTGCTCAACACGGTGACGGCCTGGGTTCGACGGGTGTTCGGCCATGGCGGCCTCCAGGGCATCCAGAACTTCGCGGTCGGCCCGGTCGCCAATGGCATGCACCCCGACCTGGAACCCGCAGGCCATAACTTTGCTCATTTGCGCCTGCAGCACAGCGGGCTCGAAAAACAGCAGGCCCCGGTTACCTGGATCGTCATCGTAGTCTTCCAGCAGAGCCGCGCCACGGCTCCCCAGCGCCCCGTCGGCATATAACTTGGTCGCCCGCATCAGCAATTTTCCGGACGAGTGATCCAGCACGCCCTGCTCGCACAGCCAATCCAGCGCCGCTCCGGCACCCGAGGTCATGCCGTACACGCGCGTGTCGAAATCATCGGCCTCGATCAACCGGAGGTAGCGCTCAGCTACGGATTGATCGATACCCGGATCGTGGACCCCGGTCAGGCCCAGCCGGGTCATTTGAGCAATCGCCAACCCCAGTGATTCCACCAGCAATTGCTCCGAAGGTTCGGGCACCAGGCCGTCGATCAACGACATGGCGCCGTCGATCAATACGCCGGTGGGTTCGCCCGTTTCATCGCGATGAATGAACCCACCCGGGGGTTGCCACTCGCCGGAAAGGTCCTTATCCGCCAGCGCCAAGGCCGCGCCATTGGCCCAGCCAGCATGACCGTCGATCCGGCGTAGCCAGACCGGGCGATCTGCAAATGCTTCATCGAGGTCCCGCCGGTCCGGAAAAACCTGTTCGGGCCAATCGTTCTGATCCCAGCCGCGACCCAGCAGCCAGTCATTCCCGGAAAGATTCTCCTCCTGTGCCTTCAGGCGGTTCAAGATTTCATTCTTGTCGCCAGTTCCCACCAGGTTGGCCTGGCTGAGCGCTACGGCGAGCCCATGAAGGTGTCCGTGTGAATCAATCAGCCCGGGAAGTACGACTTTGCCTTCCAGGTCACGTGCCTCAGCCTGGGGATAATCCCGCAGCAAGGCAGCCCCGTCACCCGTGGCGAGAATGGCGCCCGACGCGTCCCAGGCCATCGCCGAGACTTCAGGATGCGCTTCGTCCGAGGTATAGATGCGCGCATTGTGCAGCACGAATACGCGTTGCGCGGGACCAGGCGCCACCTCGCTGGCGCTTGGGTTTTCGACTGAATCCGGTGCGTCACAAGCGGCCAGGGCAAACGTCAGCAGCAGCGCCGGAAAGGATCTTTTCATCACTGTCATTCGGTAAATTCCGGGAAATGGAAGCCGCAGTCAGTTTATCATCGGGGCATGACTGGAACGCGCTCAATTTATACGCCCAGCGAACTGAACCGTGAGGCCAGGCTGCACATCGAGGCAGGGTTCCCCCGGATCTGGATCGAAGGTGAAATTTCCAACTTCACCCGCGCAGCGTCCGGACACCTGTATTTCTCGCTAAAAGACGAACGGGCCCAAATTGACTGCGCCATGTTCCAGGGCAATGCCCGCCAGCTGCCGTTCCGTCCAGGCAACGGGTTGCAGGTTCAGGCCCGTGGGCGGCTCAGTCTTTACGAAGCCCGGGGCAGGTTCCAGCTGATCGTGGACCAGATGGAAGAAGCCGGCGAAGGCCGGCTGCGTGCCGCCTTCGAAGCCCTCAAGGCAAGGCTGGAGCAGGAAGGCTTGTTCTCCCAGGATGCCAAGCAGGCCCTGCCCGCCTATCCACGACGCATCGGCGTCGTCACCTCGCCCAGTGGTGCGGTCATCAGGGACATCCTGCACGTGCTGCAACGGCGCTGGCCGCTGGCGTCGGTCCGCCTCTATCCGGTGCCGGTGCAGGGCGAAGAGGCCCCTGGCGCCATCTGCAAGGCGCTCGAGGCGGCCAATCGTCACGGCTGGGCCCAGGCCATCATCATCGGTCGCGGCGGCGGTTCGCTGGAAGATTTGTGGGCGTTCAACGAAGAAAGTGTTGCTCGCGCAGTGTTTTCCTCATCCATTCCGGTGATCTCCGCCGTTGGCCACGAGACCGATTTCAGCATCAGTGATTTCGTGGCCGATTTACGCGCGCCGACACCTTCAGCTGCGGCAGAAATACTGACCCCGGATCAGGAAGATCTGAAGCGGGCGTTCCAGCTTGGCCGGCGCCGCCTGGCTCGATCCATGCAAGACGCACTGCAACGACTTGCCCAACGCCAGGATCACCTGGTCCACCGCCTGGGGCGCCAACACCCCGTATATCGCCTCGAACAGTTCGACAAGAGCCTGCAACAGTTGCGCTCTCGCATCGCCGTCAGCGGCAAGCGGATCGTCCCCAACCGGCAGTTGTCGCTGGCGCGCGTGGATGATCGCCTGTTATCAGCCGGCCGCCGGCTGGTGCCCGATCGTCAACGTTCGCTCGGTGAACTGGCGCGTACGCTGCATGCGGTCAGCCCTTTACCGACCCTGGAACGCGGCTATGCAGTTCTCACCCACGGCAAGACCGGGCGCTCGATCAGTTCTGTGGCGCAGGTGAAGCCCGGTGACCCGCTGAGTGCGCAGTTGCGCGACGGACGCGTCCTCAGCACCGTCGAGGAAGTAACGCATGAGCCCCTGGAGCCAGGAGCCGGGGACAAATAACGCACTCCTTACGGCGTCCTTGCCGCTTTTGCCGTCGGGCTCCGATAACAAGACCGACTCCGGAAGGCGAGCCTGCTCAGCCCGCGACAAATCGGCATTGAAGCTCCTTTAACCCCTTTTCGCGAGCTGACGCGTTTTTACCTGTGACACTCAAGCCACAGGAGCATCTGATGACCTACCGAATCACCCTTTTGAGTTTTGCGCTGGTGCTGGCCGCCGGTTGTGCGAACGAACCGCCAGAAAACGCGCAGGCAGACAGTCAACCATCGATCGAACAACGGGTCGAGGAAATGCTCACCGATGCGGATCCCGTTAACCCGGCCCGGTTGGAGCCCGCGCTACAAGAAAGCGAATTCAGACACGAGTTGGCAGCCAAGCACCTGGCCCAGGACGCGACCTACGGCAACCTGACCGCGCCGGCGGGAATCGCCTTCGCCGCAGGCGCGCCTTTTTCGATCAGGCAGGCCAACGAGCCGCTCTACCGCGAGCGCTATCAACACCCGGAAGACAACCGCGTGTTCCGGGTGACCCAAAGCCCGGTATCGACCTTCTCCATCGATGTGGACACCGGGGCCTACAGCAACATGCGCCGCTGGCTCAACCAGGGCCGGCTGCCGCCCCAGGACGCCATCAGGGTGGAGGAATTCGTCAACTATTTCGATTACGACTACCCCTCGCCCGGCAATCGCGAGACCCCGTTCCTTGTCAGCACGGAGATTGCGCCCACGCCCTGGAACCCGGGCACGCATTTGTTGCGTATCGGCATCCAGGGTTACGAAGTGCCAAAAGCCGAACTGCCCGCATCCAACCTGGTCTTCCTGGTAGACGTTTCCGGCTCGATGCAATCACAGGACAAACTGCCCCTGTTGCGTAACGCATTGGGGCTGCTGGTGAATGAACTGGATGCCAACGATTCGATCAGCCTCGTGGTCTATGCGGGCGCCTCCGGCGTCGTGCTGCCGCCCACAACGGGCGATCATAAAGCTGCAATCCAGTCTGCTCTGCAGCAACTCGAAGCCGGCGGCTCGACCAACGGCGCCGCCGGTATCCGTCTGGCCTACCAGATGGCGCGGCAGAATTTTCGCCCAGACGGCGTTAATCGGGTTATTTTGGCCACGGATGGCGACTTCAATGTCGGCCTGGCCAGCACGGAAGAATTGATCGACCTGGTGCAGCGGCGACGCGAGGAAGGCATCGCGCTGACGACACTGGGTTTCGGATCAGGCAACTACAACGATCATCTGCTCGAACAACTCGCCGACGAAGGAAACGGTCATTACGCCTACATCGACCGGCTTTCCGAGGCCCGCAAGGTATTGGCGGAAGAACTCTCCGCTACGCTGCTGACCATTGCCCGGGACGTCAAGATCCAGGTCGAGTTCAACCCGGCGACCGTGGCTGAATATCGCCTGATCGGCTATGAGAACCGCGTGCTGAACGAAGAGGACTTTAACAATGACCGCGTCGACGCCGGCGAAATCGGCGCAGGCCACCGGGTTACGGCTTTGTATGAACTCAGCCTGACCGGCAGTGATTTCCAGCGTCTCCCGCCACGGCGCTACGATCCGCAGGTAACCGACGAGTCGCGCAGGAACCCATCGCGACTCGTGGAGGAATTGGGACACTTGCGCATCCGCTACAAGAACCCGGGCGAATCGCAATCCCGGCTGATCCAGTCTCCGCTGCTCGCCAGCAGCATCCTGCCCTCAGCAGACCAGGCCAGTGACGCCTTCCGCTTTGCTGCCGCCGTGGCCGGCTTTGGACAGATCTTGAGAGGTGGACCGTACACCGGAAACTGGTCATTCAGCGACATCAACGCGCTGGCCAGCCGTTCACGCGGCAATGATCCATTTGGGTACCGGGGAGAGTTCCTGCAACTGGTCGCCCTGGCCGAAAGCCTCACACCTACGGCTCAGGTTGCCCAGGACTGATGCCACCGGCCAGGCCCGCCCGGACGCATGTCGGTGTCCGGGCAGGCTTGGCTGTCTCACCGGATTCGGCTACGCTCTCGGCATGCAGGCCGGCAGCGACGAACAATTAATGAGGCAATACGCAGCCGGCGACATGAGCGCGTTCGAAACACTCTACCAGCGTCATCGCGGCCCTTTGTTCCGTTACATCAGCCGGCAGGTCAACGACCCGGCAACCGCCAATGACCTTTACCAGGGAACCTGGGAAAAAGTCATCAAGGCCCGGCGCCGTTATCGCCCGGAAGCACCCTTCAAAGCGTGGCTGTACCGTATTGCCCACAATCACGTGGTGGATCACTTTCGTCAGCAGCGGCCGACGACCAGCCTCGATCAGGAGGGGTTCATCGGCAGCGAACAGGGACTCGAGGCCACACTGGACCAGGAGCGGCAAGCGGCCTCGCTGCGTACCGCGCTGTTGGCCCTGCCACCAGAGCAGCGTGACGCCATGCTGTTAAAGCTGGAAGGCGGCTTCAGCCTGGAGGAAATCGCTACAATGACCCAGGTAGGCCGGGAAACGGTCAAGAGCCGCCTGCGCTACGCCGTGACTCGCCTGAAACAGGTGTTGACGACATGATGCCCCGCGATCGCGACAAGGACTTTTCGGACCCGGACTTCGAGCGGGTCTCGGACGCCTATTCCCACCTGCCGCGGAACGAACCCCCGGAACTTATCGACCAGGCAGTGCTCAACCGGGCGCGGCGTGCCGTGTCCGGAAAAACGGTTCGGCCATGGAATTTCGGTTGGATGCACGCCTTGTCCACCGCCGCAATCCTGGTGTTGGGTATCGCCCTGTTCCTGCAGCAACGTGAACCCGTTCCACAAGAACCACTGCGCGTGGCCAAACCGCCCAGTGACAATCTGCGTGTGGTTTCCGGCGACTCCAGAACCTTGCAAAGCTCTGCAAAATCCGAAGAAAAGGTGGCGGCTTCGCGCGAAGACCAGCCGGTCGCCGATCCGGCTCCCAAACAAGAGTTGCGTCAGGCTGAATCCGCCAAATCCCGCAACGAGGTGGCCAAGCCCCGGATCCCCGAAGCGAGCGCCGGGTTGTCCACTGAGGGCGCCGGATTATCTGCTGCAGCCGCAAGTTTGCCCGCCGCGGACACCTTTACCGCAACCCCGGCCGCGGCAGAAGAAGAGGCCCCCTATCAGGAACAGGATGAGCCTGGCCCGCCAACCGAAGCGGAGGGACCGGAAGAGTGGCTGAAGCGCATCATGGAACTCAAGACACAGGGGCGCGAAAAGGACTTCTCCCGGGAATTGGCGGCTTTCCGCGAAGCCTGGCCCGACTATCCCCTCCCGGCGGAACTGAGCGATTGATGCTGACCCTGGCCGGCACGTGCCGCTACGAAGAGGTCATCAAACGCAGCCGGTTCATTGCCCACGCGTCCCGGGTCCGGACACAGGCTGAATCCCTGGAATTCTACGATTCGGTAATGGATGCCCAGGCCACACACAACTGCTGGGCCTGGCGTATCAATTACCAGGTCCGGTTCAATGACGACGGCGAACCCTCCAGTAGCGCTGGCCGTCCCATCCTGGCGAGCATCGAAGGGCGCGAACTGGACCAGGTCATGATTGTCGTCACGCGCCACTTTGGCGGCATCAAACTGGGTGTGGGCGGACTCGTTCGGGCCTATGGGGGAACTGCGGCGAAATGCCTGGACCGCGCTCGCATCGTCGAAATCGTCCCCAGCGTGACTTGCCGGCTGGAGGCAGACTTCGCCCTGGCAGGCGCTGTGCATCAGTTGCTGGATCGTTTCAACGTGCAGAAAAAGACAGAAGATTATGTTGGCGCCGGCTTGAGCCTGCAGATTCGATTGCCCAGCAACCGGCTGGCCGATTTTGAAGAAGCCCTGGCGGAAGCCAGCCGGGGCCAGGCGAGCCTGAAGCGTATCTAGGCTGGCTCGCCGATCTGCATGGTCACCCCGGGCAGGCTGGCAGCAAATTCAGGGCCGAGCAACAAAGAGGGTGTGTAGTAGCCCCCCTCGACTTCGTTTTCCAGCAGGAACTCAACGACTCCAAGGCTGGCACTTACGGTCACGTCATAGCCATTCGGCGTTGTCATGGTGCCGGTAGCATGCCGCCCATCCGCGCTCGCCACCTCTCCCCACAGCTGAGTATCGGTCGCACCGCGCTTCTCGGCATTCGGGCCCGGCGCACGTTTATCGATCTGCCTTTTCAGAAACCCCTGGACGAAACCCAAACCCAGCAGAGGTTGCACCAGACGTAAACGACGCAGGCGTTTCACCGCCGATGGCGGCACCGACACGTAGACCTCGATGTCCGGAACCCCGGTACTGACCCAGGCCGTGAACACGTCGCCCCAGGGAATGGTCACTGCATTTCGCTCAGCATGCGCGAACGGAATACGCCGCGTCTTCCAGCCCAGCGGAACTGTCTGCAACTTGCCATTCTTGCGGATGCATCCACCTTTGCTCATGCCTTCCACGCTGGTTTTGGCCGTCCCACGGCTCATGCCGCCACCCGGTTCAAAGGCCAGCGCAAGAGAGGTCGCCGACGGCAGCCGGCCCACCAGGCTGGCAGCCAGGCAGTCTGTGGGTACCACGTCGAACCCAACCCCGGGACACAGGACGACATCCGAGTGATTGGCCCGGTCCGACTGCTTCCAGGCGTGTTCAAACACGCCGATCTCGCCGGTGATATCGAGGTAATGGGTTCCAGTTGCCAGGCAAGCCTCGATCATGGGCTCGCTGGTGGCGGAAAACGGTCCAGCGCAATGCAGCACCAGTTTCATTGACTGCAGCTCATCGACCAGCACCTCGGGGCTTTCCAGACCGAAAACCCGGTATTCCAGACCCAGTTCGCCCGCAAGGTCTGCCAATTCACCTCGGTTTCTGCCCGCCAGTACGGGGCGCAGGCCGCGGCCGACGGCTTCGGCGGCCACCAGGCGGCCGGTGTATCCGTTAGCGCCGTAGATCATCCACGAACTCATGCGCGCCTCCTCGATTTCAGTTTGTCCGACACTTTGATCATCATCCGGAAGTAACGTTCCGGGAACCAACGCCGAAAGCGCCACAACCACCGGGTCTCACTGTGCGTCAACACCAGGAAACGTCGTTTCCTGACGGCCTTGAAGATTTGCTCAGCGACGGCCTCGGCAGTGACATTCGACTTGGCCATCCAGCGCTCCGCCATCTTGCGGTGCCGTTCGTCGTTTGAACGAAAAGTCTCCAGCAGCCGAGTCTGCACATAGGCCGGGCAAACCAGCGTGACGCCGACGCCGCTGCCTGCCAGATCGACCCTGAGTTGCTCCGAAAGCGCCACCACGCCGGCTTTGGCCGTTGCATAGGCGCTGACTTCAGGAACGGGGGTCATGCCGGCAAATGAAGCAACGTTCACGATATGCCCCCGCCCTTGCTGCCGCAACAGCGGAATAAACCGGTGACAACCCCGGATCACGCTCACCAGGTCGGTGTCCAGCACCCATTGCCAGTGCTCGAGCGGCGTGTCCTCCAGGCGCCCGGCAGCGGCTACGCCCGCGTTGTTGACCAATACGTCAAGCCCGCCCCAATGGTCGATGACCTGTTGATACACCCCTTCCCAGGCCGATTGGCTGGTGACATCCATGGCGGCAGCAAATCCGGAACCACCCTGCTGCACAATTTCCTTGAGCACCGACTCAGCGCGGCCCGCATCGATATCCGTAACACCCACGGCAAAGCCTGCCCGTGCAAAACGCTTCACGAGCGCTTCGCCAAAGCCGCTGCCGGCACCGGTCACCAGGATGGTCTGCCTGGAATCGCGCATGTCCCCTTGAGTCTCCCTTGGTTAACGTTGCAGGCTCAGAAAAGCGTCCCCTGCTGTTCGTCCGAAGGGGAGCCAGGCTTCCTGGCCGATTTTTTCCGGGTCGTTGACTTGGCTTCGGTGTCCTGCTCTGCCTCAGTCGAGGTTTCCGCTTCCTTGGATTCAACGGCCGGCACCGGCACGATGGGTTCGGGCTGAGGTTCGGGCTGAGGTTCAGGCTGGGGCTGGAGCCGGCGTTCAGATTCGGGCTTCGGAACCGGCGGGGCAACGACTTCGGACCTGGTTTTTGCCGACTTTTTCGGCGCAGGGCGCTCTTCGCTTTTGACCCCTTCGTCCATTACAGACACAACAGTAGGTGCTGCTTCTTCTTCCATCACCCTGGCGGGTTCCAAGCCACCGGGAAGGCGCCCATCACGCATCAAGGAAACCAGGTGCCCAATGGTCCTGTTGGCCTCCAGCGGGTGCTTGAGCGTTTTTCGGGTGTTAATTCGATAGCGATTTCGGCGACCCTGTTTGGTGACGCTGAGCAGACCATCTTTCTGCAAGTCGCGTACAATCTTCTGAACTGCCCGCTCCGTAATACCAACACGCTGGGCTACGTCCCGCAGACGCGCCTCCGGGTCGTCGGCAAGAACGAGCAAAACGTGACCGTGATTACTGAATAGTGTCCAATTGCCCAATGCAAGTCCCATATCGGCCCTGGATAATAGCCAGATAGTAGGAAGTATATTTCGTGTTTATGTTTTCTTCAATGACAATCTCGACAGGTAACTTCAGCCATGATTAAGGTCGCCTCCAACAAGGCCAAGCAAGCCATGCAGGACTTTCTCTCCATGGAATCTTCCGGTGGAATCTTGCTCGGCGGTGCCGCAATCCTTGCCATGTTTCTGGCTAACTCGCCGTTGGCGGAGACCTATACCAAGTTGCTTGCGACCCAGGTCACCGTCACCGTCGGCGGCTTCGGCGTCGACAAGGCGCTGTTGTTGTGGATCAACGACGGACTGATGGCCATCTTTTTCTTGCTGGTCGGCCTGGAACTGAAACGGGAGGTCTTGGAGGGACAGCTTTCCAGCATGGCGCAACTCGCCCTGCCGGCCATGGCCGCGATCGGCGGAGTGGCGATTCCCGCCCTGTTCTACTGGATTCTGACGCAGGACGCGGCCGATGCGCAGGGTGGCTGGGCGATCCCGACCGCCACCGACATAGCTTTTGCCCTGGCGGTGCTGACCTTGTTGGGCAGCCGGGTTCCGGTAACGCTGAAAATATTTCTCGCCACCGTCGCGGTCATCGATGACCTCATGGCAATCATCATCATCGCTATGTTCTACACCTACGACCTCAGTATCGGCGCCGGCATGGTGGCGCTGACCGGCATCGCTGCGCTGGTGGCCCTGAACCGCTTCGGCGTCAAGCGCATCGCCGCTTACATGATCGTCGGCACCGTGATCTGGCTGGCGGTACTCAAATCAGGCGTCCATGCTACTTTAGCGGGCGTGGTGGTCGCGGCCTGCATCCCGCTGAAAGCAGATGATGACACCTCCCCTGCGCGGCACCTGGAACACGAACTTCACCCCTGGGTAGCCTTTGGGGTGCTACCGATTTTTGCGTTCGCCAATGCCGGGGTCGCCCTCGTGGGACTCGGGCCCGAGACTTTTACCAGCGCCATCACGGTGGGCATCGCCGCAGGACTGTTTCTGGGCAAGCAAGTCGGGGTTTTCGGCATGACTGGCCTGGCGCTTGTCACTGGTATGGCGCGCATGCCCAAAGGCATGAACTGGGGGATGCTCTGGGGCGCCGCCCTGCTGTGCGGCATCGGGTTCACCATGAGCCTTTTCATCGGCTCACTGGCCTTCGAACACGGAGACATGCTGCAAACCGCAGCGGTCAAGATCGGCGTGATCGCGGGCTCTGTTCTGTCCGGTGTCGCAGGCGTCATCGTATTGCGCTTTTCACTGCCAAAGCAGACCTGACGAACGAAAAGAAAAACACACCGCAAATTACACAAAAAAAGCAAAATAATCGCTTGGCCGTGCCAAACCGATCCTGCTGGACTACTGAAGTAACAATGCACTTTTCATTGTGCAAGCCATGGTTTGAAATGAGAGATTGCCAGGCTCCCCAAGGGGGTTGTTCAAAAACGTGTGCTACCTAAAAATCCGAGTAATTTGCGTAATTTGCGGTTGCAGTTGATTTTGAACTTAAGTCCCCCCGATCGCGACCACCCGTCAAAGCCTTGCAGCCAATTCGCATCCCTCCCGAATGGCCCGCTTGGCATCGAGTTCCCCCGCGATGTTCGCACCCCCGATCAGGTGCGCCGTGATGCCATTCGATTCGAGCTCTGCCGCCAACTCGCGGTTTTCCAGTTGGCCGGCACAAATCACCACGTTATCGACCTCCAGCACCTGTACTTTTCCATCTTGCTCGATATGCAGGCCGGCATCGTCGATTCGCACGTAGCCCACACCCGACAGGGACTTGATGCCATGTCGCTTCAGATTGAGGCGGTGCACCCAGCCGGTCGTCTTCCCCAGGCCTGCACCCGGCTTTCCTTCCGATCGTTGCAGCAGCCAGATCTCACGACCGGGTGCCGCAGGCGAAGCCGACACTCCCTCCACGCCGCCCCGCGCGACCAGCGAGCGATCGATACCCCACTCATTGGCAAAAGCCTCAGCGCTTTGCGAAGGGTCCTGTTGGTCCTTGCGATGGGACAGGAACTCCACCATGTCGAAGCCGATACCGCCAGCGCCGACAATCGCCACGCGCTCCCCGACGGGGGCGTGACCCGCAAGCACATCGACATACCCGAGCACGCTGCGGTGATCCACGCCAGGTATTGCCGGAACGCGGGGCTTCACACCGGTCGCCAACACGACTTCGTCAAAATTCTTCAGGTCGTCCACGGTGGCCCTGCGGCCCAACCGCGTTTCGACGCCATTGCGTGACAGTTCGCCATTGAAATAGCGCAGGGTCTCGTTGAACTCCTGTTTTCCAGGAATCCGGCGCGCCATGTTGAACTGCCCACCGGTATCTGCTGACTGTTCGAACAGCACCACGCGGTGTCCGCGGCCCGCAGCCACGCTGGCACAGGCCAGTCCCGCCGGGCCTGCGCCCACCACGGCAACAGAACGGGAAATTGTCGCCGGTTCATAGTTCAGTTTCGTCTCGTGACAGGCGCGCGGATTGACCAGGCAGGAAGCCGTCTTGTTCTTGAACGTGTGATCCAGGCAGGCCTGGTTGCAGGCGATGCAGGTATTGATCCGTTCCGGTTGCCCGGCCGCGGCCTTGTTGACGAATTCCGCGTCGGCCAACAAGGGGCGCGCCATGGACACCATGTCCGCATCCCCTCGCGCCAATACCTCCTCGGCAACTTGCGGCGTATTGATCCGGTTGCTGGTGATCAGGGGGACACTTACCTGCCCCATCAGGCGGCGGGTGACCCAGGTAAAAGCCGCCCGGGGCACCATGGTGGCGATCGTGGGAATCCGTGCCTCGTGCCAGCCAATGCCGGTGTTGATGATGCTTGCCCCGGCTGCTTCGATGGCCTTCGCCTGGGCAATGACTTCCTCCCACTGATTGCCGTCGGGCAGCAGGTCCAACATGGACAAGCGGTAAATGATGATGAAATCCGGCCCGGCAGCTTCGCGGCAGCGGGCTACGATCTCCTCGGCAATACGAAAACGTTTTTCCGGACTGCCACCCCACTCGTCGGTACGCCGATTAACGTGCTGAGTGGTGAATTGATTGATGAAATAGCCTTCCGAGCCCATGACTTCGACACCGTCGTAGCCCGCCTCCCGGGCCAGGCGGGTTGCCCGGACAAAACTGCCGATGTGCCGCTCCACACCCGCAGCGCTCAGGGCGCGGGGCTTGAACGGGGTAATCGGGGATTTGATGCCACTGGAGGAAACCGTGAATGGGTGATAGCCGTAACGGCCCGCGTGCAGGATTTGCATGGCGATCTTGCTGCCCCCCTGGTGCACCGCATCGGTCACCAGGCGGTGCCGGCCCAACTGCCGGCGCGAAACCATGCTGGAGGCAAAAGGCGCCAGCCAGCCACGCCAGTTGGGCGCCATTCCGCCCGTCACCATGAGACCGACGCCCCCCTCTGCCCGTTCAGCAAAATAGGCGGCCAGGCGCGGATAGTCACGGGCCCGGTCTTCCAGGCCCGTGTGCATCGAGCCCATCAATACGCGGTTCCTTAACGTGGTAAACCCAAGGTCGAGTGGCGCAAGCAAGTGTGGAAAGGGAGCGTTCATGGCAGTAACCTATCCGATAGCGTCGCGGGCGGCAACCGCCCCGGTCACCCCAAAAGAGAAATGCCAGGAGGCACTGTCAAAGTGAACGAAAAGACATCAGGATTGTTCCAGGTCATCGTCAGATTCACCAACATGCGCGGCGAACCGCTGGCAGGCCGGGACTGGAAGGTTGCAGTCATGGATGAAGACCCCATGGACGACGATGAACTGGGCAAAGCGACCTTGAATGACGAGGGCGAAGCGCGCCTGCTGCTGTCAATGAGCGACGTGCTCTCGATCGACTCACCCGGCGAACGCAAACCTGACCTGTACTTCGTTCTTTACCATTACGACCGCGAGGTTTACCGCAGTTCCGTTTGGCGGGACGTCGATTTCGAGGCGCTGGACCCGGTCACGGGCGAGGCAGACCAACTGACTCGGGACTTTGGCACCCTCAAGGTCAATATCGGAAACTGAAAGCCCACTCAAATATGGGCTTGGCTTTCAGCGCCGATCAATCGCACAGCCGGTGCCAGCATCAGCCGGTCTCGCGCTCTGCAGATTCTTCCGGGTGTTGGCACAGGTATTCCACGATGGCGCGGACTTTGCCAATGGCCTGGGCCAGGTTGGCGTGGATCTCCTCCATGGTGATGGGCTCCTCGGCCTTGTCCGCCGCCTTGTTGGACACCACGCACAACGCGGTGTAATCCATACCCAATTCGCGCGCCAGTGCTGCCTCCGGCATGGTCGTCATGCCCACCATGTCGCTGCCATCTTCCCGCAAGCGACAGATTTCGGCAGCCGTTTCAAGGCGCGGCCCCTGCACCACGGCAACACAACCGCCATCGACCACGTTCAATTTGAGGTCTGCGGCAGCCGCCAACACTCGCTGGCGCAATGGACCGGCGAATGGTTCAGCGAATTCGATATGTTGCAGGCCAAAGGTCGTGCCATCGCTGTAGCTCTGCTCCCGGCCCCAGGTGTAGTCGACCAATTGATCCGGAACCGCCATGGTGCCGGCGCCAAATCGCTCGGTGATACCGCCCACGGCATTGATGCCCAATACCTGCTTCACGCCTGCCTGGTGCAGCGCATGGATATTGGCCCGGTAATTCACCCGGTGCGGCGGAATGGAATGATTGTGGCTATGTCGGGCGAGAAACAGCAGGTGACTGGCCCCGATTTCATAGTAGGCAACGGGTGCGGACGGGCTGCCGTACGGAGTTTCGAATCCCATTTCACTTTCCAGCCCACCCCACTGGTCCAGGCCGGTCCCACCGATCAAGCCGAGCAGGTTCATCGCTTTACTCCTCTCCCAAAGCCATGATGCAATCCAGGTGGCGCCACTCCTCGTAAGCGTCCATCCCGCAGCCATAAATGTACACATCGGGAACATCCAGGCCGACAAAATCAGCAAAATCGCGCGGCAAACCCCGGTCATGCATCTTGCGAACCAGGACCGCCATGTGCACCGATTGGGCCTTGCGATTTTCACAGGAACCCTTGATAGCGGCCAGCGTGTCACCTTCATCGAAGATGTCGTCGACGACCAGTACCTTGCGGCCCTCGAGGTTGAGGCGCGGCGGCACCCGGTACTCCAGTTCTGCCCCGTGCAAGCCACTCTGGTAGCGCGTGGCGTGCACGAAGTCGATCTGCATCGGCATCGTCAGGCGTGTCGCCAGCCAGGCCGCCGGTATGATCGCACCGGTCATGACTGCGATCATCACGATCGGTTCGTCGCCGTAGAAGGCGTTGATCTCTTCGGCCATGCGCTCGACAGCCGCCATGACCTCCTCGTTCGTGAATAGCACACTGGATTGCTCCAGCAGCGCGCGGGGATTCTCATGCCCTCGGACTCCGCCGCCTATACCCATTTTGAATGCTCCAGGTCCCTGATCGATTGCTTCCAGTGGCGCCACTCGCCAACTGTTTCAATTTCTGCCGCGGTGTGCTGGCAACGCCCGTGCAAGCGCGACAGGGCTGCCGTGGCGTCGGCCGGTGCATCGCCGAGCTGCTGCAATAACTCGCGTGCGGACTCGGGATCACAGACCAGCGCCGCATCACACCCAGCGTGCAGAGCCGCCTCCAGGCGGTCCGCAAGCTTACCAGCGATCAGGGCAGCGTGCATGACGAGGTCGTCCGACAAAACGGTGCCGGTATAGCCCCACTCCTGGCGCAGCATTTCGATAATCCAGCGCTTCGAGTAACCCGCGGGTTCTGGATCCACCGACGGGTAAGCCACGTGCGCCATCATCACAGAATCAAGCTCCTGCACGACCTTGGCGAAGGGCCCGAGATCCGATTTCAGGATTTCATCAAGAGGACGGGCATCCACGACGTCGTCGGTATGTGAGTCAGCTTCCACCGACCCGTGCCCGGGAAAGTGCTTACCGCAGGTTTTCATTCCCGCGTCGTGCATCCCTGCCAGGTAATGACCCGCCAGGGCCGCCACCGCAGCCGGGTCGGATCCAAAAGACCGGTCACCGATGACACGACTGCCGCGATCCAGGTCCAGTACTGGTGCGAAACTCATGTCCACGCCCAGCACCAGTAATTCGGTGGCCATGACCCTGCCGTGGCGGTAGGCCATGTCCAGGCCCACTTCCGCCCGCTCCTGGTACATTCGCCCCAGCACGGCGAGTGGAGGTAATGGCGTAAAGCCTTCCCGGAAACGCTGTACCCGGCCACCCTCGTGGTCGACGGTTATCAACAACGCCCTGCCGGAGCGCTCCCGGATGGCGCTGGTCAGGTCCTGCAATTGTGCCGGACTGGCATAATTTCGTGTGAACAGAACCACGCCGCCCACAGCCGGGTGCTGCAGCGATTCGACGTCTTGCGGTTCCAGTTCAGTCCCCGCGATGCCGATGAGCAAAGGTCCGAGTTTTTGAGTTTCATTCATAGTCTTTTCATCAAGAGACGCGAATTACGCAAATTTAGCTAATTACGCGAAAAAGAGCATTTTTATTGCTTGCCCCGTTGAAAATTTACCGAATTTGAAATTGCTGGATCGGAAGCGTTTGCGGCAGATGGTTTCCAGCGCATCGTAGTCGCAAGCAATCCGTTGGCTTTTGCAATGCCGGAAATGACAATCCTAGGCAAACCCTATTAAAAAAATTTGCGTAATTAGCTAAATTTGCGTAATTCGCGTCTGCCTTTTTCAGCCCGTCACTCGTCTTCCCACTCCTGGTAAGGGTTCCGCGCCAGGGCCACGTTGTAATAGCGCTCCTCGCCGGTGACTTCCTCGCCCACCCAGGGCGGTAATTCGAAAGACTCATCTTCTGATTCGAGCTCGATTTCAGCCACGATCAGCCCCTCGTTATCGCCCAAAAACTCATCGATTTCCCACAGCATGTCCGCATAACGGACATAGTG
>JAHEFS010000041.1:811-21914 GCA_024640045.1 Chromatiales bacterium | reverse complement strand
GGCTGGAAGTCGATGCCATCGAGGCAGCCTATCAGCCTGCATTGGAACGCTTTCGCCAACGCCGGAACCCATTCCTGATCTACCCTTGAAGTATCAGGTCCGGGCATAGAACGCTCCGAAACGATCCTTCAGAGCCTCGTTTTCCCCGTGGGCCAGATCATAGTATTCGCGATGCTTGAGCCGGGCGGCGGCTGCCTCATCCAGTAATACCGTTGTGAACTCGTGCATCTGAAGTATCGAGGCCGGACACATCGCGGTCACCGGACCTTCCACCGCGCGGGCGACTGCATCGGCCTTATGCTCCCCCGTCGCCAGCAGCAGTATTCGCCGTGCATCCATGATGGTGGCGATCCCCATGGTGATGGCCAGCCTGGGCTGAAATTCCCCGGACTTGAACAATCGGCTGTTATCTTCCAGCGTCTTGCGCGTCAGGGTCTTGACCCGCGTCCGCGAACGCAGGCTGGAACTGGGTTCGTTGAAGCCCACGTGGCCGTTGTGACCGATGCCGAGCACTTGCAGGTCAATTCCGCCGGCTTCCCGGATCAGCGACTCGTAGCGCGGCCCTACCTGCCCGGGATTCTCACCACTGCCGCAGCCCGGCACGTGAGTATTTTCCTTGCGGATGTCGACGTGATCGAAAAACTCGCGGTCCATGAAGGATCGATAGCTGTTGGGGCTGCTCGCATCCAGCCCCAGGTATTCGTCGAGGTTGAACGACCGCGTGCGTTGGAACGAAAGTGACCCCGACCGGTAACGCTCGATCAGCCGGCGATAGAGCTCGATGGGCGTCGTGCCCGTAGCGAAGCCGAATACAGCATCCGGTTTGGCCCGCAGCATCTCCTCGACCAGCTCGGCACCTTTGTCCGCCACGCTGGCCGCGTCCCTGAAAATGATCACTTCCATCAGTGAAAAGCCTCTTCGTACGCTTCCATCGCGCCGTCTATCCAGCTGCGGCGTACCCTGAACCCCTCATCCAGTTCGATCATGCTGGCTCGGAAACCCGGCTCGATGCGCCCCAGTTCACGGTCCAGCCCCAAAGCCCGCGCTGGGTAGAGCGAGGCCATGCGCAAAGCCTCGAGGCGGTCGATACGAGCGAACCGGGCGGCATTTCGTACCGCGGCGATCATGTTCAGGTTGGACCCTGCCAGTCGACCGTCGGGTAACCGGCAGCAGCCATCGGAGACGGTCACCGTCTGGCCGTTCCATTCAAAGGCATCCTGGTCCCAGCCCACCGTTGCCATGCCGTCGGTGACCAGCACACTCTGGCCCCGTTTCTTGGCGGCAACCGCAACAGAGAAACTGGCCGGATGGACGTGCTGGCCATCGGCGATGATGCCCATCCAGCTTCGCTCATCAGCAAGCGCGGCGCCCACCATGCCCGGCTCACGACTGCCCAGGGGCGTCATGGCATTGAACAAATGGGTAAAACCACATAATCCAGCCTGCAACGCAGCTTGCACCTGTTCAAAAGTCGCTGCGCTGTGGCCGCCGGCAACGATGACACCCCGGCTTACCAGGCGCCGGATGGATTCCGGCCCCACCGTTTCTGGTGCGACCGTTACGACCGTCCGCCCATTTTCGGCAGACCCCAGCAGGTCGAATTCTTCTTCTTCGATGTCACGAAAGAAACCGGCATCGTGAATACCGCAAAAGTCGGTATTGAGAAATGGGCCCTCGACGTGAATCCCGAGCACGCCCGGCACACCCTCGGCAATGGCATCGCGCACAGCCTGGACGCCACGAGCCAGTTGTTCACGGCTGTCGCTGATCAGGGTGGGCAGGAACCCGGTGGTTCCAAATGGGCGATGCGCATCGCCCATTGCACGGATCGTCGCGACACTGGGCGCCTGGTTGAACATGACTCCGCCGCCGCCGTTGACCTGCAGATCGATCAGCCCGGGCGCCAACAGGCCTCCGCCCAGGTCCAGCGATGAGGCGTATGCAACCGGATCGACCGACTCGCTCGTCATGCGCTCAATACGCCCGTCCCGAAGCGTCACGTTCAGGCACGGGAAAACCTGCTCCCCGTCGAACACCCTGGCGTTCAGCAAGGCTTCACTCGCCACTTCCGGCCTCCTCGTCATGCCGCTGATCATGTCCGGTATTTCTGTTCACTATCCTACGCCGGATTGCGGGCTTATGCCTCCGCAGCCCGGTCCAGCAACTGCTGCACCAGCCAACCCGCACCCCAGGTCAGCAGGCAACCGACTGCCGCGTACCAGGGCCAGTACAGGCCCGAACCCATGGCCACGGCTGACAAGCCGGCAACCCCCAGGACGAAACCCGACAGAGCCGCCGGTTGGCGTACCTTGGGCGCAAAGACCGCGAGCAGATAGATACCCAATACTGGTCCGGTGGCAAAACCGGTGATTTTCAATACGCTGGCCACCACGCTTTCGGTCATGCCAACCGAACCCACCACGAGCGCGATGGATACCTGAATCACGCCGAACAGGGCGGTGGCGAACCTCGATGCGCGCAGTTGCTTTGCCGGCGTCAGGCCATCACCCCGCCATGGCAGGTAGACATCGGTGATGGCCGCGGTCGCGGACGAGTTGAGCGAACTCGACAGGGTCGACATCGCGGCGGCAAAAACGGCAGCCAGCGTAATACCGGCCAGGCCAGGCGGCATGTGGTGCACGATGAAGTTCGCGAACAACCGGTCTCCGCCCTGTTGTGCCGCAGTGGCATCACCATTGACCAGGGTAAAAAATGCAGCCAGCGCCACACCGATCAGCAGGAACACCGCGAACTGCGCGAATACGATAAAGCCGCTGATCCCAAGGGCCCGGGAGGCATCGGCCTGGTTGCGGGCAGAAAGATAACGTTGCACCATCAATTGGTCGGTACCGTGGGTCGCCATGGTGAGAAATGCGCCACCCACCAAACCCGACCAGAAAGTCATGGTTGGCTTCACCAGGCTCAGGTCAAAGTCGAACAACAGCAGTTTACCTTCATGCTGTGCGTAGCGGACAAAGCCTGTAAAGCCTTCCGGCAGGGCCCCAATGATGATCCAGAAGGCGGCAGCGGCACCGAGCATGTAGACGGCGAACTGGATACAGTCGTTCCAGATAACCGATTTTGCGCCTCCCACCAGCGTGTAGACGATGGTCAGAATACCCAGCGCGACAACACTGAAGGCCATGTCCAGGTCCAAAACTATATGCAACACCAGCGCAGTCAGGAACAGCCGCAGGGCGTCGCTGAGATTGCGCGTCAGCAAAAACAGCAACGAGGCCGCTCGACGGCTTAGCGACCCAAAGCGGCTTTCCAACACCTGGTAGGCCGTGAACGCCTGGCCCCTGAAGTAAAGCGGCAGCAGGATGCGGATAATCAACAGGCGTCCGACGATGTAACCGAAAGTGATTTGCAGAAACGTCAGGTTCCCGCCGGCCGCTGCCGAAATGCCGGGAAGACTGAGGAACGTCACGGTGCTGGTCTCTGTCGCGACGATGGAGAACAGCAAGGCCCACCACGGCAGCGAACGCGCCCCCAGGAAGTAATCCTCCGTACTACGCTGGCCCCGCCCGATCCAGAGACCAAATACCGTCACACCAGCCAGGTAAAAAACAACGATAACCACGTCGAGACTGGTGATATTGGCGGATTCAATCATCGCAGGTACTTCGGCAAAGGGAGTAACAAAAGGCCGGCCCGGTTGCCCGGGCCGGCCTGTTGCTTGTCAGGCGCGGATGCGCCAACCCAGTTTCTCCCCGATCAGAAGAGGAACTTGGCCATCAGTTGCAACCGGCGCGGCTGGTAGAAGCTGAGCGGCTGTCCGTAGGTGGACGAGTCTTCCACCGGGTTGATGTTGTAGCCGGTCTGGTTGTCAAACACGTTGAACAGATCTGCGCGTAACTGCACCGCGTAGCGGTTGTCGGCGCCGAAGTAGAAGTTCTGCGTGTAGTTCAGGTCCAGCTGGTAGTGCGCATCAGCACGCCGCGAACCCGCCTTCTCCACGAAGCGGATGGTATCGCTGCTGTAGCCGTACGGTGAGCCGTTCCAGGTTTCCCAGGGTTTGCCGGACTGGTACACGAAGTAGCCACCAAGGCTCGCGTTCCACGGTAGTTCATAGTAGCCAAACAGCTTGAACAGGTGAGGAACTTCACCGTGCAGGGTGCCGTCCTTGAAATTCCAGAGCATGCGGCCGCGCGCATCGGCCAGGTTCGACGAACCGATGAAGATGTTCTGATCGTTAAACGTGGTGGTGTTGTCCTGGTCAAAGTTGCCTTCGTACTGGCTCCAGGTGTAGGACGCCTGCAGGAACCAGTTATCACCCCGGTATTCACCTTCAAAGCTCAGCTCGGTGTAGTCCGTGTAGGCTCGCGGAAGCTGCGCGATGACGAAGGTGCTGCCGCTGCCGATCTGGTCGATGTAATCGCTCAGCTCAGGTATGTACGGCTCTTCCTCTGACCAACCAGCAGGCATGCAGCCGAAACGGTCTGGCTCTGCGGTGCAGGAATAGAACTGGCGGGCAAAGTTCCAGGTGTCTTCCCACATATCGCGGGCGCGGCGATGCCGTGCATGCATGCGGGTGCTCAGGCGGTCGTTGACGTCCCATGTCAGGCCGATGATGTACTCGTCGATATGGCGCGGTTCGATGCCGGGCACGAAGAACTTGCCCGAAGAAGACGCGTCATCTTCGATCTCGATCATGTTGCCGTTGATGTCGAAATCAGCCTCGATCTCGGCATGCAGGTTTCGGTCCCAGGACGCCGCGCGCGCCAGCGAGCTGGCCGACGGATAGTAACGCGCGTAATTGGCGAACACGGACATGTTATCGGCGAAGTCCCAGGTCACGCCAAGGCGCGGGGACAGCATCTCGTCAAAGTCCACCTTTTTCATCTCGTACTTGTTACCGGGGGCAGCCACAAAGCCACTCAATGCAGTCGGGTCTTTCCGCAGGCCCTGACCGAACAGGGTGTCTTCAGATATCAGCAGGCCGATGTTAAAGCTCCAGTCGCCCATGGTGATGAGGTCATTGATCTCGATATTACGGCTCTCGGCATATGAGCGGATCGGCGGGATGCCATATTCACCCAGACTGGTCTGGTAGAACGTCGCACGGTAGTAAATCGGCTCTCCGTCAGAGGTGTTTTCGATGCCGCCAATGGACTCGATCAGGCCCCAACCGTTGGATGACCGGAGCAGATATTCCTCGATTTCCTCCTGGTGGTAGCCGAAGTGCAGTTCATGGGTGGTCGAACCCCAGTCGAAGCTGAGGTCATAGCCCACTTCAAACGACTCGCGGTAAAAATTCTGCTCGTTGATCTGGTAGTGCCCGCCGACGGTGCCACCACCGTTCGTGTTTCCAGGATAGCTGTACTGGTCGATCAGCGGTTGCGCCCAGGCGTTCCAGGCCGGATCGTTTTCGCGCAAATTCGGCACAAAAAACTGGCCGATCGAGTCGAGATTGTTCAAGTCCAGCATGGCGCCGATGGCCGGGTTAGCATTTGAAAGGTAATCAGGACGACCCTTGGTTTTATTCTCGAAGTCGGTGTACTTGAAGTACGCGCTGCTGTTGTCGCTGATGATCCAGGAGCCCTCGACGATGGCGATGTCGAGGCTCGCGTCGCTACCCTGGGAACCCCGGGCGCTTTCGAAGGTACCTACGCCCTCGCCAAAGCCTTCCGCGTCGGACGCACGATAACTGGCATCGAACAACAGGCTGTCGGTCGGGGCGAAGGTCAGCTTGCCGAAGTACTCGTCCCGGTCGTAGGAATAATCCGGCACCGGGCCGTAGGCGTTGTCGCGGTTTTTGCGCTCGGTGGTCGGGTTGTAGTAGGACGCGTAGAAGAACAGCTTGTCCTTCACGATCGGGCCGCTGAAGTTGGCCACGACCCAGTCCTTGGTCTGGTCGAAATCCTGGTCGGTGTTTTCGCGATCCGCCGTCCAGGAGGAGTCTTCGATCTGGTAGCTGGCCTCACCGTGGAACTCGTTGGTGCCGCGCTTGGAGATGGTATTGACCTTAAAACCACCGGAACGGTTAAAACCTACGGCGTTGGCGCCACCGCGCACGATCGACACCTGGTCGATGTCATGCGTCGAAGGCTCAGCCGAGAGTGTGCCGAACAGCGGCAGGGACACGTCCACGCCGTCAAACTGGTAGGTGTTGTCCTGGCCGTTACCGCCGGCGCTTGGGCCACGCGTTGTATCCGCAGTGTACTGAACACCGGGAATCAGCTTGACGAGGTCACGGTATTCCTGACCGATCGGCAAGGCGTTGAAGGTGTCGCTACCGATTGCATCACTGATGGACGCGTCGCCCATCTCGAGCAGGGTCGCGGTGCCGACGACGAGAACCTCTTCCATCGGTTGTCCCAGGTCGACCGCGACGTCCACCGTCGAGCGCTGTTGCAGCAGCACTTCCATCACCCGGGTCCGTTCTGTGACACCATCCGGCATGGTAAACCGCAAGGTGTAAGTGCCCGGCGGCAACAATGGCAGGCGATAATCGCCATTGCCGGAACTCGTCGTGGTGCGCTCACCCGGCAATACCGGGCTGGTTGCAACAATGGTCGCCCCCTCGATGGCGGAACCGTCCGCCGCGTTGGTCACCGTACCGGTGACGGAACCCGTTTGCTGCGCCAGCAAAGGTGTGCTGAACAGGGTCAGGAAAAAACCCAGAATCATGAGCCGCGCAAAGGCCGCTCGCGTTATTGTCAAATTACCCTTCGAAAAGACGATCTTGCTCATAATGAATTAACCCCACTGTGGAACGGTAGTTGCGACGGTTCAGGATGCAAACTTATTATGTTCTTGACATAATAAAATATCATTTCTAATTTGCAAGTAAAGAATTAATTATTCTTCGCGCATGAATCAGCGGATTTCACGGAATTTTAACACTAATTATGAGCATAGAAAAAAGGCAAATCTGCCGAAACCTGGTCAAAGTCGGGGCTATTTCATCCCTTTTGATGATGGGATGCACTTCCACGCGCACGGTCACCGTCGAGTCCGCCAACAAGGACAGCCGCGTCGCCGTGATCGTGATACACCACACCAGTTCTGACTTTGGTGACTCCCTGCATGTACTCACCAAGCCGACCAGCCGGCCGGTGAGTTCGCACTATTTGATTCCGGAACCGGGCGATTCCAGCTACGGGGGCGAAGACCTCAGGATCTATTCCCTGGTACCGGAGGACGAACGCGCCTGGCACGCAGGCACCAGTTACTGGAAGGGCCTGACCAAGCTCAACAACCTTTCGGTCGGGATCGAATTGGTCAACCAGACCTATTGCCATGAGCCAGAGAACCCGGCACCCGAGGGCATCGGCGACTGGCCGGCGGACAGCTTCTGCTTTTATCCGGATTTTGATGATGGTCAGATCGGCCTGTTGCTGCAGTTGCTGGAAGAGTTCAAGCAGCGGCATGTCGAAGTCAAACCAACCCATATCGTCGGACACTCGGACATTGCACCACAGAGGAAAATCGATCCCGGACCCCGCTTTCCGTGGCAGCGCCTATACCGCCTGGGCTTCGGAGCCTGGTATGACGACGCTACGGTAGGTCGTTATTGGGAACAGTTTCATGGGCAGCTTCCTTCCTTGCCGCAAATGCAGCGGGCCCTGCATACCTACGGCTACCAGATCGAACAGACCGGTGAGTACGATCAACAAACCCGTAATGTGCTGCGCGCTTTCCAGATGCATTTTCTGCCCTGGTTGGTCACCGGAGAGGTGGGCATCGAAACGGCTGCCGTTCTCTACGCGCTCATCGAGAAATATTACCCTGCGGAACTCGCGCCTTTGCTTTGCCCCTCGGACATGGCGGACGGGCCCGGTAACACAGTGCAGTCGAACTGCACGCCGGACTGAATTTTCCCGGGCCATGAACCTTTCACAACCGGCCAGGGGGAGCTCGTTCAGGAACCTGTCTGCGGATTACTGGGTTGCACGGGCGGGACAGCCCCACGAGATCGTGATGGATCGGGCCCGTATCGAACAGTTTAACGCCGCCGGCTTTGCGAACGACCCGAACATGATTGACCTGCCGGGCTGTCCAGATACCCTCGAAGGCCTGGAGGTCACTCGTCGCATCGAGTCACTCAGCAAGCCATTCCACTCACCCCTGTACTTCCATCAAGATGGGCGCCCGGTCGAAGCCGCCGATTACGCGCGCTACGCGGACAACCTGAACCTGCAGGCGTTACCGGAACGCGTTTCCATTCAGTTCGGCATGGCCGTGCAACGCACCGATATGCGCACCTGGCCCAGCCGGGACACAGCTTACCGTTCGGCAGACAGCGTAGACCTCGACCGCTTCCAGGAAAATGGACTCTTCCCCGGTGACGGGGTGCTCGTTCTTCACCGAAGCCGGGATCACGAATGGTGTTTTGTGCAGTCTTACAACTACCAGGCCTGGGTCCGGCGTGAACATATCGCATTGACCGACCGCAACACCGTTACTGATTACCAGCAGACAGAACGTTTCATTGTTGTAACCGGCGCCCAGGTGCGCACCAACTTCAACCCCCGCAACCCGAAGGTGTCAGAGTTGCAGTTCGACATGGGTGTCAAGCTGCCGCTGGCGGGGGCTGACGAGTCTTTACGAGACATCGACGGACAAAGCACGCTGTCGGGTTTCGCCGTCCGCCTGCCCGTAGCGAGTGCCTCGGGCACGCTGGAATTCCATACCGGCCTGATCGCTCGCAGCCAGGATGTCCGCGAGGCTTTCCTGGATTACACACAGGAGAACGTGATCCGGCAAGCCTTTAAGTTCTTGGGTGAGCGCTATGGCTGGGGGCATTCATGCAATGCGCGGGATTGCTCCGGGCTGGTGACAGACGTCTTCAGATCGTTTGGAATTCTCATGCCCCGCAATACCGCACAGCAGATTCGGAGCCCGATGGGAGAAACCACCCATTTCTCAGCCAAAGATGGGCGTGAGTTTCGAGCTCGGGCTGTGGCCGCGCTTGAGGTGGGTGATCTCGTCTACTCCCCGGGGCACGTCATGATCTTCATCGGCAACGACCAGGGTCAGCCCTATGTCCTGCACGACACCTCCTCCCCTATCAGCTTCGAGAACGAGGACGGTACTGTCTATCGAGGCACCTTGAACGGGGTCTCCGTGACACCGTTCCTGACCCTGCGAGACGCCGACGGGCACAACTACTTTGATGAAATGCTGGCCATCAAGAAAATTCGCTAACGGAACAGAATCATGAAAATTCAATCCATTCAGTTCGGCATGCTTCGGGTCCCCCTGAAGTCCCCGTTCAAAACGGCATTACGCACGGTAGAGCAAGTCGAGGACGTCATTCTCATCATCGAAACGGACAATGGCTGCCGCGGTTATGGCAGCGCTCCGGCGACAGCCGTGATCACTGGCGAAACCCATGGCTCGATCATAGAAGCCATCAGCAAGGTGATCGCACCGCGCCTGATCGGTCGCAGCATCGAAGATCTGAACGACCTGACAAACCGGGTGCAACACTCCATCGTCAAGAATTACAGCGCCAAGGCAGCTGTGGAAATCGCACTGTATGACCTGTTCGGGCAACTGTACGACGCCCCCGTTTACAAATTGCTGGGCGGTGGTGACAACGTCATTACCACCGATATCACGATCAGCGTGGACTACATAGACAAGATGGTTGAAGACGCGCTGGCAGCCCTCGAGCTGGGATTCGAAACCCTGAAAATCAAGGTCGGGAAAGACCCGGCGCTGGACGTGGAACGCATCAAGGCCATCCATGCCGCGGTCAACGACCGCGCCCTGATCCGCCTCGACGCCAACCAGGGTTGGACGCCGAAACAGGCGGTCAGGGTGCTGCGGACGCTCGAGGAAAGCGGCGTGCAACTCGAGCTGGTCGAGCAACCGGTATGCGGTGATGACATCGACGGTATGAAATACGTAAACGAGCGGGTCGATACACCGGTGATGGCGGACGAAAGCTCTTTCGGACCACGGCAAGCGATGGACGTGATCATCAACCGCGCCGCCGACATCATCAATATCAAGCTGATGAAAACCGGCGGCATCTCCAACGCCATCAAGGTTGCCGACCTGTCGGGCACTTTCGGCGCCAAGTGCCTGATCGGCTGCATGCTGGAATCGAGCATTGGTGTCGCTGCCGCGGCCCACGTCGCCGCTGCCAAGTCAGCTGAAATCACCATGGTGGACCTGGATGCGCCATCGCTGTGCGCATTCGATCCGGTTCAATCGGGAGTGACTTTCAACCACTCGGAAATTACGATATCCGACGCGCCGGGACTGGGCATCACCGGGATCGAAGGCCTGGAGATGCTGGATCTGAAGGTCGTGGGAACCTGAGCCTGGTTCGTCACTAGCGGCCCTCGGCCATCGGTGCAATAGCCCAGGCGGAGGGCCCGGGCCAAAAGTTTTTCACAGGGCCTTGGCCCGTCCCGCGAAATATTTTGGCTTGACCGGTGCTTGATTCCTCACGACCATAGGTCGCTAATTCGCCGGGCAGCCAGGAGCATGACAGAAACCACCAGGCCGAAAAAATTGCAGCCGGGCGCCCGGATTGGCGTCGTCAGCCCGTCTTACTGGCTGGAGTCGGAACGCTGGGACCGGGCTGCGAAAACGTTTGCCAGCCGAGGGTACGAGCTCGTACCCGGCGACATGTCTCAGCAGCAGGACTATCGGTTCGCAGGTGCGCCGGAGCAGCGCGCGGCGGAAATCATGGGCATGTTCAGCGATCCCTCCATCGATGCAATCATTTGCGCGCGCGGCGGTTATGGGGCCAACCGCGTGGCTCCCCTGCTCGATTACGATCTGATCCGGAGCCACCCCAAAATATTCATGGGCTTCAGCGACATCACCGGTCTGCTCACCAGCTTATCGCAGCGCACTGGCCTGGTGACCTTTCACGGCCCCATGCTGAGCACCTTCGGCGAAGATGCCCTCGGCTACAATCTCGACACCCTGGAAGCCGTCCTGTCAGGCAAGGCTGATGTCCGGATTGCCTCGGCCCCGGCCTGCCGAGCACGTGTCCTGCGACCAGGCAAGGCCACAGGCGCCCTCTGGGGCGGCAACCTGTCGCTGGTCAATGAACGCCTGGGCACCCGGGACCAAATCGATACCCGCGGCCGCATCCTGTTGCTCGAGGAGGTCGGCGAAAAAATTCACGTAATCGACCGGATGTTGCAGCACCTGAAATCCTGTGGATGCCTGGACGGCATCGCCGGATTGATTATTGGCGAGTTACTCGAAATCAACGAAGGCGACACGCCCTTCGGCAAGAGCACCGACGAAATCGTGCTGGAGACCTGCGCCGGCACGGATTTTCCCATCATCAGTAACTTCCCATGCGGCCACGGCGACTGCCAGGCCACCCTGCCAGTCGGACACGAAATCGAACTGGATGCGCGCAGTGACGACCCTTTTCTCTGCCTGCCAACCTCACCGGTAAAATGACCAGAACGACCAAGGAGAACCGAGCATGCTGAACTACATCTGGTTTGGAATGATGGCAATCGCCGTGGTGGTCGGCGCTTTCACCGGCCGCATCGAGGCCGTCACCCAGGCCGCCATCGACATGGCCAAGGTGTCCGTGGAAATAGCCATTGGGCTCATCGGCATCATGGCACTCTGGCTGGGCATCATGAAGATCGCCGAAGAGTCCGGCCTGATTCGAATCATCGCCCGGGCGCTCAAACCGATCACCGTACGCCTTTTTCCCGATGTCCCACCGGACCACCCGGCCATGGGCTCAATCGTACTCAACATGTCGGCCAACATGCTCGGACTGGGCAACGCCGCCACGCCACTGGGCCTCAAGGCGATGGAAGAATTGCAGGAACTCAACCCCAACAAGGACACGGCCAGCAACGCGATGGTCATGTTCCTGGCCATCAACACCTCCAGTGTGCAGTTGATTCTTCCGGCCACCGTGGTCGCTCTGATGGGAACGGTGTCCAGCCAGATATTTATCACGACGATACTGGCCACCCTGTGCTCAACCGCCGCGGCCATTGTCGCCGTGAAACTGATGGAGAAACGCAAGCGATTCGCAGTGGATAGCGAGGTCCCTGAGCGCAAGCAGGAAGATCAACCATGATCGAGTCCTTCATCGAAAGCCTGAACGCGCTCGCCAAGTTCATCATCCCCGCCTTGCTGGTGGGCATTCCGCTGTATGCACTGGCCGTGCGCAAGGTCAAGGTCTATGAGGTGTTTGTGGTTGGGGCGAAAGATGGCTTCAGCATTGCCGTGCGCATCATTCCCTACCTGGTTGCGATCCTGGTGGCGGTCGGCATGTTTCGCGCATCGGGCGCGCTCGACGTGCTGCTGACGCTGCTCTCTCCACTCCTGAATTTCATGGGTTTTCCGCCGGAAAACCTCCCCCTGGCATTAATGCGCCCCCTGTCCGGCTCAGGTTCGCTTGGGCTGCTGACGGACCTGGTCAATGAATACGGTGCCGATTCGCTGTACGCCAAGATCGGTGCCACCATGTTCGGCTCTTCGGAAACGACGTTTTACGTACTCGCTGTGTACTTCGGATCGGTGGGCGTGATGCGCAGCCGGCACGCCATTCCTGCCGGCCTGATTGCCGACGCGGTGGGTGCGCTCAGTGCAGTCTATCTGTGCCAGTGGCTGCTTTGATACAGCTCACGGGTGATAGGTAATCGGCACACGCCCGGTCAGCCCGGCCAGGAGTTCGTAACCGATGGTGCCGGCGCAAGCCGCCACTTCGTTGACACTGAGACTACTGCCCCAGAGCTCGACCGGATCGCCGACCTCCACTCCGTCGACTTCGGTGACGTCTATGGTGATCATG
This sequence comes from Chromatiales bacterium, assembly GCA_024640045.1. GTDB lineage: Bacteria > Pseudomonadota > Gammaproteobacteria > Xanthomonadales > SZUA-36 > WTJD01. The sequence continues at coordinate 9,169 of JAHEFS010000041.1, read as the reverse complement.
TCCATGGAGACCGTGCCCACCAGCGGCGAGCGCTGGCCGCGCACCAGGACCGGCGTACCATCGGACGCGTGACGAGGGTAGCCATCAGCGTACCCGATCGGCACGGTGGCAATGACCGAAGGCCTCGCAGCCCGCCAGCGCTGGCCGTAACCCACCGCTTCCCCACTCGCCAGGTGACGAACAGCGACCAGCTCGGAGCTGAGGCGCATGACCGGCTGCAAGCCGGCAGCCCCGATTTCGGACGATCCGCCGGGGGCATTTCCATAAAGCATGTATCCTGGACGATTCCAATCCGCATGGCTGTCTGGCCAAAACAGAATCCCGGCTGAATTGGCGATACTGACCGGTAGTGAGTACGCGCGGGCAAGCGTGCGGAACTCTGTAATTTGCCGGCGCGTTTCTGCCGAGTCGGGGTTGTCTGCGCAGGACAGGTGGGTGCAGAGCACCATGGAAGAGCGTACGTTTTCCGACTCTGCCAACGAGCGGACGGCCTGATCGGTACCATTCCTGTCGAAGCCCAGGCGATGCATGCCGGTGTCGGTTTTGATCCAGACCGTCACCGGCTTCTTCAACCGGGCCGCCTGGATCCAATCCACCTGTCGGCGGTCATGGACCATCAGCCAAAAATTACGGGCAGCTGCCTCTTCGACTTCATCACGCTGAGCACAGCCTTCCAACACCAAGACAGGACGCAGGATACCCGCCTCGCGCAATGCCACGGCCTCTTCCATGAAAGCAACCGCAAACGCATCCACATCCGGTTCCAGGGCCCTCGCAATCGCGCTCGCCCCGTGACCGTAAGCATTCGCTTTGATCACAGCCACGTTGCGGGAGACCGCTGACAGGTTTGCGGCTGCTTTCAGGTTCGCACCCAATGCACCCAGGCTGACGATCGCTTTAGTTGGCCGCATGACTCAATGACCCTGATGGGTGGATGCCCCCGCGATCCCATGCCACGCCAGACATCAGACCGGCGTCCCGGTTCCCGGCGCGCGCCGCGTGAACCCGACCTTGAAATAATAGTAGACAGCACCGGTTGCCGTCAGCGCCAGGCCGATCAGGGACGGCACGAACGCCGTGATGATCGTGATGACGAAGAACACCAGGTAAATGGCCAGGATACCGACCAGGCTCCAGGGGTAAAGCCAGGCCCGATACGGCCGCTCCACATCCGGATATTTCTTTCTCATCACGTAGATCGCGGCAAATGTCATGACATTGAAGATCGTCGATGTCGCCGAAAAGAAATCGATCATGACCTCGTAGGAATTCTCTGCCAGGATCGCAAACACCAGCAGCACGGTCGACCAGGCCGCCTGGCCCAATAACGCATTGTTCGGTGTTTTGTAGCGGGGATGGAGCCGGGCGAAACTCGGGAAAAACATGCCATCCCGCGCCATGGCCTGCCATGACCGGGCTTTGCACAGAATCTGCGTGCTGACATTACCGAAGGTGTTCAGCATGACCGCGACCGAAATCAAAATCCCGCCGGAAGCGCCCAGTGCCACCGTCATCACTTCCGTGGCCACCCAAGGTGATTCCGCGATTCGGGCGGGGGGTAACTGGTACAGATAGGCCGCGTTTGCCCCCAGGTAAAGCACCATCACACCGGCGATGCCGATAAACAGTGACAACGGCAGATTGCGCCTCGGGTTTTTCACCTCTTCAGCGATATAGGTGGCGCCTTCCCAGCCGCTGAAAGCGAAGAAGCTGTAGCGCATGGCGGCCCCGACCACCAGTATCGTCGAACCCGTGAAGGACTCGGGGAACAGAGGATCAAAGAAGTTCCCCCAGTTACCGGTGCTCCATGAGGTGAAAGCCACACCGATAATGCTGCCCACCGCCGCTACCTTGACGATCCCGAAGAACTTCTGGACGACGCCGCTCAAATGCACCCCGAACAGATTGACCGAGGTCAGCAGCCAGATGGTTCCGAAGGCGATCAGGAACAGGGTAAGGCGGTCGAAAGGCTCGCCATAGACAATGATCCACAGGGCATTGAGATACTCCCCGAAAATCAGGGCTACCGCCGCGATCGAGGCCGTCTCCGAGACGAAAAACATGGCCCAGCCCCGCAGAAAGGCCCAAAACGGGTGATAAGCCGTTTTCAGGTACTCATAGGGTCCGCCCGAGCGCGGCATCATCGCCGCCAGCTCCGCATAGATCACGGCACCGAAAATGGTCACGAGCCCGCCCAGCACCCACACCAGCCCGAACAACGACGTGCACCCCACCAGCGCCATGATCGGCGCGGGCGTCCGGAAGATACCGGAACCGATGATGCGACTGATGACGATCGCCACCGCCTCGGTCAGGCCCAGGTCGCGCTTCAATTCGGTTTCTTCGCTGAAGGACGTGATCTTCGGGTCGCTCATGCTGTTTCCACATCCTTAAGTTCGAGCGGGCCGTAGAGGTCTGGCACCGTTTCAAAATGACGCAAGGCATCCAGGGTGGCCGGGCTTATGTCGCCCAGGTAATGGCACAGCGACGCCATCGGCCGTTCGGGTATCGAATAACGCGAAATGACGCGAATGTTCACAGCGCCATGACCGGCCGGTGACCGGATGTGTTCCAGGATGGCCGCGGCAGCGCCAGGATTGGGGTTCAGAACGCGTACCGCTGGCACGTGTTGCAGCAGGCACGACCTGAACAAATCGGCCTGGTAGCCATAGTGTGTGCACCCGAGAAAAGCCAGCACGTCCTGCGGAATAACGCCCAGGCGCTCGAATGCCCTGGGGATAAACCGGTCCAGCAGGGCCCTGGCCTGCCCCCCGGAGTGATCATTGGAAATGGCGTCCGCGAGACCGGGGCAGGCCTGCTCGACCAGTCGCTCTTGCGGCAAACCCGCCCCCCGGAGCAGTCTGCCGTAGACGCCCTCCTCGATGGTGGTTGGCGTGGCGAAGACCATGACCGCGCTGGCCGGACTTTCCTTCAAAGCACCCAGGATTTGTTGCTGGCCGGTCTCGACAATTCCCTGAACCGTGACGCGCGCATCACGGGCAAATCGGGTATCGCCATACAGCACACTCAGGGAGTTGCAGGCGATAAACAGGTAGTCCAGCTGGTAACGGGTCGTAACATGGTCGAGAAAACAGTCGAAAGTCGTCAGCTTGATCTGCCGGTTTGGCATCGAGTTATAAGCGTAATCGTCCTCCAGGGCAGCATTGAGGTAAAGCAGCTCGATGTCGTCGGCGATTCCGGCCTGTCTCAGAGCGACTTCGAGTTCGGCGCACACCGAAAGCCCGCCAACACCAGAATCTGTAATGCCAATGCGCAATTAATCTTCCCCCGGGTCGAATTCGCCCGTCAGAAGCTGAAACAGAACCGGTGCATGTGAAGCGATCAATGCCGTAATTGATCGGCGTGGGAACTCCCAGGTGATGATATCAATGCCCTGCTCCGCGGCCCAGGAACCAAACGAACCGGGGGTTTCATAACCCACATCCGGGACCAGCGGCAGCTGGACCCGCCGCGATATCCACCGGGCCAGCGGCGATGCCTGGGGCGCGTCGATACAGGCCAGTGGCGCATGCAGGGTCACGATCGCCCGGGGCTGTAACCTGAGCACCAGTTGCTGCAGGGCCCGGGTTTCGGCTTCCGAGGCGGCGCTCGCCCCGGAACTCAATGCGATGTCGCGTTCCTGTCCACCGTGGTCCCTGTGATAGACCGGATTGGCTGACCAGTTACTGCTCGGCCAGTTTCTGTTCAAATCCACACCCCGTGCGTTGCTGCGCGTTCCGCGCAGGATACCGTCCGGGTTAACACTCAGGATAACGGGGTTTTTCAGTGCGTTTTCGGGTACCCGCCTCAGCGCTTCCCCCAGAACAACAGTCGTCTCAACTTCGTCCCCGTGCATGGACGCCATCAACAGGATGTCCGCCGGAGCAGTATCTGGCCCATAATATTCCAGGGCGCAACCCTGCTCTGATGCGCCGTATCTGCGGGGCTCATGCCGCAAGATTCCCTTTTCCGCGCGGGGAACTTCCAGCACAGCTGCCTGCTCCTTCATCACTTTTTCATTCCCGCTCACCTGTTCACTCCACCCGGATGAGATTGAGATACTTGAAGTGGTCGGGACCCGATTGTTCGTATTCGGTGGACCGCGTCATCGACAGGGCGGTCACTTTACCTTCCAGGTCGGTCTCGAAGTGGATGTAGGCGTCCATTGCAAGTGTACGGTCAGTCCATCGGACCAGGAACGTGTCACCGGAATGGTGATCCGCCGCCCCGCTCAGGCGAGGTGATTTCCCTGCCGCGAAGTGCAGGACCCCATCCTGCTCGGTAATGGAAACATCCCCAAACCAGGGGTCTCGATACACGCCCGTATAGGCACTTACCGGCAGCGCAGAAGCGCGAATGAATTCCTGCGGCTTGTCCGGCGCTGAAACCTCCGCCCCGGCGCGGTCGCGGTCCTCTTGCTCCAGCTTCAGGTAGGTCTGGACCCAGTCTCGCTTCTCCACCGGCAAGTAAGCTTGTTCAATGGTGTACATCACTGCATCGCGCGCTGCTGAGCTGGAGCCATTGGTGAGCACCACGGCGCCAAGGGCCAGTTCAGGAATCATCAGGACATGTGCGCGCATTCCGTCCAGCGACCCGGTATGCGACACCTCCCGGTAACCATGAACATCGCGCAAGCGCCAGCCAAGGCCATAGGCTCTGAAATGGGTACCATGGAGCTCGTAGGTCCGTTCCCCCACGCCCAGCCAGTTATGCGGGGACCACATTTTGCGGCTCTGAGCTGCATCGAACAGGGCGACCCCAGCTGGAGAAGTGCCCTGCCCCAACTGCGTCCGCACCCAGGTGATCAGATCACCCAGGCTACAGACCACGCCGCCGGCTGGCGCGAACTTGGAGGGCTCGGCCGGCACCCGGTTGCGTTCGATGATGACCATTTTTCCATCGTCCTCGCCGTGTGGCGCCGCCAGGTTGTGCATTTCATCCGGGGGGATGCTGCCCGCGAAACATCGCTCCATCGCCAATGGCTGCATGATGCGCTGGTCGACAAATTCACCCCAGGTCCCGCCCGTCGCCCGGGCGACAATTTCACCGGCCACGATGTACATGACGTTGTCGTAGCTGTACCCGGCACGAAAACCACGCTCCAGTGGAAAGTACCGCAGAGCATTGATGATATCCGCCCGCGTATAGGTGTTGGGCACTGGCCACAACATGAGATCGCCCGCATGAGGCGCCAGTCCGCCGCGGTGCGCCAACAGGTCGGTGATGCCCAAGTTGGCCGTCACCCAGGGATCGTTCATGCGAAATTCCGGAAGGTGGTCGATCACGGGGTCGGCCCAGGCCACCTTCCCCTCATCCACCAGGATCGCGATTGCGGCCGTGGTAAAAGCCTTCGATACGGAAGCCACCCTGAACATAGTCTGCATGTCCACGGGCTCCGGCCGGCCCAATTCGCGAATACCATAGCCCCTGGCAAAGACCGTTTTGCCATCCTTGACCACTCCGACCGCCATTCCAGGCACGTCGAACGCGGCCATGGCCTGTCGTGCCACTGAGTCAATTACCCCTGCCTCCAGGTCTTGGGGGCTTTCCGCCTGGGCCGAAGCGGCCGATTGGAATAAACCCAGTATCAGGACAATGCTTCCCAGAACCGCCAACAGGCGCGGGGGATGAGCCCTGTCGCGACCACAGGCCACGCGGGATTGAGAAATATACCGTTCTGTAATCATATAAATGGACTCATGCCACCAGCAGGGGCTGTAATAATCTATTCCGGGCGTTTTACAGGATGGTAATATATTATTTTTCCAATTTCAGGCCTGAGATTGCCAACCCGTGACCTTCCTGTATCGCGAACAACAACTGTACTCTGAAAATGTCCCGGTTGAGAAGATTGCCAGCCAGGTGGGCACCCCTCTGTATCTGTACTCGGCAGGCGCAATCCGTCGCCGGTTCGGCGAATACGCCAGTCACTTCAACTCGGAGGGGTCGCTGGTCTGCTACGCGGTAAAGGCCAACTCCAACCAGGCTGTTCTGCGGCTGCTTGCCGCCTTGGGTGCCGGGGCCGATGTCGTCTCCGAAGGCGAACTGAAGCGCGCACTGGCTGCGGGAATCCCCGCTGACCGCATTGTCTTTTCCGGGGTGGGCAAAACCGTTCCCGAAATGACGTTCGCGCTGGAGCGAGACATTCTCCAGTTCAATGTCGAGTCGGAACCGGAACTGGAACAATTGAACCGCATTGCCCTGTCCATGGGAAAGCAGGCGCCCATAGCATTCCGCATCAACCCTGACATAGACGCCCGCACACACCGGAAAATCACCACGGGCAAATCGGAAAACAAGTTCGGCGTTCCCGCATCCAGGGCGAGTGAAATTTACGCATGGGCCGCCTCGCTGCCGGGAATTCGCATCCAGGGCATCGATATGCACATCGGATCCCAACTCACCGAGTCCGAACCGTTCGAACAAGCCTTTCACTGCCTTCGCGACCTGACCCACTTGCTGCGTGAACAGGGGCACGAAATCACCGTTCTCGACATCGGCGGCGGGCTGGGGATTTCCTACGAGGACGGCGCGCCGGAACCGCCATCATTGGCGGAGTATGCAAGCCTGGCCAGGGAAATTCTGGCCCCCCTGGGATGCCGGGTGATCGTTGAGCCGGGTCGATCCGTCGTCGGCGAAGCCGGTCTGCTCATTTCGCGGGTCATCTATGTGAAGCAAGGTGAGAAACGTCGCTTTCTGATTATCGACGCGGGCATGAACGACTTGCTGCGGCCCAGCCTGTACGATGCCCACCATGAGATCATGCCGGTCAGAGCCGGCAATGGAGAAACCTGCCTTTATGACGTGGTGGGGCCCATCTGCGAAACCGGGGACACCTTTGCGCTGAACAAGGCCTTGCCATTGCTGGAGTCGGGCGACCTGTTGGCCATCAAGAACGCAGGCGCCTATGGGGCCGTGATGGCGTCTTTCTACAACACCCACCCCCTGGTGCCGGAAGTGCTTGTGGACGACTGCGAATTCCGCGTCATACGGGCAAGACTCGAGGCCGAGCAAATCATCGCGTTTGATTCAGATTTCTGAATCGCCTTAAACCCATTCGTTTGTGGGCATATTCCTCTAAATATTCTCGGCCGCCTGGCGACTGAGCTTCATCAGTTCTCTCGCCTTGCGGTCGCGCTTGAGGATTTGGCTGAACAGCAAGTCGACGACGTACTGCTGCGAGGTGGCAGACACAATTTGGGGCACTTCGTAGTCATCGGCCCGGTCGACGCAATAGAGTTCGACGTCCGCCAGGGACCGCATGGGATTGGCACTGAACCCGGTCAGCGCAATGATGGTCACACCGGCTTTCTTTGCCTGCTTGACTATCTGCAACATTCTTGGCGATTCGCCGGAAAATGAAATCAGAAAAACGGCATCCCGTTTGCCCAGTGTCGCAACACTGGACAGCTGGATATAGGTATCAACCTCGGCCACGACGGACTTCCCGATCTGGATCAGCACACTGGCGAAATTCCGCGCCACGAGAGACCCGGCACCCAGCGCAATAATCTGGATCCGATCACTGCTGATCAAAACTTCAACCGCTTTGAGCAAGCGCTCTTCGTCGTTCAGTTCCATGGTACTGAGCAGAGTTTGAGATTTGACGTGGTACAACTCCTCAGCAGCCGAAGCCTTTTCTTTACGGTCGGCGTGCTGCCCGCCCGCCATGCCGCCCGGCCCCCCGCCCCGCAGAACAGCCTCGTGAATGGCCAGCTTGAGGTCGATAAACCCCCGGTATCCAAGCTTTTGACTGAATTTGACGACACTGGACTGACTCACCCCCACCGAGGCGGCGAGATTTTGCGAAGAATAGTCCCGGATCAGGGCCGGGTTCTCAAGGATGAACCGCGCGATTTTTTTCTCATTCGGCGATAACTGTTCCTTGATCGCTCTGATTTTGACCAGGCAGGACATGGAATAAATGATTCATCAGTAGTCGGGTATTGACCATAATATATTCTCAGGCCCACTGATCAAGCACAATCGTTATACGGGCGACCCAATTCGCTCCCGGCGAATTGGTCGAACTCAGCAGCCCTGCCGGGCTGCGCGAGGATTCTCATTCCGACCAGATCCAACAAATGAAAAACCCGCCAGAAGGCGGGTTTGTCATTTGGCGGAGAGGGAGGGATTACCGGCTGCGTCCCTGCAGCCTGCCCTTCGGGCTCGCTGCGCTTCGCGCAGCCTCGTTCAAAATTGCTCCCGGCAAATTTGTGATTCGCGCCATCCATGGCCCTCGCCCTGCGGGCGTCTCGCTCCTCTCGACGTCCCAATCGGCAATCCTGCCGATTGGTCGAACCCAGCAGCCCTGCCGGGCTGCGCGAGGATTCTCATTCCGACCAGATCCAACAAATG
>JAHEFS010000041.1:0-801 GCA_024640045.1 Chromatiales bacterium | reverse complement strand
CGACAACGTCATCGTACTCATTGGGCAGGGAGCTGGGGCTGCGACGCCCCCGAACCCTGATTCTGATTCCGATCTCGTTCGTCGTTGTCGCGTCGTACTGCCGGTTTTCGTTGGTAGTACGGGGAGTACGAAGGACGAGCTTGTAGCCCATATCGACCTCCACTAGCTGTGAGACGCTAAGGGAAGCCAGAGACCTTCTTCAACAATTTTTCACCTGTTGCAGATGTTGGGTGGAAAGGCACGGTTACTGCTCCACTCGATAATCGATGTGCCCGTCAATGCGATCACTTTAGCTCGCGGGTAAAACCCCGCCTGACAGACCCTGACAAGGCGGCCGAGCCGAGAGAGGGAGGGAGGGATTGACTCGGACCATCCATGGCCCTCGCCCTGCGGGCGTCTCGCTCCTCTCGACATCCCAATCGGCAATCCTGCCGATTGGTCGAACCCAGCAGCCCTGCCGGGCTGCGCGAGGATTCTCATTCCGACCAGATCCAACAAATGAAAAACCCGCCAGAAGGCGGGTTTGTCATTTGGCGGAGAGGGAGGGATTGACTCGGACCATCCATGGCCCTCGCCCTGCGGGCGTCTCGCTCCTCTCGACGTCCCAATCGGCAATCCTGCCGATTGGTCGAACCCAGCAGCCCTGCCGGGCTGCCCGAGGCTTCTCATCCCGACCGGTACCAACAAATGAAAAACCCGCCAGAAGGCGGGTTTGTCATTTGGCGGAGAGGGAGGGATTCGAACCCTCGATGGGCTTTTGACCCATACTCCCTTAGCAGGGGAGCGCCTTCAGCCACTCGG
>JAHEFS010000143.1 GCA_024640045.1 Chromatiales bacterium | reverse complement strand
TAAGATGCCCCTACATGACCAATCTCGCCTTTCCGCCGCTCCCCGCCCATCGCGGTGGCTACGATGACCTCGCTGAACAGATCCTGCTCAAGTTGATCGCCGAATTCGACCTACGTCGGGCCTGGAGCGGCGGTGGCACTGTACGCTCCTGCGCCCACTGGCTCAACTGGCAATGCGGCATCGCCATGGGCGCGGTGCGGAAGAAAGTACGCACCATGACCCGGGTTGCCACTCCTGAGAACGAGGATTACCTGCTGTACATTGTCGGGCACTACCCCTGAGGCGTGCCTGTATTCTCAGGAATAACGGGAAGACACCCTGCTGGCAATGAGCGGGCAACAGGGGTCGAAGGCTTCAGCTGAGGCACACGAGGAGGTCAGAGCGGTGGTTGAGCTTCTCGGGATGCGCTGGCAAGAGCCCTTTGGACTGGGGAATGGCGCAAATACTGGTTGCGAAGGAAGACGGTATCTTTACTTCCCCAGAATCCGACGAAGCGGCCATCGAACGCACCACCCTGCCTTTCGCGGCGCTGGGCGTGGTGTAGTTGCCGCGTGTGGCGATCGTGGCGGAATTCATGTCGATGCGCGGGAAAGAGGGGGTCTCGATAAATGTAGTCAATCGGTTGTCGGGTTGCTGAAAGTGTTTCATCGATATGACAAGCCACACCTTTGTCTTTCGTCGTTAGATAAGTATCTGCTACATATCCAGTGACGATGTGTGACTGTTTTACTGATAAAATTTATGTGATATTTTTTTTCGACACTCTACGGGAAATACGGTTGAAATGAACAACAAGTACAGAAAGTTTTTTTGCATAGCTTTATTCAGCTTTGTTGTTTTAAACCAGGCATCTCCGGCCGCTGCCATGCTCGGCGTTACCCATGATGCAGAGCTGATAAGCATCGACATAACAACCGGGGCTGTAACCCTGATAGGATCCCTTCCCGAGGGGATGACCGAAGCGGTATATGATTTTTCGACAGACAGATTCTATGCCCAGGGAGAAAATGGTTCGTTCACCCTGTATGAAATAGACCCAGCCACCGGCAACCAGATTTCAGTAGTTTTTACCACCGGCGCCTATACAGGCATGGAATTTGTGGGCGGCGTTCTGTACGCGACGATGATCACAGGTGGGGGCGGCGACTCCGATCTGGTTACTGTCGACCCCGCCACGGGCACCGCTACTGTCATTGGACCGACAGGCTATCGGGGAATAACGGGCCTGGCTTACGACACATCGACGAGCACGATGTACGGCACCATTGGTGGTGGACATATTGATTCCGGTGCGCTGGCCACAGTCAATATGACGACGGGAGCTGCCACTATAATCGGCCCGACTGGACCCAATAAAGTCGGGAGTATTGAATTCGGCAGCGATGGAAACCTGTATGGCGGTGTTACAAGTACCAGCGGTTCATTGCCCCAGGCATTTATCAATATCGATTATTCAGGGGGGGCAGCTGCCAGCCCTGTAAACCCCGACACAGGCTTCTCCATTACAGGATTAGCCAATTCTCCAGCAGTGGTTCCGCCGCCACCAGCCCCTGAAAATATTCCTGCAGTGACCCAATGGGCACTGATCACTCTGACTATCCTGCTGGGGTTCACCGGGATTGTTGCCGTAAGACGAGCAGTCTAGCTTATCAAGCTATCCTGATAGAGCACCACACCAGCAAGGCCATTCGTGTGTTCGCACACTCTGGTCTTCCACCGGTTCCTGGACACTGCCCAGCCTCACAATGAGGCCCGCTCACAGGCCTCGCGCCTGACACCGCCAATATGGCTGTGTCGGAGAGTTATTCGCTGGAATCGACAGCTGAGTGCGAGGCCACGGAGTACCTGGCTCGCTGAATGAACAGGCCGCTGTTTTGCGGATCAGGGCACCAGGGTGATGTAAATGCCCGCCATGCCCTCATCCTCTTCACCGCCCTCTTCGGCCATGGAAGCATTGATCACCAGCCACTGGCCGCGGAAGCCGTCGCGCTCGATGCCAAACTCCGTGACCACAGATGCCGCCGGGGCCTCGGGATCCAGGGCGTTGCCAGCCATTCGGGTGACCATGACCCTCTGCCGGTTCGGGGGGCCGGGCCGCTTATCCAGGTAGATGCCGTCCACTGGATCAATGTAGGCGTTGTCGTCAGACAGCTCGCCCGTGCGCGCCTTGAAGGCACTCCACACGTTCGGCCCGCGGCGGCCGGAGACCGCCACGAACGCCGAGGAGCGCCAGCGCGCCGGCTCGCCGTCGTCCGCGTCGCCCTCTTCGCCGTGATGGCCCCCGCCGGTACAGGGCGTCTTGCCGGAGTAGTTCCAGAACAGAAAATCGTCGAAATCACCAGGGGTCTTGGCCAGCACGTGCGTCTGACCCTTCCAGTTGTCGTGGACGAACAGGCCCTGGTTGAGCGGGACCTCCCGCTCCTGGTAGCACCTCTCTCCATGGAACGGGTCGGATTCATCGTCACAGACACTGCCCGGGTCTCCCAGGATCTCGCCGGTATTTGCGCACTCCAGCGCCTGGTTGCAGTAGGCGATGCGATCCCTGTTGCCTTCCGTTGCGCAGTAGAGCCGCACGGTGCGGGTCTCCTCGCCCCAGGCGCCCCAGAAACCGACGAAACGGCCGTCGAAAGCGCCGCCCTCTCCGAGGTGATTGAAGGTGCTGGCCCTCGCTTCACCCGGAACCGCGCCGCCGATACTCACCAGGGTGGTCAACTCGGGAGTCGGCTGAATGCGCGCCATGTAGAGCCCACCCAGACCGGGATTTTGTTCGTCATCGAAGCCGGCGAACACCACCCTGCCTTTCGCGGCGCTGGGCGGGGCGGTCGAGCCGAACACGGTGCTGGTACCGGGGATCAGCGTGCTGTCGCTGCTCGCCACAAGCACCACGGGTGAATCGCCGCCGGCGGGCGCGAGATCGTCCTCGCCTATGGGCCGGTCCTGGAGGACGCGATAGTAAACACCAGTCCGGGTGTCCCCCCCGGTAGTGGTGTAGTTGCCCTTGAAGACAATGGTGTTGCCTCCGGTTATTGCGGGCGCCCCGGGGAATACCTCGAACAGCGTTCCGGGGTACTCGGGTACCTCGAAGAAGGAGAACTCGGGAACCGCCCCGAGTTTGCTGGCGCCGGTTACCAGGTCGCCGAACGGATTGGTGTAGATACCAGTGGTGCCGGCGCGGGTCTCCTCAACCTCGGTTTCCGCTGTGGCACCCGCGAGTAGATTAAGTTGCCGCAACAGCTTGTCGGGTTCCGGCCCCTCGGGCACATAGCGCCAGACCGGCTGGTGGTTGCCGCGTGTGGCGATGGTTGCGGAATTCATGTCGATACGCGGGAAAGAGGGGGTCTCGATAAATGTAGTCAATCGGTTGTCGGGTTGCTGAATCACATTGTTGGGCTGAGGTACCGGGGTCGTCCGATCCAGAATCCTGACGATGGGGCTCCCCGTGCCGGACATATCGCGGGTGTAGATGCCGTGGGTCGGCTGGCCCAGGGGCGGGCCGCCGCGACTGCGCGCCCGGAACACGACCAGCCCCTGGCGGTTGACCGAGGGCTGGTTGTAACTGTTGAAGGTGCGCCCGCCGGGGGCGCCGGGCATTGCGTCGTTGTTGTTGACGACCGTGGTCCACTCGAAAGTCGATGTGGTGGACTCCCTGGCGGCGGCCGGTCCTGCCGTGGCCTCCAGGACGTTATTTATAACCACCGCGCCGATTAATGCGACGCCAATGACGATTACCATTGTGGCTTTTTTCAAAATCTTCCCCTTGCACGCTCCACGCTGAATCACTCTATCGGGAATAACAAGAATCGGGGGCAGTCACCCGCCCCCCAGAATTTCTCATGATTACCGGTGATCGCTGCCGGCAGCCATTACGCCAAGGGGACAGGCCGTGGATCAGGGCCGCAGATTATCCATCTGCCGCCCGGATTTGCTGCCACCACCCTGGTTATCGCCACCACCGGCATTACCGCCGCTACCCGAGGCGCCGCTGTTACCACCAGAGGTGCTGCGGCCACTGAGTACAGGGGTCCCGCTGGAGCTGGCCGACCCGGTCGTCTCGACACTGGAGACGGCCTCCACGGTATTATTGGCGGGGTTTACATCCTTGGAGGCAATGGCTGTAGCACGCCAATCTATGGTCGTGGCTTCGCCCAAGTCTACAGCGAAAAACTGGGTGTAACTCGCACTCTCGCCGGGACCGAGAACAACGGGCGGCGCTGCCGGGAACGTCCAGGGAGAGCCAACGATTACACCCCCGTTCCTGGGTGTCGCGGTCACCCTGATCGTGATCTCAGCTTCATCCGGGCCGGCGTTGGCGACGGTCACCGAGAACTCCCGGCCCTCCGAGCCATCCACGATGACTTTCGGCACCTGAAGGCCGGACACGTCACTGATAGAGACATCGTAGGCGCCTTCACCGGTAGTGCCGCACGGAGGAATAGGTGTCTCGAACTCCGCCGGCACGGCCCAGGAATGCATGAAGTTGATTACTGCCCGGGCATCGTCCGCCGCCCGGGCAAAGCCCCCGATATTGCCGCCGGTGAATCCGTTGTCGCCGAAAACCGCGGTAGTAATCGGGCCGCGAGTTATGGTGAAGGTGTCTGATCCGAGGAATTCAAGATACTCGAACCACCCGGCGGCTGGGGACTCCTGCGGGATGTAGGCCGGGTCCGGCAGGCCGCCGAAGTTGGCAGCGCGGTCGTACTGGGTATAAGCGCCATAATCCAGGAAACACTTCTCCACCAGTTGCACCACGCCCATGACTTCCTCTTTCATCTCGATACAGATTTTGGGAAGGGCCGTCGGCGTGGAGTTATCCGTCAGCTCCATGATCTGGTTCAGGTAAGCCACCAGGTCCACGTTTATCAGCCCGGCTTTGTCCGAAGCCGCGCCCAGCGCCCGGGCCGCGGAGGTCAGGGGATCCGCCCCACCCGGAAGGTCGATGCCGATGGAACCCTTAAGCATCATTTCCCGGTAGATCGCCAGGTTTTGCAGCGGCGAATCGATCGTTGCCGAAACCGAAGCCTCCGCCGGAATGCCATCGAGGTGGTCAACCTGCCGCAACATCTTGTCGTCTACCAAAGCCGTTATACCGTCCGTGGTCGCTACCAGACGACCGGCGGGATCGAGTGAAGTGCAGTCGGCTGTGGCGAGCCTGACTATGACATCTTCCAACTGCGTCGCGAAAACCGTATCGGGAGAGCGCGCCTCGTTGATGCGACCGAAATCCACCTCCTTGGTACAGGTCGGCTGGAGCACCCCACAGGTTTCCGGATCAGTGGGGACCAGGCACGGCGCGTCTCCGCAGTTCCAAACGGCTTCGGGACAATACTCGGATTCGAAAGCAATCGGCTGCCAGCAATTATTGGCGTCGAGTTCAGGCACGCCACTGTCATTTCTCAGGACGATAATCAGGTCGCCAAAATCCGGCGGTGAATTACCCCCGCCTCCGCCACCCGGCGCCGCAACGACCGCCTGCCCACCCTGTTGTCCTTTGAAAGTCATGGCGCCCACACCAATCGCCAGTGCCAAAGCTATCGCGAATAAAAAATGTGTTCGCGTAAACCCCCCCATAAACTTTTCTCTCGAGTCACTCACCTAAAACAACCTCCCCATTAACTCTCTACTTAATTCGTATATAACTTATACCTTAGGATTTTAAATCACCTCTAACAGTAGGGAATTGATCCACATCATGCAGTCTTGGGATTGTTTTATCGATGATCAGGCGCAGGTCCCTTCCCACTCTGTTTTAGCAATCCAACCAAACTTACAGAATAACCTTATAATTTAAAAATTATTTTGGCGGGAAGCTGAACCATCCCACATCCCCGGCCAGCCGCCATACACCGACGCGGCCTATTCCCTGGCACGTCGCTGCATCGCCTCGTTCCATGCGTTGGAACTGGACACAATGAGGAGGGGACCCTATCCCGGCAGTCAGGGTTTCGCTGCCAGGAACTGCTGTGACTCGATATGCCCGGGAACCCGCTGCAGCACCTGCAGGTAGTTCTCCCGGGCGCCTTTCATGTCACCCAGCCAGTACCGGGCGCGCGCCCGGTACACCAGTATGGTGGCGTCGCTCGGATAGCGTT
>JAHEFS010000040.1 GCA_024640045.1 Chromatiales bacterium | reverse complement strand
CGGGGTCATCCCGCATGGCAAGCGCGAGACCATAGGCAGCCGTTGCGCCGATCAATGGAGCGCCGCGAACGCGCATCACGTAGATCGCTTCCGCCGCGTCTTCGACGCTGTTCAGGGTTTTGACCACAAATTCGTGGGGCAAACGGGTCTGGTCGATAATTTCGACCGCACTGCCATTGTCATTGAGCCAGATGGACCGATGGGGAACGCCATTGATTTTCATGGGGCAACGATAATCGGGTTGTGCTCGATTGGGAAGGTGTTTCCGGGAATTGGGGTCATGAATCAGGGACTGGGGACTGGGGACTACAAGATAGTTTCCTATCACGGATCACGAGTCCCCAGTCCCCAGTCCCCAGTCACGAGTCACGGGTCAGCGCAAACAACACCCCGACTGCTATGATTCCCGAAGCCAATACGCCCCCCTCGAGGACGATCCGATGAGCTTTGTTTCCCACCTGCGCTGTACCGGCTGCAGCGCCGAATACCCGGCCGGCCAGGTCATGAACCTGTGCCCGGTCGATCAACGACCGGTCGAAATGATTCTGGACCTCGAGCGGCTACTGGCCGAGCGCAACGAGCACTCCTGGTATCAGCCTTCACGAATGGACATGTGGCGGTTCGGCGGGCTACTGGCGCTGGACATGGATGACCATGAAGACCGGGGATTCATTACAAACCTCGGCGAGGGCGCCACACCGCTGTTGCCCTGGGCGGAACATCCTCTCGCCAGGGCCGCTGGTTTTGAGCTGTGGGTCAAGGACGAGGGTAAAGCGCATCCTGGTTATGGCGCCAACCCGACACAGAGTTTCAAAGACAGGGGCATGGCCATGACCATTTCGATGGCGCGTAAGCTCGGGCTGGAAAAACTGGCGGTACCCACTCAGGGCAATGCCGGCGACTCCTTGTGTGAATACGTCGAAGCTGCTGGCTTACAGGCCGTTGTCGCCATGCCTGAGAACACGCCGCTGCCCATTCTCGGCCGCGTTGCGGCGCTCGCGCATCGTTCCGACCGGTTTCACCTCGAGCTGGTGCAGGGCACCATCCGGGAGGCCGGTGAACGGCTCAAGCGCGACTGGATTCCAAATGGCTGGTTCAGCGTGGCCACCTTCCAGGAACCCGGCTGGCGGATCGAAGGGAAAAAAACACTGGGACTGGAGTTGGCGGAACCGACCGGACCCGGTGGCCGTTGGTCCTTGCCGGATGTTGTGATTTATCCGACCGGCGGTGGCACCGGCGTACTGGGCATGTGGAAGGCGTGGGACGAACTTGAGTGCCTGGGGCTGCTCGACGACCGGCGTCCGAAAGTAATCTGCGTGCAAAGCGAAGTGACGCCGCCCCTGGTCAGGGCCTGGGAATCCGGCGCGATGGACACCACACCGGTTCAGGCGGGCGATACCCTGGCATTCGGCGTCAACGTGCCTGGAGGCGTGGGTCACTTCAGGGTGCTGGACATCATCCGTGCCTCAGGCGGCG
The DNA here is from genome assembly GCA_024640045.1 of Chromatiales bacterium. Lineage (GTDB taxonomy): Bacteria > Pseudomonadota > Gammaproteobacteria > Xanthomonadales > SZUA-36 > WTJD01. The sequence continues at coordinate 20,722 of JAHEFS010000040.1, read as the reverse complement.
CCGCCCTTGCTCTGCCTGAATCCGAGATTAACGAAGCGTTGTCAACAACGTGGCAGGAAAAAGGCTGGTGGATCTGCCCGGAGGGCGCTGCCTGCCTGGCGGCGTTGCCGCGCCTGCTGGACAGTGGGCTGGTGCAGCGCGGTGACCGGGTGGTTGTCTTCAATACCGGCTCGCTGGAAAAGTACCTGCCCGACCTGCGCCACTTGCTGTAAAGAGGCCGGATAAAAAAAGGGCCGGTTAAACCGGCCCTATGAATAAGTACTACGGAGAGTCAAAACACAATCGTAATCCATCAGTGGAAGGTTCCATCTGATGGGATACAGTCTATGGCATATCAGGGTTGGCTTATTGACATGGATCAACTGCGAAATTGATGACTCGGAAGACATCAATTCACGACAACTTAATTCATGCTCGATTAACTCCGCAATTCATGCTTGAATGACTCCACAATTGATCAGAATCAATTGGGGTCCGGCGTAGCTGGGCTATCTTGCCAACATTCAGAAGATCACTTTCAAGAAACTGAGATGACTCAACAGGTTCGCTTCGACCAGGATCTGATCAAACGTTACGACGTATCAGGCCCTCGCTACACTTCGTACCCAACGGCGGTTCAATTCCACGAAGGGTTCGACGCCGTGGCCTACGAGATGATCACCGCTGCGAGCAATGCCGAATTGATTCCGCGGCCGTTGTCGCTTTACCTGCACCTGCCCTTCTGTCATTCGCTTTGCTACTACTGCGGTTGCACCAAGAAAATCACCCGCCACCCCGAACACGGTGCAGTCTATATGGACCACCTGTTGCGGGAAGTGGAAATGCAGGGGCGGCTGTTCGACCAGGACCGGCAGGTGGATCAACTCCACTTCGGCGGGGGCACGCCAACATTCTTCGACGATGCCCAGCTGACCACGCTGATGGAAAGCCTGGGCAAGCACTTCAACCTGCAGGAAACAGGCGAGCGCGAGTTTTCCATCGAGCTGGACCCCCGAACGGTCGATCCGCACCGTCTGGAGACCCTTTGGAATCTCGGTTTCAACCGCATCAGCCTCGGCGTTCAGGACTTCGATCCGGCGGTACAGCAGGCCGTCAATCGCATCCAGAGCGAAGAGGAAACGCTTGGGTTGATCGACCATGCGCGGAAGCTGGGCTACGAGTCGATTTCGCTCGACCTGATCTATGGCCTGCCGCTGCAAACTGTCGAGAGCTTCGATCGCACGCTGGATACAGTACTGGGCGCTCGACCAGACCGCTTGGCCGTATACAACTACGCGCATCTGCCCCAGTTGTTCCGGGCACAACGCATGATCAACGAAGCCGACGTGCCCACCCCGGCAACCAAGCTCGAATTGATGGAGCTGACCATCCAGCGCCTGATCGACGCAGGATATGTGTTCATCGGCATGGATCACTTTGCCCTGCCGGAAGACGAACTCACCCTGGCGCAACAACAAGGCAAACTGCAGCGCAATTTCCAGGGTTATTCAACCCATCGCGAATGCGACCTGGTCGGCTTGGGTGTCAGCTCGATCGGCAAGATCGGTGACAGCTATGCACAGAATCTCAAGACCATCCCGACCTGGCAGGCTGCCGTAGGTGCCGGTGAACTGCCGATCTGGCGCGGAGTGACGCTGGGCACCGAGGATCGCCTGCGGCGCAGCATCATCGAGGCCATCATGTGCCAAGGTGAGCTGCATTACGCTGACTACGAGACCCGCTTCGGGATCGAATTCGAAGAGCATTTCATGCCCGAAGTCCAGTCTCTGGACAAGCTGGAGCAGGACGGACTCATCAAAATCCAGTCGGACGGCTTCATGGTGACCCCGGCCGGGCGTCTGCTGCTCCGCAATATCGCCATGTTGTTCGACGAATACCTGAACCGGACTGACCAACCGCAGCGCTTCTCCCGGGTCATCTGACTCCACAGCATCGAAAGAGCAATACCCTCTGATGATGTTTAAACCGCCCCTCCGGGGGCGGTTTTTTATCTACGTAGTTTTCCGAATACTGATCTAGATCAAGTAGACCTAGAATTGTATGTAACAAGGAGGACGCAATAATGAATAACGTACTGCGCATCAACACACTTCGTGATTCACGCCGTGAACCCAACCGGGCACAAGTTGCCTGCAGCCAGTGCTCACTCGGGGAACTGTGTCTTCCCAAGGATCTGAACGAAGAGGAAAAGAGCCGTTTCGAGCAAATCGTGCACCGTTCCCGGCCCATCCAGGCAGGCGAGCACATTTTCCGCTCAGGCGACGAATTCAAGTCGGTGGCATCGGTTCGTACCGGTTGCTTCAAAAGCTACGCCATCGATCACGAAGGACAGGAGCAAGTCCTGGGCTTTCACCTTCCGGGTGAAATCATTGGGCTGGACGCCATCCACGAAGGCCGGCATCTCGCTAACGTGGTGGCACTCGATACCAGTGCCATCTGCTCGCTGCCCTTCACCGCCATGACCAACCTGGCACGCAGCATGCCGGATCTGCAAAACGAGATGTTCCGGGTAATGAGCCAGCGAATTTCCGAACTCGAAACCATCGCCGGCGACCTCAGTGCCGACGAGCGCATCGCCATGTTCCTGAAGTCCCTGTCCGCCCGCTTCGCCAAGCGCGGTTATTCCGACAGGGAATTCATTTTGTCCATGTCGCGTCGCGACATCGCCAGCTACCTGCGTCTGGCCACCGAAACCGTCAGCCGGGTGTTGGCCCGATTCCAGCAGCGCGGGCTGATCAAGGTGGACCGCAAGCAGGTTCGTATCATGGACCAGGACGGACTCGAAGAGGCCGCTCGCAAAACGACCCACTGAAAGGGTTTCGGGCTTTCTGACAGGCGCTGCTCCGGCAGCGCCTGTGCTAATCTTCCGGGGTGAACGATCCGGCCCATTCATACCCCTCTTCTTTCCAGGCGCTGTTGGGCCTTTTGCGTTACGCGCGCAGTTACCGCCCCCGCATCATTCTCGCCAGCGTTTACTCCATCCTGAACAAGCTGTTCGATGTTTTGCCGGAAATCCTGATTGGAATCGCCATTGACGTAGTGGTGCGGCGCGATGCGTCTTTCATGGCCAGCCTGGGTATCGCCGATCCGTTCCACCAGGTCCTCATGATCGGCCTGCTCACCGTCTTGATCTGGGGACTGGAGTCCCTGTTCGAGTTTCTGCATCTGGTGGCCTGGCGCAACCTGGCGCAAAACCTGCAGCACGATCTGCGCCTGGACGCTTACGGCCATGTCCAGGACCTGGACATGGCCTGGTTCGAAGAGGCTTCTACCGGAAACCTGGTCGCCATACTCAACGACGATATCAACCAACTGGAACGATTCCTGGACGGCGGCGCCAACGCCCTGATCCAGGTCGTGACCGCAGTGATGGCAGTGGGCACCGTGTTTTTCTACCTCTCACCACCCATCGCTCTGATGGCCTTCACCCCAATCCCGGTCATTATCATTGGTGCATTCTGGTTTCTGCGACGCGCTCAACCACTGTATGCGCGGGTCCGTGAACGGGTGGGCCTGCTGGCTTCGCGGCTGGCCAACAACATCTCGGGCATCGCAACGATCAAGAGTTTTACCCGCGAGGATTTCGAGTTGGAACAATTGCGGCAGGCCAGCCAGGATTACCTGCAGGCTAATGCCCGTGCGATCCGGGTCAGCTCGGCTTTTATTCCGGTCATCCGCATGGCAATCCTCATCGGCTTCGTGGCCACGCTGGTTTATGGCGGCAAACTGACCTTGGCCGGCGACATGCAGGCAGGCGCCTATGGCGTGCTGATCTTCCTGACCCAACGGTTGCTGTGGCCCCTCACTCGCGTGGCCGAAAATGTCGACCTCTACGAGCGGGCCATGGCCTCGACCCGACGCATCCTGGAACTGATCGAAACCCCGTTCCGGATCCGCAGCGGGTCCATGAGCGTGGACAAGAACGACGTCGCCGGCGCCGTAGGTTTCGAGGCCGTGCAATTCGCCTACCACGACGGCGCACCGGTGCTCGACGACATCAACCTGGAAATCCCCGCCGGTCAGAATATCGCGCTGGTGGGCCAGACGGGCTCGGGCAAATCTACGCTGGTGAAATTATTGCTGCGCTTTCATGAGCCCGTGTCTGGACGCGTCACCCTGGATGGCCGCGATGTTCGCGAGATTCGCCTGCCGGACCTGCGCCGCGCCATTGGTCTGGTTAGCCAGGATGTGTTCCTGTTCCATGGCACCGTCCGCGATAACATCGCCTATGGCCAGCCCGGAGCGACAGAAGAAGAGGTCATCGCTGCTGCGCGCGCGGCCGAAGCACAAGAGTTCATCGAGCGCCTGCCTCAGGGTTACGACACCATTGTCGGCGAGCGGGGGCAAAAATTATCCGGCGGACAGCGTCAACGGCTTTCCATTGCGCGCGCCGTCCTCAAGGACCCGCCCATCCTGATCCTGGATGAAGCAACTTCCTCGGTGGATAACGAAACCGAAGCGGCCATCCAGAGATCCATGAAGAACATCGCCGTCGGGCGGACCACCCTGGTGATCGCACACCGCCTGTCCACGGTCGTGAACGCGGACCGGATTTACGTCATCGAGCGTGGGCGGGTGACCGAGCAAGGCGACCACGGGTCGCTAATGGCCCAGGGGGGCATCTATGCCTCGCTCTGGGCCGTGCAGACAGGACTTGCCAACGCCTAGCCGTGCTGGTGCCCACCGGGGCCATGAGCGTGGCCGTGGCTGAGTTCTTCTTCGGTGGCATCCCGTATCTTCACAATCTCGACAGCGAAATTCAGCACCTGTCCCGCCAGGGGGTGATTGGCATCCACATCAATATTGAAGCGGCCCACTTTTAAGACCGTTACCTGGACCGGACCCTGTTGCGTTTGCAAACCCAGCACCTGGCCGGGTCGCGGCCGCGGCACCTTGCCCAGGCGCTTGAGTGGAATGCGCTGCACGTTGCCGGGGTTACGCGCGCCGTAAGCCTCATCCGGCTGCACCTGGATCTCGAATTGGTCACCCTCGGCACGACCCTCCATGGCCTTCTCAAGACCGGGAATGATGTTGCCTGCACCGTGCAGGTAGGACATGGGCTCCCGTTCGCGTGATGAGTCTAGTTCGACCCCCGCTTCGCTGGTGAGCGTGTAATGGAAATCGACGACCTTTTTTTCCGCGATGGTCATGGCAGCCTCTGCCGGTAAGAGTTCTGGGAGAGCGATTATACCGGCGAAACGCGCTGGAAAAACGAACTCTTGCGCCGCCTCGTGCTGCGCAGCGCGCACGATTGCGCTATCTTTTCAGAGTGCCCCCAACGGAATGTGAACATGCTAAGGCCAACACTGGTTTTTCTCGCCCTGCTTTCCACGAGCCCTGTCATCGCGCAGGAAACCACGCCACTGGCCGCAGCGCCGCTGGCTTTGGAAATTCGTGAATGGACGGTACCCTGGCCCGATACACGGCCACGTGACCCCGACGTCGCACCCAACGGCAGCATCTGGCTGGTTGGCCAGGGCGGAGATTACGTCGCGCATTTCGACCCGGAAAGCCAGGAGTTTTCCCGGTTCGACCTGCCGCCGGGCACCGGGCCGCACAACCTGATCGTCGACCGCGACGCGACCCTCTGGATCGCCGGAAACCGCCTCGGATTCATAGGCCGGATGAGTCCGAACTCAGGCGAAATGGCACGCTTTTCGATGCCGGATGAAGCGGTAAAAGACCCCCATACCCTGGTCTTTTCGGGCCGCGACCATATCTGGTTCACCGCGCAATGGAGCAACTACATTGGCCGCCTGCATAAGCGCAGCGGAGCAATACAACTGGTCGAAGTTCCGTTCGAGCGCGCACGGCCCTACGGTATCCGCATGGATTCGAAAGGGCGCCCGTGGGCGGCCTTGCTGGGGCTCAATGGCCTGGCGACCGTGGACCCTGAGACCTTCGAGCTGGCCGTCATCCGCACGCCCCGCGCCGAGGCGCGCCTGCGCCGCATCGCCATCACCAGCGACGATGCCATCTGGTACACGGACTACAACGAAGGCTACCTCGGCCGTTACGTACCCGGGACCGGCGAGTTCACCGAGTGGAAAAACCCGAGCGAGGAATCCGGACCCTATGCTCTCGCTGCCGATAACCAGGACCGCCTATGGTTCGTCGAAACCTGGCCAAGCCCGAATCGGTTCGTTGGCTTCGACCCGGTGACGGAAACATTTTTCAGCGTCACCGAGATCCCCAGCGGGGCCGGCGCAGTACGGCACATGGTGTTCGATGAAAAAACCAACAGCATCTGGTTCGGCACAGACACCAACAACCTGGGCCAGGCCATGTTGCCGCCCCCGGGCGTGCCCGAGCGGCCACCCGAGATGGCTGAGCCAGTGGAGGCGATTGAAGCGCAGTAAAGGCGCGACCGCAAATTTCGCGAATTAAGCAAATTAAGCAAATTTTTCTGGATTGGCGAGTCGAAGGACCGGCATTCCACGCTGGTTTTAAGCGCCGCTTAGGGACTACGAACAGCTGAACCTGTTTTGTGTAGAGCAGCCAAAGAAAGACGCTGAGGCCACCGCTCTCGACAGGCCAAGTTAAATTTGCTCTTTTGGCGTAATTTGCTTAATTCGCGAAATTTGCGGTCTGCTCTTGCCTCGCTTTAACTCTTCCTGCCGCTAAACCGAAAGCTGAGCAGTCAAAAGCGCCAGACGCTTGCGCTGCATCTTCAGTGAGAACTCGAGTTCGCGATAACGGGTATCGAGACGCTTGGCCAGCGTCTTGCGGCCTTGCTGCACTTTATGAACCTGCAGTTGTTGCCACTTGCGAACCGTGTCCATGAACTCAGCGTATTCCGATTCCAGCACTTCCCGCCACGGACGGCTGTCACCGATCTGATCGAGGCGCTGCCGCGCGCGCTTGAACTCCATGTTCAACCGGGCTCGCAAGATGCGGAAGCTGGGAACACGATTGAGATCACGCGCCAGGCCGAGCGCAGCACAGGATGCGATAAACCACTTGTTCATGTCGAACTGCCACCAGCGAATGCCATTGCGGTAGTCACGCTGAAACATGTGGTGGTAGTTGTGATAACCCTCACCGTAGGTGACGATGGAAATCAACCAGTTGTCGCGCGCGCTGTTTTCATCGGTATAAGGCTGGCTGCCCCAGATGTGCGCCAGTGAATTGATGAAGAAAGTCACGTGATGGTTAACCACCAGGCGCAGAATACCGGCCAGCAGGAAAACGCCCCATAAGTCACCCACCAGCCACCCCAGCAACAGGGGCAGCCCGACGTTTGTCGCCAGCACCAGTGTCCAGTACCAACGATGCTGCCACATGACCACTCGATCCTGCTCCAGGTCCGGGACCACACTTAAATCGACCTCCCCGCTCTGGTAGTCCCTGAGCATCCAGCCTATGTGCGCGAACCAGAAACCACGGCCAATGGAGTAGGGATCACGATCATTGTCATCCACGTCGCTGTGGTGAATCCGGTGTCGCGCGCTCCAGACCAGGATGCTGTTTTGCAGGGCCATGCCACCAAAAATGGCGAGGAAAACCTTGAGCACGGGGTGGGCGCGGTAAGCGCGGTGTGACCACAAGCGGTGGTAGCCGCTGCCGATACCGATGCCGTTCAGGGCCAGGAATACACCAAAAAACAACCAACCCCACCCGCTGAAGCCGTGGACGATGCCGTACCAGGGCACAACCGTCACGGCCGCCAGGAACGTCAGGCCGAGGGTCAGGGTAACGGGCCAGTTGATGGGGACTTGTTCTTTCATTTCATGCTCTTGGGTCTGCAGGACCGATTGGATGGTTATCAAATAGACATTTTATGTCAGCAAACGGCAGGCGTCTTGATTTTTCGGTGCGGCCTACCTCAGCTTCTCAACCCAGTTCCACGATGTAACAGGGTGATGCAGGTGGTGAAAAGGATGACGACAAACACACCGATGATCGCATAGGCCCGCTCGATGCTGACATCGGACACACCCAGGATGCCATACCTGAAGCCGTTGACCATGTAGAGGATGGGATTGAAGGCCGACACTTTTTGCCAGAATTCCGGCAGCAGGCTGATCGAGTAGAAAACCCCGCCCAGGTAGGTCAGCGGTGTCAGCACGAAGGTGGGGATGATCGCGATGTCGTCGAACTTTTGCGCAAAAATGGCGTTGACCATCCCCGCCATGGCGAATACCACCGAGGTCAGCAGCAGCACCGAGACCATGATGAAAGGGTGCTGAACCTCGATCCGGGTAAAAAACAGGGAAACCAGAATGACTACCGCGCCCACCATCAGCCCGCGCACCAGTGCGCCGGTCACGTAGCCGGCCAGGATGACCCAGCTGGGCAATGGGGAAATCAGGAGTTCCTCGATGTGATGGCCAAACTTCGCACCGAAAAACGATGACACCATGTTGCCGTAGGAGTTGGTGATCACCGACATCATCACCAGCCCCGGCACGATGAACTGCATGTAGTCGAACCCGCCCATGTCACCGATACGGCGGCCAATCAAATTACCGAAGATAATGAAATACAGCGACATCGTGATGGCCGGGGGCACCACCGTCTGGCCCCAAATCCGCAATATTCGCGTCACTTCCTTGCGCACGATGGTCCGGTAGCCGACCCAGTTGATACTCTGGCTCATGAACTCTTCCCCTTATCCACCAGGCGCAGAAACAGCTCTTCGAGCCGGTTGGTCTTGTTGCGCATGCTGAGTACGTGCAGTCCGCGCTGATCCAGTTCGGCAAACAGCGCGTTCAGAGACTTGGTCCGTGGCAAGGAAACCTCGATGGTATCCTCGTCCCGGCGCATGATCTCCATGCCCTCTATGCGAAGCTCCTGCGTGACTTCTTCACGCAGGTCCAGCACGAAGGTCTCGATGTCGAGCTTCCCCAGCAACTGCTTCATATTGGTGTTTTCGACGATTTCACCGTGATCGATAATTGCAATATTGCGGCACAGTTCTTCGGCTTCCTCCAGGTAATGCGTGGTCAGGATCACCGTGGTGCCGCCTTCATTGATCTCGCGAATGAATTCCCACATGGACCGGCGAATTTCGATATCCACGCCGGCCGTGGGCTCATCCAAAATCAGCAGCCTCGGCTCGTTGACCATGGCACGGGCAATCATCAGACGTCGTTTCATACCACCGGAGAGCGAACGCGCGGGCTGATCGTGCTTTTCCCACAATTGCAGTTGTCGCAAATACCTCTCAGCGCGCTCAGTTGCGATACGCTTGGGAATACCGTAGAAACCCGCTTGGTTCACCACGATCTCCAGCGGCCTCTCGAACTGATTGAAGTTGATCTCCTGCGGCACCAGCCCGATGTGGGACATCGCCAGCGAGCGTTGTTTTTGAACGCTGGTACCAAATACACGTACCTCGCCTGCCGTAGCGTTGACCAGCGAACTGATGACACCAATCAAGGTGGATTTGCCTGCACCGTTCGGGCCCAGTAACGCAAAAAAATCCCCCTCTTCGACACTGAGGGAAATGCCTTTCAGCGCTTCCACACCATTACCATAGGTCTTCTTGAGGTTGTCGACTTCCAGGGCCAGCATGTCGCCAGGTACCTTCCTGATGGGTTGAGCGAGGCGGTTATTATAGGCACTCACCGCGATGATGACCCGCATGACGATCAGGCTATGGACTCTCACCGGGTGCCGCTTTAACCTTGGTCCACGCAATGAACCCCTGGATGCCATGAGAACGTTGTCCGTCACCCTTGCGGCACTGTCCGCCCTGATGTTTTCCGGAACGTCCCTGGCCTTGCCCGAGGGCAATACAATTGCATTCACCAACTGCGAACTGGCGTTGCCGGGCTCGACCATGACCGCCTCGGCCCAGTGCGGTTTCCTGGAAGTACCAGAGAACCCGGACGACCCGGCGGGCAAGACCATTTCCCTGCACATTGCCGTGGCCGGCGCGACCTCCACTGACACACGGGAGGATCCGGTATTTTTCTTTGCCGGGGGCCCCGGCCAGGCCGCCAGCGAGACCTGGGTCATGATCCGCGGCACGCTGGACAAAGTCCGCAAGCAACGCGACATCGTGATGATCGATCAGCGCGGTACCGGGCAGTCCCATAAGCTGCAGTGCGAGGTGGAGGACACCGAAGACCTCAACGCCGAAATCAACCTGGAGGAACTGGCACAGCAAACCCGCAATTGTCTAGCCCAACTGGATGGCGATCCGCGCTTCTACACCACCACCATCGCCATGCAGGACTATGACCGGGTCCGGCAAGCCATGGGTTACGAAAAAATCAACCTCATCGGCGTTTCCTATGGCACCCGGGCCGCCCAGGTTTACCTGCGACAGTTTCCGGACGCGGTACGCACAGTCACCCTGGACAGCGTCGTACCGATGGAACTGGCCCTGGGCCAGGAACACGCGCCGATGCTGGACCGTGCCGTGGGGCTTGTTTTCGAGGACTGCCGCAAGGACCCCGACTGCAACGAGTCCTTTCCAGGCAGCCTGACAGCCCTGAACGAACTGTTGCAGGGCCTTCGTGAAGAACCCCGCTGGATTACCGTGACCCATCCGACCACTGGCAAAGACTACGATTTGCGGCTGACGGCAGAAACGCTGGCGATTGCCATCCGTTTTCTGAGCTACGCCAGTGAGACTCAGGCTACCCTGCCCCTGCTGGTACACGAGGCGCTCTCCACAGGGCGGCTGGAAAGGCTCGCAACACAGGCCATGCTGGTAATGGGCGGCATTAGTGAAATGATCGCCCGGGGCATGGAGTTGTCCGTGATGTGCGCCGAAGACTATCCCTTCCTCGATCTCGATGCCGACCATGGCAACACCTTGCTGGGCGACATTTTTCTCGATGCATTCCAGGCGCAGTGCGAAGTCTGGCCCCAGGGGGCCGTAGACGACCACTTTCACGAAGGGGTGATCACGAATCTTCCCGTGCTCTTGATGTCTGGCGAGCGAGACCCGGTAACGCCCCCCCACTACGCCGCTCAGGCCGCGGAAAGTTTCAGTAACCACCTCAACCTGGTTGCCCGCGGGCAATCTCACTCGGTCATGAAACACGTGTGCCTGAAAGAGGTCGTCACCGCCTTCATCGAACTCGGCGCGACAGAAGGGCTGGATACGGCCTGCGTTGAGCACATTGCGCCGGCACCCTTTTTCACCAGCCTGTTGGGGCCCAGGCCATGATCGAAGTCCGCAACCTGTACAAGTCATTCGGCAAGGTCAAGGCCGTACGCGGCGTTTCGTTCCAGGCAAGGGATGGACAGATCACGGGCCTCCTCGGACCCAACGGGGCGGGCAAAACCACCACCTTGAGAATGCTCTATTCACTGCTGCCGCCGGACAGCGGGGAGATTAGAATCGACGGCCTGGACCCGGAGCGTGACGCCATGGCGATCAAGCGGACCCTGGGCGTGGTGCCGGACAGCCGGGGACTCTATACGCGAATGACGGCACGGGAAAACATCCAGTATTTTGGCCAGCTGCATGGGATGACGAATGTGAAAATTCGTCAGCGCATTGACCAACTGGCGGACACGCTGGACATGGGCAGTTTCATCGACCGCCGCACCGAAGGTTTTTCTCAAGGGCAGCGTGTAAAGGTGGCCATCGCCCGGGCCATGGTGCACGAACCGCAAACCGTTCTGATGGACGAACCCAGCAACGGCCTCGACGTCATGAGTACGCGTGCACTGCGCGAGTACATCCTGGGGTTGAAGGCGAACGGTCAGTCCGTCGTGCTATCGACCCACATCATGCAGGAGGTGGCGGCTCTGTGCGACCGTATCGTCATCATTGCCCAGGGCCAGGTGGCCGCTGACGGGACCGCTGAAGAACTGCTGGAAAAGAGTGGAAAGACCACGATCGAGGATGCTTTTGTCGCCCTGATCGGCAGCGAGGAGGGTTTGCTGGCATGAGGGGCATCAGCACCGTTTTTCGCAAGGAAGTCCGGGAGAACCTGCGAGACCGGAAAGCGGTCTTTAACTCGCTGCTGCTGGGCCCGATTCTGTTCCCGGTCCTGTTCATCGGTCTGGCCTGGTTCGGCACCTCCAAGCAAATGGAACGCGCCGAGAAAACGCTGGAAGTGCCGGTCGTCGGAGCCGAGCATGCGCCCAACCTGGTCGGGTTCCTGGAACAGCAGGGCGTCGTCATACAACCCGCCCCCGAAGACCCGGAAGACCTTGTCCGCCGGCAGGAAGTGCCGGTCGTGATTCGGATTCCGGCAGCTTTCCCGGAACAATGGCTGGAAGGGAAACCAGCCGAGGTCGAAGTCATCGCCGACCCTTCCCGCCGCGAGTCCGACATTCCCATGCGACGGGTCAAAGGCCTGCTGCAGGCCTATGGGCAACAGATTGGCGTTCTGCGGCTGCAACTGCGGGGCGTTTCACCCAACCTTGCAGCGCCCATACTGGTGCGTGACGTCGACCTGTCCACGCCGCAAAGCCGCGGATTACTGGTCATGATATTTTTGCCCTACGTGCTGATGATCACTGCGTTCAGCGGCGGCATGCACCTGGCCATCGACAGCACGGCGGGTGAAAAAGAGCGACGCTCGCTGGAACCCTTGCTGATCAACCCGGTGCCGCGCTGGCAAATCATGGTCGGCAAGCTGATGGCGACGACCCTGTTCGGCTTCGCCTCGCTGACTCTCACCCTGGTTTCATTCCGGTTCGCTTTACCCCACATGCCAGTGGGCTCACTGGGCATCGACCTCAGTCTTGACGCACGGGAGGTCGGCGGCATTTTGCTGGTGGTCGCCCCGGTGGCTATCCTGGCAGCGGCACTGCTGACCATGCTGGCCACCTATGCCAAGAGCTTCCGGGAAGCGCAATCCTACATGGGCCTGGTCATCCTGATCCCGATGATCCCAAGCATCCTGTTCATGGCCAACCCGGTCAAGCCGGAGGCCTGGATGATGTCGATCCCCCTGTTTTCCCAGAACCTGCTGATCGGCGAATTCGTTCGCGGCGAAGTCGTTCCATTGCAGTGGCTGCTGCTGTCCACCAGCGGCACGCTGGCCATCGGCCTGGTACTGGCGTGGTTCGCGGCCACCTTGTTCAACAAGCCCCGGGTCGTATTCTCGGGATCCTGAGGAGCACGCGCGTGAAAATACGGCTGTTGACCCTTCTGGCTTTGTGCCTGTCCTTCTCTGCGTTGGCTGATCACCCGCCGGAAGTGGGTTCACCCGCACCGGCCTTCAGGCTCCAGGATCAAAACGGTGAGTGGCGCTCGCTGACCGACTATCGTGGCACATGGCTGGCGGTGTATTTTTACCCGAAAGATGACACGCCCGGCTGCACGACCGAGGCTTGTAATTTCAGGGACAACATTTACGCGTTCAAAGCCATCGGCGCCAACGTCATCGGCATCAGTGTCGACGACGTGGACTCACACCAGGAGTTTTCCTCGAAGTACAAACTGCCATTCATCCTGCTGGCTGATGAGGGGGGGCAGACATCAAGAGACTACGGCGTACTTCGCGATTTGTTGCTGGTAAAAATTGCCAAGCGTCAATCTTTTATCATCGGACCGGACGGCACGGTTATCAAACACTATGGCGACGTCGATCCTGAAACCCACACCCAACAGGTGCTGAAAGACCTCGAAGACCTCATGCAGTCCGGCTAAAAGAGCCGGCCACTTTTTCAGGGGACATCATCAACCGCCGCTTTTCGTTTTGCCTCGTCGACAATCGCCCGCACATCGGACAGCAGTTCCCGCGCATCGTAGACGATGCCATCCTTGATCGTGTACCGGACTCCACCGACTCGGGCTGGTTCGTCATTTTCATCCAGGCGGAAATGACCAGTGCCATACAGCACCTTGAAATTACGCAGCGGGTTGTACTCCGTCACCACCAGGTCGGCGAGTTTACCCGGGCGGATCGAACCAATGCGGTCATCCATGCCCAATACCTGGGCCCCGTTGAATGTTGCAGAACGCAGCACTTCCAGGGGATGAAAACCGGCCTCCTGCAATAATTCCATTTCACGGATGTAGCCGAAACCATAGAGCTTCCAGATATAGCCCGCATCAGAACCCAGGGTCACGCGACCGCCATGGTTCTTGTAGTCGTTCAGAAATACCATCCACTTGCGGAAATTTTCCTTCCAGGCAATCTCGTCCGCCGTGGTCCAGTCGAACCAGTACGATCCATGTGAATCCCGCGAAGGTTGGAAGAACGCCCACAGGTTGGGGTGCGTATATTCCGCCTGCCAGTCAGCATTCATTTCACGCATCAGGTCACGGCTGGCTTCGTAAATGGTCAGAGTCGGATTGATCGTGAAACCCAGTGAGATGAGTTCATCGCGCACCTGGTTCCAGGTTTCAGAACCCGGTTCGGCCGCTTGCGCCCACAAGCGCCCCGCCTCGCCAAACCTGTGTTGTTCATTGGCATAGTTGTAGTCCAGCGGATAATTCTGAATGACCTGGTTTTCGAACATGGCCTCAGGCAGACCGTACCAATGCTCCATGGTCGTCATGCCTGACCGGGCGGAATCCAGCACATTCCAGTTCACGACTTCGAGTTGGGCATGATGCATGGCCGACCCCAGGCCCATTTGCCGGGTCTCATCGAGGGCCGCGCGCATCACTTCAGGCGGCGCACCAAAGAACTTGACACCCCTGGCCCCTTCCTTGGCGATTTTTTTTACCCAGCGCCTGGCCTGCTCCGCCGTCAGGATCGGCTCGTCCTCACCCATGCCAAAAAAGGCGTAAGGCACGATTCGCGGTGCCGCCACCTCGTTCCGCTCGCTGCGTTTTTGCTGCCGCAACACCCAGGGGATGCCATTACCACTGCCGGGCTCCCGGATGGTGGTAATACCGTGGCCCAACCAGAGCTTGGCGGCATACTCCGCTGGCACGCCTTGCTCGTCACCGCCGAAGTGCGCGTGCAGATCGACGAAACCCGGTAACAGGTAATGGCCATCGAGCTCCAGTACGCGGTCACCCTCTCCGACCGGTATCCTGGCCGACTCAGGTACCGGTGTGACGATACCGAGATTTCGCATCTGGGAAATCTTGTTTCCTTCGATCAGTACATCCATCGGGCCCACGGGAGGGGCGCCTTCACCGTTGACGACTATGACGCCGCGGAGCAAAAGCCTCTGATAAGGCCCATCACCTCTTTCGCGGTCGGGCAGCTCGATCGGAGCGGCTGTGGTGCAGAGTGGAATCGACAGGGCGAGCAGGAGTACTAGTGTTTTCATCGGAATGATCTATACTTAGGTGTAGGCAATTGCCGAAGTTTAATGTTACATTGAACACAGGAAAAGGAATTTCCTGGAGAGAACTGTCATGGAAGACGCAACCAAGGCAACCGCAAGAAACCTGTTTGACCCCTACTCGGAGCCTGCCCAGGACTCGCCCTTGCGCGAGGGCCTGAGCGCACCACAGCCGAGCGAACCCGAGATTCCCACCGACGAAAAGGCGCAAGACCGGTGGTTCCTCGAGCAGCGCGGCAGCAAGAAGGTTCCCAAGCGACTGGAAATACCCAACGAAGTGATGGTCACTTCCGGAGGGCCATTAAAGGTCACGGGCAACATCACGCTGGTCGAGGAAGATGGCACCGTTACGCACGCCAATCATCTGACGCTGTGCCGGTGTGGGTCATCGAACATGAAGCCGATCTGCGATGAGAAGCATCTGGATATCGAGTTTTTCGATTCCGGAACGATTCAGCGCGCATCGGACTGCATGAAGGTCAATCGCCCGCAAACGGTCACCATCACCTGTGTGAAGGACGGACCCTTGAAGCTTCGCGGCTACGTCAGGGTATACAACCGCAAAGGACAGGAATTCCTGTCACTGCAGACATCCCTGTGCCGCTGCGGCCGGTCGACCAAGAAACCGTTCTGCGACTGCCAGTAAGAGCGCACACCGCGCGAAGATTCAGGAACCGGGCCATCCATTGGCCGGGGTGATCTCGTGTTGCCTGCACCACCGCAGGTGTGCACAATCCTGTTATGGACATATTCCGGGTTTTTCAGATCGAGGCCGCCCACTTCCTGCCTCATGTGCCGACAGGGCACAAGTGCGCGCGGATGCACGGACACTCTTTTCGAATCGAAGTACATGTCAGCGGTGATGTTGGCCAAAAAACCGGCTGGGTCATGGACTTTTCGGACCTCAAGGCAGCTTTTCAGCCTCTGTTCGCGCAATTGGACCACCACTGCCTGAATGACATCGAGGGATTGGATAACCCCACCTCGGAAAACCTGGCCAAGTGGATCTGGGCCAGGCTGAATCCGGCATTACGAGGCCTCTCGAAGGTCGTGGTACAGGAAACCTGTAACGCAGGATGCGTTTACCGGGGCGACTGACCCGGCACCCCGGCGCCCACGGCACTAACCCAGGCGGGGACGGACCAGCTCAGCCATCAGCGAGGCCTGCCCAGGCGAGTCGTTCAGGGCGGGGATGTACTCCAGCTTTTTCCCACCCGATCGCATGAGCAAATTGCGATTCTGCATCGCGATCTCTTCCAGGGTCTCCAGCAGAACGCCGTTTTTCACAACAGCTTTTCCCGATTATTGCGCGCCAGCGCCGTGTTGCCAAAAAACCACAGCCTGAACAATTCTGTCCACTTGGGGGCCGTGTTTCAAGCTCGCTCACTGCATTCAAGCGGCTGCCGCCCTCCCCGATCAAGAACTTGCAGCGGTTTCCCCCTTACCGTGCGGCGACGCAACGCGCCGAGCGGGGTGTTGCAAGCAAGCAACACTCGGCAGAATGTCCGCTAACACACTGATTATACTTTGTATTATGGGTTGATTCTGTTAGCATGGTGAACCAAGTCGCCGAATTGCGATGATGTAGGTTTACCGATGAAGAGTCTCTTGCGCAACTTCCTGCCGATTCTGTTGGCAGCGGCTTCGGTCGCGGCCGTGGCGGCGCCCGTGGGTTACTCGGTCAATTCAGATGCCCCCAATGGCGACACCCTGCACCGCATTGACCTGGCCACTGGCGTGGCCGAACCCGTCAGTGAACTGCAGGTCATCAGCGCAATCGATATCCGCCAGGATATCGAAGGTCTTGCCTTCGATTCCGCCGGCACGCTTTGGGCCGTGGATGAGCAATCCATGCGCCTGTTTCCAGTCAGCACTAAGAGCGGTATCGTTTTATCCCAGGGCGACGTTGAAATCACAGGCCTGACGGCCAGGCAGTCCAACGACTTTGGCATGACATTCACCTGTACAGGTGAGTTGTATGTAAGCTCTGTCGCGGCCCAAACACTTTACCGGTTGGCGCCGAACGGGACGGCCACTGCAGTGGGTGCCGAAGGCGCACTGGGACACCGGATCAGCGCCCTGGCCTCCTGGGGTGAACCAGCCATGCTGTTCGGCCTCGGCAATGGCCTCGTCACCGAGAACAACAATGTCGTGCCGGACAACCGTAGCCTTTTCAGCATCGACCCCGTAACCGGGGTGGCCAAGCTGATCGGCCCGCTCGGGCCGCAGGCGGCTGCCTACTACGAAGCCGGGTTGTCCTTCAGCGCGGATGGCACACTTTGGGCGCTGACCGATCGTGGCGGCGCCAACCCCAACGAGATCCTGCAGTTAGACCTCGAGGACGGTACCGCCAAGCGGATGGTCGAAACCTCCAAGAACGGTTTCGAAAGCCTGGCTATCGCCCCTCCGGGGGGCTGCACCAGCCGGCTGGCTGACGATTGGGAGCAGCCCAAGATCCCCACACTCGATAACCTGGGCAAAGTCCTGGCTCTGCTGGTTTTGCTGGGGACCGGCCTGCTCGCCATCCACCAGCGCACTGGCTGATCGAACCCGCTGATTTGGCTCCTCGCGGGCGACCGGGCTCGCCCGATTGCGCTACACTTGTGCTTTCCCAACGTTCCGGAGATTGATCATGGTAGGTGGAATCAGCGGATGGCAGTTAATGATTCTGTTGCTGATCGTGGTTTTGGTATTTGGCACCAAGCGCCTGCGCAATATCGGCAGCGACCTGGGCAGCGCCGTCAAAGGGTTTCGCAAGGGTATGGAAGACGGGACTGACGATTCCGAACCCGAGAAACTACAGGCGGACTCCGGCGTCGAGGAAAGCACCGAGAAAGCAGAAGAACCCACTGCCCGTGCCCCTGGAAGCGACGCTTGACCCGACCCCACGATGTTTGACGTTGGTTTCGCAGAGCTGTTTCTGCTGGGCCTGATTGGCCTCCTGGTGCTCGGCCCGGAACGACTGCCCAAAGCTGCCCGCACACTGGGCGGGCTGGTGCGCAAGGCACGCACCAGCTGGTTTGCTCTGCGACGCTCAATTGAATCCGAGCTGGCGGCTGCGGACCTGTCGGAACCCGTCAAATCAATGGGCAAAGAGCTGAAAGACCTGTCGGGAAAACTCGATGAAATCCATACCGAACCGGCAGCCAAACCGGCAGCTTCGAAAGAACCCTCCCAACCGGGCAAAACCGGGGCCGACGAATGAACGAGCTTCCGGAAAGCGACCGGGAGCAAACTTTTCTCGAACACCTGGTCGAACTGCGTAGCCGGCTGATCAAGGCATGTTTCGCAGTTTTGCTGGTTCTTATCTGCCTATTGCCTTTTTCACGCAAGCTCTATAACTATCTGGCCAGCCCCATGCTGGCGAAGCTGCCTGAAGGCAGTAGCATGATCGCGATCGACGTCGCCTCACCTTTCCTCGCGCCTTTCAAGCTCAGCTTGCTGCTGTCGGTCATCATCGCCATCCCCTTCGTGCTCTACCAGCTTTGGGCATTCGTGGCCCCGGCACTGTTTCGCCACGAGAAGCGCCTGGCCCGGCCCTTACTGTTTTCCTCGGTTCTGCTTTTCTACCTCGGATGCGCTTTTGCTTACTTCGTGGTCTTTCCACTGGTATTCGGATTCATGACCCGGGTAGCACCTGAAGGTGTAGCCGTGATGACCGACATCAGCCGCTACCTGGATTTCGTCATTACCTTGTTTCTCGCGTTCGGCATTACTTTTGAAGTTCCGATCGCCACGATCATACTGGTGGCGACCGGCCTGGTATCCACGCAGAAACTGGCCAATGCACGCCCTTACATCATCGTGGGCGCCTTTGCGCTTGGTATGCTGTTGACCCCTCCCGATGTGATTTCACAAACCTTGCTGGCCATTCCGATGTGGTTGCTATATGAAATCGGAATCCTCTTCGCCCGAATCCTGGTGCCGGAGAAGGAAGCCGGTGGCGAAACGGATCAGGCGACCAACTGACCCTCGGGGGAGGGGCTGCGCCCTTGCGGCGAAGGCAGGGCGAAAATTTCCCTGAATGAAACGTACTGACTGGCGAACAATAACAACTGGTAAACCACGGCAACTGACAGCATCAACAGCGTCAACAGGGGAGACCCCTCGCCGCCGGTTGCGCTGAGCGTTAGGACCAACGACGAAATCAGAACGGCCGGCAACCCCAAAACTCCCAGGAACACGCCCAGCACCAGCAATGGCTTCCAGTTCCGCGCCATGCCCGACAGGCCGAGCATGATGGCCCGGCCCAATGGCAAGTTCTTGAACCAGATCAGTGGCACCGCGAAAAAACTCAGCGTCCCGCTGACCAGCAATCCAACCGCCAGCGCCAACATCAACCGCTCGAGAATAGCGGGATCGACGGACAGCAGGGCATCGACATCGCCCTGCTCAAGGCGAACAAGCGTTTCCGGATCCAGGCCTGAAATCACACCCGATAGAACGACGGCGACTGCACCAACCGCGAGTCCGATCATCAACCCGCCCAGTAGTATCAAGCGCAACAGCCGGTCTGATCGGCCGAACGCGACGAACAGAGTGGTAGGCGAGGGGCGCATGCCTGCTTCAACGCCGTGCATGGCCTGCAGCATGCCGGCACTGAGCGCCGGTACGGAAAGGACGAACAAGATACCCAGTGCGCCCACCTGGGTGAGCCCTGCCAGGAACTGCAGCAACAGGCCCAGCAGCAGTAACCGCAATGCATCGCGACGCAGCAGTACCAGGCTTATGGTCAGCCAGGCCATGCCCCGGCCGGCCGGCAGGATCACGTAGGGCGGTCGTTGTTCCGTCATGAGCGAGGTTTCATCTCAGCCCTGCACATTGGCGAACTGTAAGGCATCGCTGCTCCAGGGGTGGGCATTGACCAGGGCATCGATGACGTCCTCTGGCTCGTTCACGACACTCCACATGTCGGCATGCTCATTTCCCATGAAATGTTGGCTGACGCTGTGTTCCAGGAATTCGAGCAAGCGATCATAAAAACCCAGGGTATTGACCAGCACGATGGGACCATTCCACTGCCCGAGGCGTTTAAGGGTCATGGCTTCGAATAATTCTTCGTACGTGCCGCACCCCCCAGGCAAGGCCACCACTGCATCTGCCCCTTGCAACATCAGGTGCTTGCGCTCCCGCATGTTCTCGACCACCTGCATCTGTGAAAGCTCCCGGTGGCTAACCTCGAGATCCATCAAAAACTGCGGGACCACGCCATGTACGTGCGCGCCATGGGCCAGCGCAGCATCCGCCATCGCACCCATCAGCCCGGTGCCCCCGCCTCCGTAAATCACTGAATACCCGCCACCTGCCAGCACCCTTCCCAACCGGCCGGCAGCGTCCAGGTAGTCATTTGATAATGCGCGACTCGACGCTGCGTAAACGGCTACGCGTCGGATTTCTCCACCGTCAGGGTGAATTGAATTCCAGGGCTGATTTTCCATGAGCTTATTGTAAACTTGAATGACGCACTGCTGGCCCGATATTTCCAGCAGAGGCCAGCGCAGATCCGGCCAGACGTTTCCTGGAGCGAGTCATTGAATATCCCCGCAAGATTCCGTGTCAC
>JAHEFS010000142.1 GCA_024640045.1 Chromatiales bacterium | reverse complement strand
TGTTCAGTACCCGCAATTATCACGAAGAGATTACCCAGCGACTCAATGCTTCGATCGCCATGTACGTTACCGGTGAAAGCCAACTGATCGAAGACGGTGAGGTCAACGACGCAGCGCTGGCGACCCTGGCCCAGCGGGCGATGGTGATCAACCCGACCGTAGAGATTTACCTGCTCGATAAAGAGGGCGCCATTCTGGCGACTGGCGTTCCGGAAGAGGTGCTCCTTTCCCAGCGCGTCGACCTGGGGCCTGTGAAAGACCTGGTCGCGGGTGAAGCGCGCATGCCGTTACGGGGTATCGACCCGCGCAGCGACCGGGAAAAAGTATTTTCCGCTCACCCGGTGATGCAGGGTGACGTGCTGCAAGGCTACCTGTATGCCATCCTCGGTGGCCAAAAGTACGATGAACTCGCCAGCAGTATCAGGGGCAGCTATGTCCAGCAAGTCAGTCTGACCGCATTGCTGGCCATCGTGATCGCTGCGTTCCTGGTGGGGTTGCTGGTATTCGGTTTGCTGACCCGGCGGCTCGCGCGGTTGACCCGCCAGGTCAAGCAATTTACTGAGTCGGGCTTTGATCCCAATCTGGCTGCGCCGATCCAGGCTGCTTCAGACATTCGGTCCGGCGATGAAATCGGAGAATTGCGGACTGCTTTTGGCCGCATGTCCGCCAAGATTCTCGAGCAATTCGAAGACCTCAAAGAGACCGATCGCCTGCGGCGTGAATTGATCAGTAACGTCTCGCACGACCTGCGCACACCGCTGTCGTCCATGCACGGGTACGTTGAGACACTGCTGATCAAGAACGACACGCTCAACGCCGGGGAGCGCCAACGGTACCTGGAGATCACCCGCAAGCACAGCCTGCGACTGGGACAGTTGATTGGCGATCTGTTCGAGCTTTCCAAGCTGGAGTCAGCCAGTATCAAACCGGAGCTCGAGCCGTTTTCGCTGGCCGAACTGCTGCAGGACGTGACCCAGGAGTTTGAGCTCGAGGCGGCAGCCAAGCAGATCGACCTGCGTGTCGAAGGCGACCCGGCCCAGTCCCTGGTGTACGCCGACATCGGCCTGGTGCAACGGGTGCTCGAAAACCTGCTGCGCAATGCAGTCAAATACACCCCGAACGGCGGCGCCATCACCGTGACACTTGAATCCAAAACCGGTTGCGTGGCAGTGGCCGTGGCGGATACCGGCTGTGGCATAGCCGAGCAGGACCTGGAAAGGGTGTTCGACCGCTTCTACCGCAGCGAAACCACCGATTCCACCGAGACGGACTCCGCGGGCCTCGGGTTGGCCATCGTACGAAAGATTCTCGACTTGCATGGCAGTCGAATTTCCGTGACCAGTGAAGTCAACGCAGGCACCACATTTCAGTTCGATCTGCCGAGCACGCTGGCTGCCTGAATTACGCCGCTACAATCATGCCCTCGAGTCGCTACAATAGGTCTCAGTTTGGAGTTGGGTTCGGCAGGCAGGTGAGCAGCGATGTTGCAGAGGAGACACATGGGAATCGTTCTGAAATCCGCGGCGGAGGTCGAAGCCATGCGCGTGGCGGGTCAACTCGCTGCGGAAGTGTTGCAATTGATCAGGCCGCGCGTACAGCCGGGCGTGTCCACGGATGAGCTTGACCGCATTTGCCACCACCACATTACCGAAGTTCAGCACGCGATTCCGGCGCCACTGAACTACAAGGGCTTTCCCAAATCCATCTGTACCTCGGTCAACAACGTGGTTTGTCACGGAATCCCGGGTGACAAGGTGCTGAAGGACGGTGATATCGTCAATATCGACATCACCGTCATCAAGGACGGCTGGCACGGTGATACCAGCAAGATGTTTTTCGTCGGTGAACCCTCGGTGCGAGCGCGCAGAATCTGCGACATTGCGCACCAGTCGATGGTCACGGGTATCGCAATGGTCAAGCCCGGGGTTCGCCTGGGTGATATCGGCCATGCCATCCAGCGCTATGCCGAATCGAATGGCTGCTCGGTGGTGCGCGAGTATTGCGGGCACGGCATCGGCCGGGGCTTTCACGAAGATCCCCAGGTGCTGCATTACGGCAAGCCTGGCACCGGCGAGGTGTTGATGCCTGGCATGACGTTCACCATCGAACCCATGATTAACGTCGGGCGCCGCGAGACTCGCCTGATGCCAGACGGCTGGACCGTTGTCACCCGTGACCGCAGCCTGTCTGCGCAGTGGGAACATACCATCGCGGTCACGGATGAAGGCCACGATGTGCTCACCCGCCTGCCGGATGATCCCCTGTAGGCCGCTCGTTCCCCGGAACTTTCCTGCACATGGATACCGACGCCAGCCTGGGACGGTTGTTACTGCCTGAAGGTGCACCGGATTGTCTCGATATGGGGCGTCTGCGGCAGGTCGGCGGCCGGCCTACGGATCTCCTGTACGCGCTCAAGGCTGCCCTGAAATCGGCCGATCAGTCGCTGGCCGAGTCATTCTGGTCGGGCGCCCCGGTCGACATGCTGGTGCGGACCAGGGCCTGGGTGGTGGAACAGATTCTGTTGACCGCCTGGGGGCGCATGTTCCCGGCCGATGCCGGCATGGCGCTGATTGCTGTCGGCGGGTTCGGGCGGGGTGAATTACATCCCTATTCCGATGTCGATCTGATGGTCTTGCTGGGAGGCAAGTCCCGTTCCGCGCATGACAGCAAAGCCATCGAGCGTTTCGTGATGCTCCTGTGGGATGCGGGATTCTACCTGGGGCACAGCGTGCGTACGCTCAAGGAGTGCACCGCCGAGGCGCGCAAGGACGTGGTCACTGCCACGAACCTGATGGAGTCACGTTACCTGGCCGGCGATCCTGGTCTGTTCGACGCGATGCGCGAGCAGACGGATGTCTCGCGT
This sequence comes from Chromatiales bacterium, assembly GCA_024640045.1. GTDB lineage: Bacteria > Pseudomonadota > Gammaproteobacteria > Xanthomonadales > SZUA-36 > WTJD01. The sequence goes on along the minus strand of JAHEFS010000142.1, from coordinate 3,287 downwards.
ATCTGGTCAGGGCCTGAATTCTTCGAAGCCAAGTTCCGGGAACAGGTCGAGCGCCATGAGCGCTTTGAGGACACCGCCTACAACCTGGAGCCCAATATCAAGGAGGGCCCCGGGGGCTTGCGGGATATCCAGATGATTGGCTGGGTGGCCAAGCGGCATTTCGGCGCCGAAACGCTGCATGCCCTGGTTGATCACGGTTTCCTGACGGAACCCGAGTTTCAGGAGCTGCATGCGGGGCAGGTATTTCTTTGGCGCATCCGCTTCGCCCTCCACCTGTTGGCCGGGCGTGGTGAAGATCGCCTGCTGTTCGATTTTCAGCGACAAATTGCCCAGCGTTTCGGCTACGCGGAGCAGGCAAACAGCAATGAGGCCATCGAACAGTTCATGCAAGACTACTATCGCGTGGTCATGCAGCTGGAACGGCTGAACGAGCGCTTGCTGCAATTGTTCCAGGAAGCGCTATTGCCGGACGACTCCCACGATGGTGAGATGATCGCAGAAGGGTTCCGCGTGGCGCACGGCTTCCTGGAGGTGACCGATGAGCAGATGTTCACCCGGCGGCCATTGGCATTGCTGGAGATTTTCCTGTTGTTGGCGCAGCGCGAGGACATCCACGGTGTGCGCGCTGCGACGGTGCGGCAAATTGGCGATCACCTGGAGCTGATCGATGATGATTTCCGCAATGCGCCGGAGGTGATGGCCTGCTTTTTCGAATTGCTGCGCCAGCCCAGCGGTGTTTATACGCAGCTTCAGCGCATGAACCGGTACGGGGTGCTGGCCGCACTGATACCGGCCTTCGCGCAGGTGACCGGCCGCATGCAATTCGACCTGTTTCACGTGTATACGGTCGATCAACATATTCTTTTCGTAGTACGAAATCTGCGCCGATTCGCTTACGGCAAGTACGCCAGGTCCTTCCCACGGGCACCGGCGATCTTCGAAAGCCTCGAGCATCCCGAGATCCTCTACCTGGCGGCCCTGTTTCACGATATTGCCAAGGGCCGCGGCGGTGATCATTCGGAGCTGGGCGCAAAAGATGCGACCGCCTTCTGCGCGTGTTTGCCCATGCCGGAGCAGCATCGCAACCTGGTGGCCTGGCTGGTGGAACAACACCTGTTGATGTCGCAAACGGCTCAGCGCAAGGACATCAGCGATCCTGAGATCGTGCACGAGTTCGCCATGGCCATGGGTAACACGACGCGCCTGCAATACCTCTACCTGCTGACGGTTGCCGATATTGCGGCCACCAGTCCAAAGCTCTGGAATAGCTGGAAAGACGGCCTGCTGTGGGAGTTGTACGTGGCCGCGCGCGACACTCTGGCCGAAGGAATCGAAACGCCGGTCGACCGCCAGCAGCACACGGCCAGGCAACGGGAATCTGCGCGCCAGGCCATGTTGGGGCAAGGTTTTGAGCCGGGTGCCGTCGGGCACCTGATTGAAAACCTGCCAGCCAGCGCCTTCATGCGGTTTTCCCCGGGCCAGATGCAATGGGCCGCGAGCCAGGTGCTGCAGGCCCCGCAGCCGGGTCGCGCCCTGGTGGCGGTTCGCGAGAAAACCGACCGCAAGGTCTCCGAGGTGTTCGTTTCGGCCCCGGATTTCGTCGGGCTGATTGCCACCACTACGACGGTGTTCGATGAAATGGGTCTCAACGTACTGGCCGCGCGAGTGGTCACCACCCGGGACGGGCGCAGTTTCGACCTGTTCCAGGTGATGGACGCGCGGGACGGCCCGTTGAACGAGAACGACTCCCTCAAGTTACGTGAAAGGCTGGAATCCCTGCTGGAACGGAAAACTGTGGTGCAGCCGATGCGGCGTAAATTACCCCGGCGCCTACGGCCGTTTGTCAGCGTGCCGGAGGTGCACTTCACCACGGCGAGGGGGGGGACGGTGACGGCGGTGGAGGTCCACTGCACCGATCGACCGGGCCTGCTGTCACAATTGGCTGCCGCGATGGTCGAGTGCGGGCTGCGCATTCACGATGCCATGATTGCCACATTCGGTGACCGGGTGGAAGATACCTTCCTGGTCAGCGATCGCGAAGACCGCCTGCTGGACGAAGCCCTGCAGGCGGAACTGGTGTCATCAATCAACCGGCATCTGAACGTCGCTTGACTCTGAGCGCCGGGGATGAGCAAACCCGCGCCCGAACCCGTGTCAAAAAGTTGCTCAGGAGGACTGAGTCATGCTGACTGTCTATGGCATCAAGCAATGTGATACCTGCCGCAAGGCACTGAAATTGCTGGAAGGACGGGCCATAGAGCATCGCTTTCATGATCTGCGCGTGGATGGTCTGGAGCGCGGCTGGATCCAAGGCTGGCTGGATTCGGATTTTGCCGAAGTGCTGGTCAACCGCCGTAGTGCCACCTGGCGTCAACTGGATGAGCATCAACGTGCGGCCGAAGGCGTGGCATTGGTTGATCTGCTGCTGGAACACCCGACACTGATCAAGCGGCCTGTGTTTGTGCGAAGCGGCGCAGTTCTGGCGGTGGGGTTTGACGGTCGGACTCAGGCAAAGGTGGTGGGTAGCAGAAGATGGTGAGACGGGAGAAGGGAGAAGGCAGACGGGAGACGGGAGAAGGCAGACGGGAGAAGGGAGAAGGCAGACGGGAGAAGGGAGACGAGTGGGCAAAATTTGCCAGGGGCGATGCACAACTGACGTCTAACGACTTACGTCTCACCGATTTCACGAACCACCCGTCACGACGCAGTAATTAAATAGCGATGAACGACAAAAAAACACAAGCCGGCAACAGGGTCATTGACCTGACCAAAACCCTCGTCTCCCGGCGCTCGCTGACCCCGGACGATGCCGGCTGCCAGAAGCTCATTGCCGACCGCTTGTTGGCCTGCGGGTTCGAGGCGGAGTGGTTCTACTGCAATGAGGTCACCAACATCCTGCTGACCCACGGCGTGGGTTCGCCGTCTTTGTGGTTCCTGGGACATACCGATGTCGTTCCCACCGGGCCAGAAGCTGACTGGGACTCGCCGCCGTTCGAGCCTGCCGAGCACGGCGAATGCCTATATGGCCGTGGCGTGGCCGACATGAAAGGCGCGGTAGCGGCCATGGTGGTGGCACTGGAACAGTACGTCGCTGATCACCGGGACCATCCCGGCCAGCTGGGCTTGCTGTTAACCAGCGACGAAGAAGGTCTCGCAGTGGACGGGATCGCGCGCGTGGCGGAGGTGATTGGCGAGCGCGCTGCCGCGCCGGATTACTGCCTGGTGGGTGAGCCCAGCAGCATCGTATCGTTGGGCGATACCGTGCGCATCGGCCGCCGGGGTTCGAT
>JAHEFS010000141.1 GCA_024640045.1 Chromatiales bacterium | reverse complement strand
TGCCGCGGCCGCGGCTGAGGTAACCGGAATAGCATCGGAGCTTGATCGAATACGGGGTGAGTCCCCCGTGTCGCCATTCGAGCGCAAATACCTGGCCAGCGGTCACGAGTTGTACCGGGTCCGGGTCGTGGGCCTAAAAAAGCCCCGGTTTCCCGGGGCTTCAATTGCTACTAAGGTGCATTCGTCCTAGTAGCGGTAGGAAAGGTACAGCATGACCAGCGAAACGTCGTAGTTGGCGGCCGATTCACCCAGCAAAAGGGCGCTGGGTGAGCCATCGATCGGCACGTTGTCCAACGCAAAATCGTCTGTGGTCAGTTCCTGTTTTTCGTAAGAGAGCCGAAGAGCGGCTCTTTCGTTGATGTCGAAGCTGCCGTAAAGGCTCCAGGAGTTCATCTCCGTCACCAATGCCGGCAGGGGTGCGGCGGCAATGTTCTCAGCGCCCGACACCATGATGTCGCTTTCAACGTTCGAGTAGGTGAGGTCCAGGCCCAGGTGCAGGCGGTCACTGACCAGGGAATCTCCGCCTTTGCCGCGCAGCTGCAGAGAGAGATTCCACGTTTCAACGTCGTCGTTGACGGACGCACGCCAGTCATTGGCTGGGTCTTGCGCCGTGACCTTGTTACTCCACATGCGACCCGTCTGCACGGAATCGTATGCTTCCTGCGTGTAGTAGCCCGTGACACTGATGCCGTCCCACGGATAGAAACCAGCATCGAATGACCACGACGAGATCTCAGAGCTTTGCAGGCCAAACAGCCCGTTCGGATCGTCATAATCGTCGTCATAGCTGGCGCCCGTGAACGCGAAATTGAATTTCTCCACCGGGAAGAAATCTGCTCGGACGCGGTATTCGCGACGTTCACGATCTGTCTGGTTGTATTTTCGGAGCGCCGGCAGATTGTCGAAATCATCTTCATCCACGCTTCCGGGCACTCGATAGGCCAGGTAGGGGCGATTGCCGACATACTCATCGACGTCGCGTTCGCTGTCGATCAGGTCGAAGGACAGGCTGGCTTTCGACCAGTTGGCCAGCTTGACGCCCGCAAAAAACCGCGTTTCATCGCTGTCCAGCACTTCGGAGTAGGTACGACTGTAGTCAGCCTGCTCCACGCCGCCTTTCACACGAATGCCTTTAGCGGCCCGCCAGACAGCTGTCAGGTCCCACTGCTGTTTTTCATAGCTGTAGGGCAGATTGATGCGGCCTTCCTCGTCGGGCTTCTGGTTTTCGGAATCGCCGCCGATGTAAACCCAGGTGTGCCGCGGGGTCTTGTTGTCGCGTTCATCCAACGTGTAATTCGCCACCAGGCTTAGCCGGGTTAAAGGCCTGGCCGTGTAGCGAATGCTGGCGTGTGTCGTGTCGATCTTGGCATCGGCGGTGGCGGCTGGCAGCGGCGTGTGAATCGTGAGTCGATCGTTGACCGTGTAATTGAACAGGGGATCATCCTGTTCCATGGTCCCAAACGCGAGGTCGGCGCTGAGACGGGAAGTTGGCGAAAGATTCAGGCCGCCGTAGATACGGAATTGCAGGGCTTCATTGTCCGGATCCAGTGAATACAGACCATAGCCAAGTGGATAACCCGCTGCCGAAGCCCATGAATTGCGGGCGCCGTAAGGGTTCTGCCAGGTAACCGATTGCTGGTCATTGCCGAACCAGGAGGCGTAGACGGCTGCGCCGAACTGGTAACGGCTGGTGCCGTAGTCCAGCGTGGCTTCCATGATGTCGGTTTCCCAGTCGATCGGGGAGGGCAGCACCACCGTACGCGGATTGAGGCCCTGGGTTCCGAATGTTCCGCCGAAAGTACCCTCGCCCTGCTTGGTTTCGTGCCGCCAGGTGACGTTGAGGTTCAGGTCCTGCCCAAACTTGCGATCGAAGTACAGGTCGAGGCGATCGCGCTTCCACGAACTGCTGACGGGCCCCAGGTTTTCTTCCAGCGCATCGAAATAGGCCGTACTGCCGCCGGGTGGTGCGACCCAGTTGGCGGGTAATTCCAGCAGGCTGGTGCCCACACCATTGAAGGGTGTCACGCCATCATCGAAGCGGTAATTCGGTATTTCACGGTAATCGGCAACAAATTCCCAGGCACCCTGTTTCTCGTATTCGAACTCGACTCTTTGGGAGTCCAGACCCAAACGCCAGCCCTGCAGGCTCCAGGATGTTGTTTCGCCGCTGTTCCACTCTGGCCGGCTTTCCAGGCGAAAGTCCAGCAGCAGCTCAGTGCCTTCTTCGGTCACACCGGTGTACTTGCCGAAGCGCCAGGCATCTTCGTCCAGGGTGTAAAAGCCGACGCTGTATTCCTGTTCGAGGTTGGACTTTTCTTTTTCTTCATCTGCGGCCAGCACGGGTGCGCTGATCAGCAGTGCCAGCGGGAGACCCAACCAGGCGATGTGCGGGCTGCCAGAAATCAATTGACCGGTTCTCATGCTCGTCTCCTCGTCAACGGATCACGGTCAGCGTGTCAGTGCGACACCGCTGGGGTGGTTGGAGCCATGGACCTTACCGTGGCAGTTCATACAGTCCTTGCCGACCACGCGACGGTCAAAACTGTTCGGGGCGACGTCGATGCCGCTCATCGCCGTACTGGAGTGGTTGACTGCGGAATGGCATTGCTGACACAGCCAGGGGGTACGACCGGTCAGCAGGTTGGGGTAATTAGATCCATGCGGGGTGTGGCAACTGCTGCAATCCTCGCGCACCGGCTGGTGTTCCCACAGGAACGGACCTCGCTTTTCAGCGTGGCAGTCGTAACAGGTTTCGTTGATGGTGCTGCGCTTCAGTTGTGCCGGCCCGTCGCTACCGTGGGGGTTGTGGCAATCGGTACAGGTCATCAGGCCGGTGTGTGAGAAGGCGTTGCTGGCCGCCTGGACCGGATGTCTTGACTGGCGCAGGAACTGCGCGCGCTGTTCCTGGTGGCAGTTGTAGCAGCCTTCAGCCTGGGAGTCCGGGTTGAGGATTGGGTCATGTCCTGTATGGACTTTATGGCAGTCATTACAGGCAACGCCCTCGACATTGTGCGTGGCGCCAGGCCAGTTGAAATGCGAACGCTCCTGACCGTGACACTGGAGGCAGGCCTGGTTTTTAACTTCCGGCTCGGTTTCCTTATTGAATTTGACACCCGGCGGCTTCTGCCCCGCACTCATGGCGTGGGCCTTGCTCGGTCCATGACAGGATTCGCAGGCGTGATTGCCTTCTCCGAACGGCGCGTTGGGGTCAGCAGTATTGGCCATTGAGTGTTGCAGGATTTCGGCGGCCGGCTTCATGCCCTTGGGCCCATGGCAACCCAAGCACAACATGGGCGCCATGCCGGAATACTCAGGGGCGGGTTCCTCGGGCTTGGTTTCGTCGGCTAGCGGGGAGGCGACAGGAAGCACAACGCAAGCCAGCCATACAGAAGCAGCCAATAAAGCGGCTCGCCTGGAATATCCCCACGATTTTTTGGTCATTTTCCTACTCGCAAACAAGGCTTGGCACTCTTTTTGGTCATTATAGGTGCAAACGATCGGACATCATGCCGACGATGATTATTGCCGCTGCATGAATTGGCGACATCCGTGTAAACACGTATTTCCATTGATCCTGCAATGGATTAACGTGCGCACTGACCCGGTCCAACTGGCCGGGCGCCTAATTGTAGTTGCTTTGGTGCACCAATTCTGACCTGTGTCAGGATGAACCGGGTTCAATGCTTTTATAGTGGCCCGCGCAAAAAGTCGAAACCGGAAAATCCGGCCTGCGCAACAGACCATAAATGGAAATTCGATGAGTCCGAAAACCCTTCTCGATCGCTCAGTTTTCTCAGGCCATTCTGGCAGCTGGCCCCGGCCCTGCATACGCCTCGTGTTCCTGGCCACTTTCCTGATGAGTTTCTGCTTGTCAGTCATGGCCCAGGATGACGCCGACAAACCGGTGACACCGCCGGAAAACGCTGCCTGCCTCGGTTGCCATAATATTTCAGGGTTCGCCATGCCCGGCCCGGACGGGCAGCCGCGCCCCCTGCATGTCACGGGTGAGAAGTTCAATGCCAGCGTGCATGGCATCCAGAAGTGCGTGAGCTGTCACCAGGACATCAAGGGAATTCCGCATGAGAAGGGTGTGGAGCGCAAGGTGGGCTGCGTGCAGTGTCACCGCGGTTTGTGGGACGAAGCCCGCCTGGCCGGCCGAACGGACGACGAAGAAAAGCTCGGCGTAGTGGTCGAGCACATCGAAAGTTATATGAAGTCGATTCACGCACGGCCCAGCATGGCAGACCAGAGCCGGACGAATGCTACCTGCTACGACTGTCATGACGCCCACTATGTCATGCCGATCAACGGTGAAAAAGCCGATCGCCCGATGCGCCTGGCGACGCCTGAAATCTGCGGTCGGTGCCATACCGAACAGGCGGAAGAATACAAAACATCAGTGCATGGTATGGAACAAGCCGCCGGTAACGTCGACGCGGCCACGTGTATCGACTGCCACACGCCGCACAATATCGATTCACCCGGCCTGGATTCGAACAAACTGGTGATTACCGAGAACTGCGGCAATTGTCATGAGGAGCCAGCCAAGGCCTATCTGCATACCTATCACGGCCAGGTCAATAAGCTGGGCTATGCCTATACAGCCAAGTGCTTCGATTGTCACGGCTCACACGATATCCAGAGGCTGGAAGACCCCACAGCCAGAATGCATGCGGACAACCGCCTCGAAACCTGCAGAACTTGTCACGAAAACGCGACCGAGGGTTACGCCACTTTCCAGCCGCATGGTAACTCGCACGATTTCGAAAAATACCCACAGATGTGGCTTGCCACCAAGGGCATGATCGGCCTGCTGATCGGCACCTTCGCATTCTTCTGGCTGCACTCGGCCCTGTGGTTCTACCGTGAATGGAAAGACCGCAAGGAAGGCAAGAACCGGCCGCACATCGACATGACGGAGTTACCGGAAAAGTTTCAGACCAAGACCCATATCCGGCGCTTCCCACGCTGGTGGCGGATCGCGCACCTGATCGGAGCCTTGTCCATCATGACCCTGACCTTGACGGGTGTCGGTGTGCTGTACTCCGAGGCCTCCTGGGCACCGGGCCTGGTTGCGCTGCTGGGCGGCCCACAGGTGGCGGCCTGGACGCATCGGGTAGCCGCCATTGGCTTCATGGGCGTGTTCCTGGTGCACCTGGTCTACTTCGCCATTCGCATAGGCAGCAACATCAAGACCTTCCAGTGGTTCGGTCCGAACTCGTTGATACCGAGCTTCCAGGATCTCAAGGATGCTATTGAGATGTTCAAGTGGTTCTTCGGTGTCGGTCCGCGGCCGAACTTTGACCGCTGGACTTACTGGGAAAAGTTCGACTACTGGGCGCCTTTCTGGGGCATGACCATCATTGGACTCAGCGGCCTGATGATGTGGTATCCGTCGGTAACGGCTACCTACCTCCCGGGCTGGGTGTTCAACGTGGCGACCATCGTGCACGGTGAAGAAGCCTTCCTGGCCGCCGTGTTCCTGTTCACGGTGCATTTCTTCAATAATCACTTCCGGCCGGATAATTTCCCGCAGAGCACGACCATGTTCACGGGCCGCATGACGCTGGAAGACTACCGGCATGAACACCGCCGTGATTATGAGCGCCTGCTGGCCTCGGGTGAGATCGAGAAGTACCTGGTCAATGCCCCGACGCCGCCGCAGTCCAGGGCCGCGAGCATGCTGGGCGCCGTCCTGATTACGGTTGGGCTGACCCTGTTAACGCTGGTGATCACCGGCTTCCTCGGTCTTTGATAAGAACTGGCGCCGGCATCGGTTGATGCCGGCGCTGTTCACGAGTGCTGACGCGCGTCAATATGGATCATGATGATCCCGGCATACAATTGAGGGTGGGCAGGAAACTGTCTGCCCTTTACTTTAATATTCAGCATGTAAATTGCGTTGCAGTGCTTTACCAAACGACTCGAGGAATATCATGAACAAGCTGTTGATTGGATTCGCTGGATTGACCCTGCTGGCGGCCTGCTCGCAGGAGCCAGGATCGACTCAGCCCCCTAAGCCGGTGGGCGACGCAGCAGCGGGCATGGCGATTGCCGAGGCCGAGTGCAGCGGCTGTCACGGCGCCGATGGCCATGGTGAAGTACCAGGCATTCCGCACCTGGCGGGCCAGCCCGTGGCTTACCTCGAACATGCACTGCATGACTACAAAGAAGGTGTCAGGACGCATGCGGCGCTG
>JAHEFS010000039.1 GCA_024640045.1 Chromatiales bacterium | reverse complement strand
CCGGCGATTTCTGCGGCAACGCTCCGAACAGTAGCGAATCATTTCCCAATTGGCAGCCCATTTCCGCCGCCAGTTAAAAGGTCGGCCACAAACCGGGCAATCCTTGCTGGGCAGCAAGCGCTTGTTTGCCATCCGTGCCAACCTTCAATATGCGGGTTGTTCAGCGACGAGCTGCACGTCGCTGATGGAACGCTCCCTGAACCCTCCCTCGCAGTAGGTCAGGTAAAACTCCCACATGCGGATGAATTCGTCAGGGTAACCAAGGGCCCGAACCTCTTCGATCCGATCGAAGAAGTTGCGTCGCCAGATCTTGAGCGTCCGGGCGTAGTCCAACCCGATATCTTCGACATCGCTGACCAGCAGATGAGACTTGCGCGCGATGGCGTCAACCATGACAGACAAGGCAGGCAGACAACTACCCGGAAAGATATAGCGGCGAATGAAATCGATATTCCTGCGGTATTCTTCGTATCGCTGATCCGCAATGGTGATCGCCTGAATCAGCATTCGACCACCGGGCTTGAGCAGGGCCCCGCACTTGGCGAAGTAAGTGTCGAACTGGGCGTCGCCAATAGCCTCGATCATCTCGATCGACACCAGTTTGTCGTACTGGCCCTCCAGGTCGCGGTAGTCCTCCAGCAGCAGCGTTATCCGGTCTTCCAGGCCCACTGCGCAGATGCGCGCCCTGGCCAGATCATGCTGCTCTTTCGAAATCGTAGTCGTGGTGACGCGGCATCCGTAATGCTGCGCTGCGTGGATGGCGAACCCGCCCCAACCGGTGCCGATCTCGACTACATGATCTTCCGGACCCAGTTCGAGTTTTCGGCAGACGACGTCCAGGCGGTGCCGCTGGGCTTCCGCCAGGCTCATCTCTTCGCCTTGAAACATGGCCGACGAATACATCATGGATTCATCCAGCCACAGCCCAAAGAAATCATTGCCGAGATCGTAATGCGCCGAAATGTTGCGCCGTGCCCCCTCGCGGGTGTTTCGGTTGATCCAGTGAAACAGTTTCTGCAGCGGTAAAGTCAGACGGGCGGTTCCTTGCTCCATACCTTCGAGCACCGGGCGGTTTCGCACCAGAATACGCACCAGGTTGACCAGGTCTTCACAGACCCAGGACCCCCGCATATAGGCCTCGCCAGCACCGATCGACCCACCGAAGGCGATGTCGGCGTAAAAAGACGCATCCTTCACCTGAATCTCTGCCGTCAAATCAGCTTCACTTTCTGCTTGCCCGAAGTGCATCGACTCGTCGCCGTCCACCAGCCTCAAGCTGCCTTGCTGAATCTTTTCCAATTGGCGCAGCACCAAGCGGTAGGCGAGTCTGTCCAGCCTGCCTGGCTTGGGCGTCCCGGCGAGATGGCGGTGGGAGGCGAGACTAACGGATTTCATGGCCAGGGTCCTCTTGCTTCCGGGCTTTTGCGGGGTGGTCATAAACCGGCACGCGTTTCAGCCATAACTTCAGCGCCTGCCAGTGGATGGTCCAGATGACTTTAAGGGTCATCAGGGGATACCGAATGAGCACGTACGCCAGCGATATGGCAGTAATTTCGGTACGTTCCAGTTTGAGCGTCGCATCAAAAATCTTGCGTCCCTCGCGATGGTTTTCCATGTGCACCGACAGTGCCTTTCCAGGGGTGGAAAAACGCCAGTCATAATCGATGTTCATGGGCATGAACGGTGACACGTGCATACGTTTTTCGGGATGATGATGCTTACGACCTGCGTCGTCTTCGCCACGCACCATGTCGAGTACATAGCAGTGCTGCTCACCCCAGGGGGTGTTGTTGACTTCCGCCACGATGGCTTCGAGCTGCTCGTCCGTTTCATCGAAACAGTAGTAAAAGCTGACCGGATTGAAGCTGTATCCAAAGTAGCTCAGATGGGTCAGCAAGCGAATCGGCCCGACGGGACGGGCACCCGTTTCAGCCTCGACCATGTCACGAACAGCCGCATCCAGCGGTATCGCGGGATCACCCAGGTGGTGCTCGCGCCTGAATCTCGCGGCGGCCGGCCGTCGGCTGGACCAGAACCAGCGTCCCCTGAACACGGTGTCAATCTCGGCCAGGTCGAGATACATCATGAACAGCCGGTAGTCGAAGACATGCTCGACCGGCCGCATGCGCCGGTGCCTAACCTGCCCTTCGAAAATCGCGCTCTTCATGAGTCTGCTTCTCGCTAAAATGCTGCAGGGCGTTCAGGGCGCTGACCACCCCATCTTCGTGAAAGCCGTTGCGCCAGTAAGCCCCGCAATACCAGGTGCGCCCGGGGGCCCCGTTGATAATGGCGCCGTTCACTTCATGCTGTCGCTCTTGGGCGGCCACGGCCTGCGGGGTGAATACGGGGTGTTCGTATTCGAACGACTGGATGATTCGTGCAGGGTCGATCGCCGCCGTATGATTCAGCGTCACGCAGAATTGCGTCGGTGCCTCAAGGCCTTGCAGGATGTTCATGTTGTAGGTGAGCGCCACGCGAGCCTGCTGTTTTTTCAGGACATGGTAGTTCCATGCGGCCCAGGCCAGCCTGCGCCGTGGCATGAGATTTTGGTCAGTGTGCAAGACGGCCTCGTTTTTCTGGTAGTGAATAGCGCCCAGAACCTCTCTTTCCAGCGGGCTCGCGTCCGCCAGCAGACGCAGCGCCTGATCGCTGTGGCAAGCCAAAAAGACATGATCGAAATGCTCAACATCGAGCCCCTTGGCCTTCACCGCCACGGAATCAGACCGGCGCTGGATCGCCTCCACCGGCGTGCTCAAACGGACCCTGTCCCGATGTCCGGCGACCAGTTTCTCCACATACGATCGCGAACCGCCGCGAATCACGCGCCAGGTGGGTCGGTCATCGACACTGAGCAATCCGTGGTTATCAAAAAACCGAACAAAGAACTTGGCCGGCATGCGCCCCATGACTCCCGGCTGTGCAGACCAGATGGCGGCGCCCATGGGCACGATGAATTGTTGAATGAATTCTTTCGAATAAGCGCCCTCTGCCAGGTATTGCTCGAGCGTTATGTCTGGCGCCCCCGGCGTGAGCAAACTGGGCGCTTCCCGATTAAACCGCAGAATGTCGCGAATCATGCGATAAAAGGCCGGACGTAACAGGTTCCGGCGTTGGGCGAACAAGGTGTTCAATGTACTGCCTTTGTACTCGAGGCCCGTGCGCTCATCCTGGACGCTGAAACTCATGTCGCTGTCCTGCCAGCCAACGCCGATCTCTTCCAGAAGTGCAATGAAGCTGGGGTAAGTCCAGTCATTAAAGACAATAAAGCCGGTGTCCACAGCAAAGCTTTGGCCGGCGTGTTCCACATCGACGGTGTTCGTGTGTCCCCCGATACGGTGGTCCGCTTCGAACACCGTGATTTCATGATCGCGCGCCAGGTGATAGGCCGCGACGTTGCCAGCGATACCGGTCCCGATAACGGCTATCTTCAGTCGCCGTTGTTGTCCGTCTTCGGGCTCGATGTTCATTCCCATCGTTGTGGCACTTTCTGTAGCTGGCTGATGTCATAGCCCATTGCTGCTACCTCGTCCACGATCTCCTGGTATTGGGCATCCGGAATGGCCGGTTCACGGGCCATAATCCAGACGTAGTCGCGCTTGTTTCGGCCGATCACAGTGACCGAATAGTCCTCATCGAGGTAGACAATCCGGTAGTCCGCTTTGATCGGCCAGATAAATTGCATTCCCCAGACGGCATTGGAGTCATCACGCACCCAGCCGCGAGGATGGTAAGCCTTGCGCTTCCCGTCAAAACCGCCGTCACGAAACGTGAATGTTGTCGCGATGGTGCCATTGCTGTCCAGACGATACGACTCAATGGCATTGTGGGCCCCACGTTCGATGGCGGTCGGTATGTTGGCAATGACATACCAGTCCCCCATGAATCGTTCGAGGTCTACCCGGTCTACTGGTTTAAGCGGTTCCATGCCGCTACAGCCCGCTAAGGCAAGCACCAGCACGAAGGCCATCGCGACCTGCTTCAGGTTCAACATGTTCGTATCTCCTCGAATCAAAGCAATTCATAGCGCAGGCGCCGTCCGCCGCGCGCTTCGGTTTCAAGCGCCAGCCACTGCTGATCTTCGGAGTACCACAGAAACAACACCAGATCTTCGGCCTCCAAGCGGTAACGCCTGGCCGGTACTTCGCTGCCGCGCACCGTCAACCGGTCGGGTTCCGGGGTGGAGACCTCGATTTCGACCAGCTTGCCGTTCTGTGAGTTCAGCAATTGGCGCTCCGCCAGGAAGTCCGGGTTCCAGTACGCAAAACTCATCACGCAGGCTGGCAGTTCCTGCCCGTCAGCGCCCTGCTCAATGACAAAGCGATCGCCCAGGCGCTCTCCCCGGACTTCGAAATTAGCTCCATTGGCATCAGTTTGCGACTCAATCCGGCGCAGGCAATTGCCCTCCCAAACCTCCTGGTTCTGGTGCTGATACTCGTACAACTTGACGAACAGCATGCGGTACTCGAAATTGGCCTGGCTGTGCAGCAGTTCCTGGCCACCCTGGTTTTGCAGGACAAAATCGTGGTACCCGATCTCCCGGTCGTCCAGCCAGACGCGAAAGCGCCAAGACTGCTCATCTGCACCCACGTGCATCGAAGTCATTACCAACAACAACAAAAACGGGATCATTCGTTTCTTCATGTTAATCACTCCGTAATCAGTGGCGAGGGGGGCCGGGTATAAAGGCATTGGTGCGGCGAATATATTCAGCGTAAGCCGGCCGCCGGCCACCAATGTCTTTCTCCAGCAAGGCCACGCCGGAGACCTTCAGCAGCAGGAAGGACATCAGCAGCGGTGAGAAAACAGTCCACGGGGCGCCTGCGGACCAGGCAATCAGGAAAAAACCCCACCAGAGAGTAAAATTCCCAAAATAGTTGGGGTGGCGGGTGTAGCGCCACAGCCCGGTGTCAAGCACCGCTCCCTTGTTTGCAGGGTCAGCCTTGAAGCGAGACAGTTGCATATCACCAACGGCCTCGAAAACCATACCGATCAGCCACAGGGTGATTCCTGCGATATCCAGCCAGCCGGGTTGGGTGCTGCCACTGATGGCCGCGACCAACGGAATGCCAATGACCCATGCCAGCAAGCCCTGTAGCCCAAAGACGATATACAGGCTCTTGTAACGGAAACCCGGCTCATTGTTGCGCCGAATCTCCTGGTAACGGTAATCCTCGGGCTCCCCATGGTTGCGCCAGGTGATATACCCGGAGAGTCGCAAGGCCCAAATGCCCACCATGGCCAACACCCAGAATGCTCGGGGGCCGGTATCTGCCGCAACCAGGGTATAAACGATCGTCGCCAACAGGAACATCAACGACCAGAGCGAATCGACGATGCTGACATCGTCACGCCAAAGGCTAAACAGCCAGAACAACACGGCCGCCGCCAGCAACGCAACGCCGGACCACAACCATGCCAGGAGGTCGATCACGAGCCCTCTCCCTGCGCAGCCGGTTCGAAAGAGGCGTCGTTCCGGGGTTCAGCCACACCGTCGAAACGCTTCGACAGCTCCAACAACAAAGGCATGATAATCGCCCATCCGAAGGATAAAGCGATCAGCGCAAATACCGGTTGGACGAACTCGAGGCCGCCCAGCCGGGCCCCAGCCTGATAGCTGAGTGGGCCGAAAACGGCCCCCATCAGGACAGCAAGGAACGCACGACCGCGCATCCAGTCCATCGACATGTTGAGCGTCGTGGCGAACATGGCCCACATGGCAAGAATCCAGTAAGGCGCCAGGCCGGGCGCCAACATACCGTTGGGATAGCGCAGCCAACCGCAGGTCACGAGGACACTGTCGAACACCAGGCCAATTGACACGGCAAAGAAGATCAGCCAAAGCTCCTGCAAAGGCCGGACCACCAACACCAGGTGCAGTGCGATCACCCCCGCAGCGGCGATCAGACCCAAAACAGGCATGTCGTTGGCGGCGCCCAACACACAGGCAAACCACCCCACCTGAAACGCCACAAAATTGATGATTTTGTTTTTCATACCGATCAGCGGGCCCGGGCGTCGATTCCGCGCTCGAACAGGTAGTGACTCACAAACCACTCCCTGCCCTCGTCGTGGCCAAACAATTCCGCACAGGCCATGAAGAAAATTCTCCAGCGCTGGAACCACTGTCCAGCCGCCTTGCCATAAGTCTGCTCGAGGATGGGCATAACGGCTTTCCGATTATGGTCGAGGGTGTGCAGCCAGGCATTGGCGGTTTTCTCGTAGTGGATACCGTTCCATTGCCACCGCGTGGCCAGGTTGAGATCACGCTGAAACCGCAGTGGTAAGTCCGCCGAGGGCATGATGCCACCCGAGAAAAAGTGCCGACTCATCCAGTCAGCGGGTCCTCGGTCTTCGAAGGGGTAGACGCAGGTTCGGTGACAGAAAATATGCATGAAAAAACGGCCGCCGGGCTTCAGCCAGTGACTGATGCGACGAAACATCTCCTCATAATTTCGCATGTGTTCGAACATTTCGACGGAGACGACACGGTCGAAACGCTGGTCCACGTCGAAGTCGTTCATGTCGCAGGTTCGAACTTCCAAGTTGGTCAGGCCTCGTGCCGCCGCCTGCGCCTGGATATATTCGCGCTGGCTGTTCGAGTTGGAGACCACCAGCAAGCGGCTGGCCGGATAGTGCTCAGCCATCCAGAGACTAAGGGAGCCCCAGCCGCACCCCAACTCAAGGATGTCCATGCCGTCTTCCAGCCCGGCGTGCTCACAGGTCAGGCGCAAGGCATTGCGCTCGGCATCGTCGAGCGATCGGGTTTCCGGCGTCCAATAACAACAGCTGTACTTGCGATGCGCCCCCATCACCAAGCCAAAGAACTCTGCCGGAACCTCGTAATGCTGTTCATTTGCCAGCTCTGGCACCAGCGCCACCGGCGACTGACGCATGGATTCCACGAACGCATTGCGCTCCAGGGCGTTGCGCTCCGGGTCATTGGCGTGAACCTCTGCCAGCCTTTGCCTGTTCAGGCGGCGGATTCCAGCGCGTATAACGCTGTCGGGAACCAGCCCCATCTCCGCCCAACCAATGGGTCCCAGTCTGCGGGGTGAGGTTTCGGGTACGGTGTTTTCTTCGGTCGACATCGGCAGCCTCCAGTTCATACTGCGTTGAGCGGAATTCGCTCACGCAGACGATCCAGTCCCAGCGCCTGGTCGGTCCCCAGCACTTCTACTTCCGCCCGGCGCACCGCATCGGCAGCGACCACGGATGCTCGCCCACCCAGAAACACGGGAACATCGGCGCTTTGGCGCAATTTGGGCAGGCTTTTTTCGAGCACGTATCGCTCCGGCGCCACCAACCCGGACAGCACAATCGCGGCGGAACCCGTCTTTCGCGCCGCGGCTGGCAATTCCTCCAGCGGCATATCAGCCCCCAGGAGAATCGTTTCGTAACCACAGTCGCTGGCGGCCAGCGCGAACATCAGCAAGCCTGTTTCATGCCGATCACCCGGCAAGCAGGCAAGGAGCAGTCGCGGACCGCGGGAGGTTTTTGAACGGTGGTGAAACCGTGCCCCAAGTTTGTTTCGAAGGTAAAAAGCAAAAAAGTGTTCTTCCGCTACCGTGCCCTCTCCTTCACTCCACCGCCTGCCGAGCTCGCTCAACAACGGCGTAACCAGCCGTTCCGTGACTTTTGTTACCGGATAAAGGGCAAGCGCTTCACCATAGGTTTCTTCCAGGCCGGCTTCATCGAACCGAATTACAGACGCGATCATGTGATTGAGATACCGCTGCCAAATGTCGCCCCCGGGGAGACGGGCTTCGGCGGATTCCTGGGCATCGAGGTGCGCCTTGGCCTGGCCGATGCGCATCCCGCGGTCTAACAAACCAACAACGCGATTGATCAGGTCAATATGATCCTGGGTATACAGACGGTGGCCGCTTTCCTTGCGGACCGGCTCAAGCAACCCGTACCGCCGCTCCCACGCGCGTAAGGTAATGGCATTAACTCCGGTCAGGTCCGACACCGTCCTGATGGGATAGAGACCGCCTGCATCGCTGGTCAACTTGATCGCACTATTCGTCACGCCCGTCTCCATTCGGTTAAATACAGTTCAATACTTATACATATTATAGTTATTGTATTGTGCATTGTAAATGTTTTGTATCGATATTCTCTCTGGTCAAAAAAAACCCCGGCTCTGGGCCGGGGAAATGAGTTGGGAGCGCCTGAAGGGTTTAGGCATGCTCCCTGGGGGATGTGTTCTTTACCGGGACCTCGCGGATCTGTAATTCTGATATTTCGTCGATCTGCAAGGGCAACCAAACCTTTTGGACTGCGTGGATCAAGCCGTTATCGGTAATCATGTCATACGCATTGATATTGTCGGTTGCGACTGCTCCATTTCGCTAAAAGTTGTATTTAACTATCTATCAGCGAAGTACATTACGCGATCTATTATCTATACAAACATTATACATGTCAATACCCCCTGGTGAATCGTGTGATACCGGAGCGGAGACCTTTTCGATCAATGATAGACTTCTGTGAAGATATCCCTCATGGGTCGCAGGGAATTTTTCTATCCGATTCAATATGTTAAAAATCAACAAACATATCAGGCTGGCTCCAGAAGAGATCGAAACCACCGCCATCCGCGCGGGCGGGCCGGGGGGCCAGAACGTCAACAAGGTATCCAGCGCGATCCACCTGCGCTTCGACATCAAGACCTCCTCCCTGCCTGAAGGATGCAAGCAGCGCTTGCTGGCCTGGCGAGACCGGCGCATCAGCAAGGACGGGGTGATTGTCATCAAGGCCCAGCGCTACCGTGACCAGGAGAAGAACCGCCAGGATGCCCTGGAACGGCTTGCGGGCCTGGTGCGGCAGGCGCTGGCCCAGCAGAAGCGCCGCATCCCTACCCGGCCCGGCGTTGGCGCCAAGCGGCGGCGGCTGGATGCCAAAAGCCGTCGCGGCCAGGTGAAAGCCCTGCGGGGGCCAGTTAAAACCCAGGATTGAGTTCGCCGCAAAAACCCAGCCACTTCGATACCCAGATCAAGGCCGACCCGCTGTGGCGGTCTAGAATAACCAGACCATGGCCGAAAACCGACAACGGGCGGTATTCCGGATTCGCGGCCTGACCAAGCACTACCCGATGGGCGAGGTGACGGTCGAGGCGCTGCGCGGCATTGACCTCGATTTTTACGAAAGCGAACTGGTGGTATTGCTGGGGCCCTCCGGCAGCGGCAAATCGACACTGCTCAATATCATCGGTGGGCTGGATACGGCAACGGATGGGGAAGTACTGTTTCGGGGACAGAATCTCACCCACGCCACGGAAAGGGAGCTCACCCTCTATCGGCGCCACCACGTTGGCTTCGTGTTCCAGTTTTACAACCTGATCCCGAGCCTGACCGCGATTGAAAACGTAGCGGTCGTGACCGACATTGCGCGCCACCCAATGCCGCCAGCTGAAGCACTGGAAATGGTTGGGCTCTCCGGGCGCCTGGATCACTTTCCCGCACAGCTTTCAGGCGGTGAGCAGCAACGCATAGCCATTGCCCGAGCCATCGCCAAGCGGCCTGAGGTGCTGCTCTGCGACGAACCGACCGGAGCACTGGACTCTGCCACCGGTGTCGTCGTACTCGAGGCGCTCGAGCGGGCCAATCGCGAGCTGGGCACCTTCACGGCCCTGATTACGCACAATGCCGACATCGCCGGAATGGCCCACCGTGTCTTCCGGCTGCGCGATGGACAGGTCGCGGACCAGTCCGTGAATACGACGCGGGTCGCTCCGCACGACATCGAGTGGTAGCGGGATGCGCAATATGCTGCTGTCACACCTCGATCTGAAATTGCTCCGCGACTTGTGGGGCCTCCGCGGCCAGGCGGCAGCCATCGCACTGGTGATTGCGGCCGGACTGAGTGCAGTCATGATGTCGCTGTCCACGCTCGATTCGTTGCGCGCAAGCCGCGCCAAGTTCTACGCCGACAACGGGTTCGCCCAGGTGTTCGCACAGCTGAGGCGGGCACCGGAAGCCGTCGCCGACCGGGTTCGGTCCATCGACGGGATCGGGGTTGTGGAGACCCGGATTTCCGTCTTCGTGACGCTGCAAATGGAGGATATCCATGAACCGCTGAGGGGCTACATGCTGTCACTTCCGGACACCGCAGGGGCCGGTGGGCTAAACCGCCTGCACCTGACGGGCGGCCGGCTGCCGCGCCCTGACAGGGACGATGAAATCGTGATTGGCGAGTCCTTTGCCGAGATGAACGGCCTGAAACCTGGCGATCGAATTGACATGACCCTGTACGGACGGAAAGCATCACCCCGGATTGTGGGCATCGCCTTGTCTCCTGAGTTCATCTACCAGGTCGGGCCGGGTGAGCTGATTCCCGATTTCAGGCGCTTCGCCATCGGCTGGATGGAGCGTGAGCCACTGGCGCGGGCTCTGGACATGGACGGCGCTTTCAATGACCTTGCGGCCACGCTGTCGCCGGGCGCCAACCAACCCCAGGTACTGGAACAGCTCGACCGCGTCCTCTCGCGCTGGGGCGGCGTGGGCGCCTACGGTCGTGACGATCAACAGTCCCACCGCTTCCTCAGCGAGGAGTTCAAGCAGCTGAGCCACATGGGGCAGATGTTCTCCTTCATTTTTCTCGGCGTATCCGCGTTCCTCCTCCACATTGTCGTCAGCCGGCTGGTCGATACACAACGTGAGCAGATCGCCGTGCTCAAGGCGTTCGGCTACTCCAATGCACAGGTCGGCCTGCACTACGGCAAGCTGATTCTGTTCATCGTTTTTCTGGGTACGCTCGGCGGGATGTCCGCTGGCGCCTGGTTGGGACATGGACTGGCCAACATTTACATGGAATATTACCGGCTGCCGGAGCTCGTTTTTCAACTCAGACCACGCATGGCGCTGGCAGCCACGGCCGTAACCACGCTGGCCGCATTGGCCGGGACTGCCGCGGCGGTTCTGCGGGGTGTCCGGCTGCCTCCGGCGGAAGCGATGCGTCCGAAACCCCCGGCCCGATTCCGGGCTACCCTGGTGGAACGTGCGGGCATACAACGCTTTCTTGCCCCCACTTCACGCATGGTCCTGCGGCAAATCGAGCGCCGGCCGGTACGGGCAGGCATGACAACGCTGGGCATCGCGGCAGCCACCGGCATCGTGGTCTCAGGCATTTTCTTCCCCGACTCCATGGACTACATCGTCGACGCGGAATTTCAGCGTGCATCGCGCGAGGATATCGCGGTGACCTTTATCGAAAATACCGAGCGGGCTGCCCTGTTCGAACTAAACGCAATACCTGGCGTTCGGCTGGCAGAACCGTTTCGCTCCGTCAGCATCCGCCTGCACAAAGAGCACCGGCAGCGGCGCACAGGCATCCAGGGTTTCCTGCCCGGTTCGGAACTGCACCGCGTGCTGGATTCGAAGCTGCAACCTTTCGACCTGCCGGCAGAAGGGCTGGTCGTTTCCGACATACTCGCCGGTGCGCTGGGAATCGAACCCGGTGATCATGTGTGGGTGGAAATTCTCGAAGGCCGGCGCGAGAACCACATCGTGCCCGTGGCTGCTGTCGTCGAACAGTGGGTAGGTATGTCCGCCTATATGCACCTTGATGCGCTGAACCGGATGCTGGGGGAGGGCGATGTCATTTCCGGCGCTTTCCTGGCCGTCGCACCCCAGGACCGTGCGGGCGTTCTGCAATCACTGGAAAGACGCCCGCGAGTGGCTGGCAGCCGCTCACAGCGGGGCACCATCCGTGCATGGCATGAAACCTTTGAGGAGGTCCTGTTGACCTTCGTCACTTTTATTGCCGCGATGGCAGGGGCTATTACCCTGGGCGTGGTTTACAACGCCGCCAGGATCACCCTGGCGGAGCGCTCCCGGGAGTTGGCGAGCTTGCGGGTGCTGGGTTTCACCCGCACCGAGATCAGTGCGATTCTGCTGGGCGAGCTCGGGTTTCTCGTGCTGTTGGCGATTCCGCTGGGATTTGGTTTTGGTCTCTGGCTGGCCCATCAGTGGGCTGCCCAGGCGCCCCAGGAACTGTTCAAGGTACCTGTCATCGTCACGGGCAAAACCTACGCCACAGCAGCGGTGATCGTTCTCACTGCGGCTGTCCTGTCCGCCTTGATCGTGCGCCAACGCCTGAACCGGCTCGACCTGGTCAGCGCACTGAAGACCCGCGAATGAGGAAGCGCGTTGATGAGGAGCGTACAATTTCATGGCGAATTGTGGAATCGGAGATTCCGATGGTAAACAAGCGCAAAATTATACTTTGGCTGTCTTTGGTGGCGGTCGTCATGCTATTGGCACTGGGCTTCGCGCCACGCCCGGTGGGCGTTGATGTTCGCGTGGTGACAACCGGGCCATTGACGGTCTCCGTCATGGAAGAAGGCAAAACCCGCGTTATCGATCGGTTCGTGGTTTCCGCTCCGGTGGCGGGGTACGCCCGCAGGCTGGAGCTGGATGTTGGCGACTCGATTACCCAGGGCCAGGCCCTGGTTCACCTCGACCCCATGCGCTCCGGTACCTTGGACCCACGCAGCCAGGCAGAAGCGGAGGCGGCCGTGGTTGCCGCCCAGGCCGCACTGAGCGCCACGACGGAAGGTGCGGAAGCAGCCCGGGCTGAGGCTGAGTTGGCCACGAATGAATATGAGCGGATCCGGCGTGTCGCTGCGCAGGGCCTGATTTCACAGGGGGAGCTTGATGCGGCCCGCGCCCGGTGGCGCAGCACACAAGCACGTCAGCGCTCGGCTGAATTCAACGTCGAGGTGGCTCGGGGCAAATTGGAAGCGGCCCGTGCGGCCCTAAAATTCTCCGCAGCAGAGCCGGATGGCACGGGTGGTCATGTGTCGGTTACGGTCAAAGCGCCGGTTGATGGCCGCGTTCTGAAGATCATCCACGAGTCGGAAGGGGCAGTCCCGCAGGGCCAGGCATTGCTCGAGCTCGGGGACCCAAGGGCGCTCGAAATTGAAGTTGAATTGCTTTCCTCCGATGCGGTTCGGGTATACGAAGGTACGCTCGTGCGTTTCCTGCGATGGGGTGGCGACGCCACGCTGCTGGGCGTCGTGCGCCGTGTCGAACCCACCGGGTTTACCAAGATCTCGGCGCTTGGCGTAGAAGAACAACGCGTCAGAGTGATCTGCGACATCACTTCACCCTTTGAATCGTGGCAGTCTCTGGGCGATGGGTACCGGGTCGAAGCACAGTTCGTACTGTGGGAGAATCCGGAAGTCCTGCAGGCTCCAGCCAGCGCATTGTTCCGCGCCGGGGAGGACTGGGCCGTGTTCCGGGTCAGTGACGGCCGGGCCGAGGTGGTTCGCGTGGAAACCGGGGCACGCAGCGGGCTCGCAGTCGAGATCGTTTCCGGGCTGCAGAGAGGCGACCAGGTCATCATCTACCCTGGCGACCAGGTGGCCGAGGGGGGCAGGGTAAGCCCACGCACCTGAAACAGCGGCGTCGCGGGCCGCAATCGAAAACAAACAGCAAACAGAGAAACACCATGGCCAAAGATCCTTTTGAAATCGCCAGTGAATGCATCGCTTTTGGCGTCCGGCGCGCCTCGCGCCTGGTCACTTCCTTTTATGACCAGGCGATGGCCAAGCACGGGCTACGCTCGACCCAGTTCACCATCCTCAACGCGCTAAACGCGCTCGAGGACATCACCATCAACGAACTGGCCGAACAAATGCAAAGCGACCGGACAACCCTGACACGAAACCTGGACCGGCTGGAAAAACAGGGCTGGGTGAAGCGCAAAAGGGGGCAGGATCGCCGCAGCCGG
Organism: Chromatiales bacterium; assembly: GCA_024640045.1. Taxonomy (GTDB): domain Bacteria; phylum Pseudomonadota; class Gammaproteobacteria; order Xanthomonadales; family SZUA-36; genus WTJD01. The sequence continues at coordinate 8,784 of JAHEFS010000039.1, read as the reverse complement.
CATGTGCTTCTGACACCCAAAGGCAAGCGCAAACTCACGGCCGCCATTCCCGCCTGGCAAGAGGCACAGGAAAGCCTGTCCGAAGAGCTTGGCCGGACACGCTATCAGCGCCTCATGACGGATCTCAGTCTGCTGGAAGAGTCCTGCGCGGAAGTGGATTAGTGCGAGACAGCCTGGCGGTTCTTGCTGCCTGTCTGTTAACCAGCGCGTCCGGGCCGTCATTGGCAGGCCCTCACCCTGACCAATTGGACCGCCTGTCCCGGGACTTGACTCCCGTAGGCGCAGAACGGCAGGGCAGCGCCGACGACCATATCCCGGCCTGGGAGGGAGGACTTCAACGACCGCCGGATGACTACCGTGCCGGGGAGACGCATCTCGACCCCTTCGCCGCCGACACACCCATCCTGCGTATCGATGCCGGCAACGCGGAGGACCATGCCGCCGTTCTGACCCCGGGCCAACTGGCCATGCTGGCCGCCTATTCGGACACCTGGTTTCTGCCGGTCTACACCACGCGCCGATCGGCCGCCTTCCCGCAACGAATCTACGAGATGACGCGGGTCAACGGGGCAACAGGGGAGCTGGTGAACAACGGGGAGGGCGTTTCCGGTGTCGCCGAGGGCTTTCCGTTTCCATTTCCGGAAAACGGTCGCGAGCTGATCTGGAACCATCGGCTGAAGTACAAGGGTACGGGGAGCCGGCGCGATCTGGACATGGTCGCCGTCACAGCAGAGGGGAAGTATCAACCCGTCCGGCTGCACATCGAGATGCTAGGGCTGTACCACCAGCCCGGCGCCACCCTCGAGAATATCGACAACCGCCTGCTTTACTGGCTGCAGACCATTGAGTCACCGGCCCGGCTGGCCGGCAGCCTGCTGCTGGTCCACGAGTCACTGAACCAGGCCCTGCAGCCGCGCGATGCCTGGGTTTACAACCCGTCGCAGCGGCGCGTGATTCGCGCGCCCAATGTAGCCTATGACAACCCGTCTTCCGCCGCCGACGGACTGACAGTCGCCGACATGGCCGATATGTTCAACGGTGCCATGGACCACTTTGACTGGGTGCTGACGGGCAAACGGGAGGTGATCGTGCCTTACAACGCCTACCGGGTTCATGCGATCGATGGCGGCTTCGATAACATTGCACGGCCCGGCCACCTCGACCCCGGTTCTCTGCGCTATGAGCGGCATCGGGTCTGGGTTGTCGAAGCACACCTGAAACCGGGTCAGCGGCATATCAACCCGCGCCGCACCTACTACCTGGACGAAGACAGCTACCAGATCCTGGTGGCCGAGCACTACGACGAGCGCGGGGCGCTGTGGCGTTACTCGGAGGCGCACCCGATCGTGTACTACGAAGTGCCTACCTTGTGGACGACGGTGGAAACCCACCATGACTTGCAGTCCCGGCGTTACGTGTCGTACCGGGTGAACAACCGCGGCGGTATCGCACGCTTCGATCTTGATCTGTCACCTGCTGAATTTTCGCCGCAGGCCTTGAGGCGTAAGGCACGGAGATAAAGCGGGGCCGCCGTAGCGGCCCCGTTATGCCATGCCCCTGTGGCGGGGAACCCGCCGGGTACCCCCGCGGTCAGCTGACCTTGATTTCCAGCTGTCTCGGGGCTTTCTCGATCTCGGTCTTGCCGAGGTGGATATACAACATGCCGTCTTTCTGATCGGCACGAATGCTGTCTTCCCTCACGTTTTCGGGCAACTTGAAACTACGCTCGAAGCGACCGAAAAACCGCTCAGTACGATGCAGCTTCCGGTCTTCCATTTCGTGGTGACGCTCACCACTGATGTTGAGCATGCCGTTGTCGACCTGGACGTGGAGGTCCTCCTTCTTGACCTCGGGCACTTCCACCTTGATCAGGAACTCGTCTTCCGTCTCGCTGATGTCCACTGACGGGGCCCAGTCGGCCCGGGTCATGAACTGCAGCGCATTTTCATGCCTCGGAAAACGCATATTCATGTTGGCGAAGAAGTCCTCGAAATCCTTGAAGGGAGTCCACTCACGCATTGCTTTCATGATGAACCTCCAATCGTGGGTCCTGGGAACAAGCGAAGGGGCGCGTCCCCCGGCCAGGAAACGCGACCTTCATTCAGGAAATGGCGTCGACAAATGCCCAGGCACATGACCTGGGTCAAGAAAAAGTCGGCTGGGGTGTTATACGAGCAAGTCCCGCAGCATCTGGCGCGCGCGGAAATCGTTTTCGGTTTCCAGGGCAACGATGCACTGCTCTTTCTGACGACTGACAAAGTGAATGCTGCGAATATCGATCTGCTCGTTGGCCAGGCGCCTTGAGATCTCCGCCAGTGCGCCGGGTTGATCCTCGATCTCCACCAGGATCTGCTCGTGCGGGAATACCTTGAAACCTGCCTCTACCAAGGCATTGAAGCATTGCTCATAGGGCTCCGCCATAATGCTGATGACCGCAGATGAGCCAACGGTGTCGCCGTCGATGGTCTGCATGTTCACCCCCTCGCGCTCGAGCAACGTGGTGATCTCCGCCAGCAGTCCCGGCCGGGTTTCCTGGATAATGGTCAGGCTTTTCATGGTTGCATTCCTGGACTGTCTCTTTCTGACGCCAGTATATCCTCCAGCAGGGCATCGATCTGCTCACGGCGCAAGTGGGGCATACAGACAATGTGGCTGATTTCCCCCGCCGTCGCCAGTTGCCACTTGTCGCAAACAGCCTCGACAGGCGTCGGAAATACCACGGTCAGCGCCCCCTTGTTGCGCTTGGCATCAATGCCGGCTTCGCGGAATCGCTCCTCGGCGTAATCCGCCAACGCCATCGCCTTGTTCAGACGCTGTTTCATGCCCTCCATTCCAAAGCTGCGAATGGCGTACCACAGCCCCATGACGGTGAAGCCATTACGCGAGCCGGAAATGGTGGTGTCACGCGTACCGATATAGGCCACTGACTGACCCACGCGGTCGACAAAGCGTTTGCGTGCCAGGACGATGCCGCAGGGGATGGGCATGGCGAAAAACTTGTGGCCAGAAATCGCGATACTGTCCGCGCCGTCGGCGAAATCCCAGGCAGGTGGTGGATCCAGGAAGGCTGCATATCCCCCGCACAGGGCAGCATCGCTGTGGATATAACGCTTCTCGATGGCCATCTCGTCGAGAATCGACTGGATCAGGCGGATGTCATCCCGGCCTTCCGTCATGGTGGTGCCGATGTTGGCGAAAATGATGGGTGGGGCATCGCGCCGTATCCGGACCGTTTCCCGCAGGTCGTCGTAATCCATTTCTCCGTTGGGCTGGGACCGGATCATGATGTTGCGCATGCCCAGAAAGTGCAGGTTCTTGGCAACGCTGTAGTGGCTGTCGCGGGAGAAATACACGATCCCGTTGGGGAACATTTCTCGCGCCAGGTACATAGCGTACAGGTTGCCCTCGGTGCCGCCGTTGGTGACATACCCCCACCAGCCGTCTTTCGGCGCGTGGGACAGTTCGGCGAAAAACTGCAGAACCTCACGCTCGAACTCGCGTGAATTGATGCGATAGTGGGCGTCCAGGAACGGATCGCCGACATTGTTGAGACTGTACCCGAGGTACGGAAGCAGCGGCTTGAAATCGATATCGAACGCGACCGGGTAACCTAACTCGGTTTCCCGGTATTCCGCCAGCTGTTCCAGGTGGCGGTTGAGGCGGTCACGATCTGCAACTGAAAGGGCCATGCACTTCTCGACTCGTGGGCCCCGTACCATATTCCACCCCCACCGAGATGACACTGACGCTTGTCAACCCGGCCTTTACTTGCCACCCCAAAACCCCCATAAATAGGGCATGGACTGGAGCATACTCTGGTGGTTGCTGGCCACGCTGATCATCCTCGGTGGCCTGGCGGGCACCGTTATCCCCTCATTGCCTGGCGTGCCGCTGGTGTTTGGCGGCCTGTTGCTGGCGGCCTGGGCCAGTGGCTTCGAATACGTGGGTGCCATGACGCTGGCCATCCTGGGCGCGCTGGCGGCCCTGGCCTGGCTAATCGACTTCCTGGCCGCGGCGCTCGGCGCCAAGCGCCTGGGCGCCAGCCAGCGGGCGTTCTGGGGCGCGGCTTTTGGCGCCTTTGCGGGCATGTTCTTCGGGTTGCCGGGTATCGTGCTGGGGCCATTCGTGGGCGCAGTGGTGGCGGAACTCAGCGGCGGCCGTAAACTGGCGGAAGCCGGCCGGGCCGGTTATGGCGCGTGGATCGGGGTGGTCATCGGAACGGCAGCCAAACTGGCAATCGCGTTCCTGATGGTGGGAATCTTTATCCTCAAGCAGTTCCTGGGCGGAAGCTGACCCATCAAACCCTGGCCGTTTGCCTGGCCCAAAGCCAACAGCGGGCGGGCAGGGCGGTCGATAAAAAACAGCCCCGGGCTGACCGGGGCTAATCTGATGTGTGAAATCGAGTGCAGTCGTGTTTTCTAACTGCTACCTGTTATTACCCTTCACCTTGAAAAAAGTTGGTGACCTCAAGGTGCGGGGCTGGCTTGCTGCAAGTCCAGAATTTTCTCGATCTGGTCCATGATGCCGTTCATGCGTGCAAATACCGCCCGGTAAGGCTCTGGCGTGGTCATGTCTACACCGGCCTTTTTAAGCAACTCGTGGGGATAGTCCGACCCCCCCGCCCTGAGCAGTTGCAGGTAGTTTTCTACTGCACCCGGCCGACCCTGGATCACGGCTTCCGCCAGCAGTGACGAGGCCGCCAGCGAGGTAGCGTACTGGTAGACATAGAAGTTGTAGTAGAAATGCGGAATATAGGCCCACTCCACGGCGTAGAGGTCGTCGATGTTCATTACACCCGCATCGTGGCCGTGGTAGCGGCGCAAAAGCTCACCGTAAATCTCGGTGAATCGCGGCCCGGTAAGGGCTTCGCCCGCCTCGGCCCGGTCGTGTATGGCCAGTTCGAATTCGGCGAACATGGTCTGGCGGAAGTAGGTGCCGCGCAGATTTTCCAGCGCGCTGCCCAGGTAAAACAGGCGATCCTGATCGTCTTCGGCTTGCTCCAGCATATGCTCGAGCAGCAGGGCCTCGTTGAAGGTAGACGCGATTTCCGCGGTAAAAATGGAATAACGGGCAGTCGGGTAGGGCTGACTTTGGTTGGCCAGGTAGGAGTGCATCGCGTGACCCCACTCATGCGCCAGGGTTGAAACCGACTCGTAATCATCGTTGTAGTTCATCAGCACGTAAGGATGTTCGTCGTACACGCTGCCGTTCATGTAAGCGCCGGAGACTTTGCCCGGCCGCGGATAGGCATCCATCCAGCGGTTGCTGAAACCACTGCCCATGACTTCGCCGTAGGCGTCCCCCAAAGGCTGCACGGCTTCCAGGGTCAGGCGCTTGCCAATTTCCAGCGGAAACGCCTTGTCCGAGTCCACCAACGCCGGATAGATGTCGTGGTAGCCCAAATCCTCGATGCCCAGCATGCGACCTCGCAGCCGGAAATAGCGGTGCAGGGTATCGAGATTGCTGCCCGTTTCCGCCACCAGGGTCCGGTAGACGGTTTCGGGAATGCTGTTGTTATCCAGTGCAGCAGCCAGTGACGTGGGATATTCACGCTGACGTTGCGAAAAGATGTGCGAGTGTACCTGGCCGGCCAGGGTAACGCCGAACGTCCGTTCGAACGATTTCCATTGGCCCCAGAAGGCATCAAATACGGCTTTGCGATCAGCCCGTTCATCACTGGCCCGGTGCTTGGTGTAGGCGGCCTGGTCCAGGCGCACTTCTTCGCCATCGGACAGCGTGATGGTTGGCCAGGGCATGTCGGCATTGGCCAGCGTGCGGTAGGTATTGGAAGCGGTTCCGCGCATCATCGAGGTCGCCGCCATGATGGCCTCGGCTTCTTCATCCAGCACGTGCTCGGCCTGGCGCAGGGTATCCTCAATGTCGTGACGGTAAGGCGCCAGTGCGCTCAGTTCCTCCAGGAAGCGACTCAGTGTCTCGCCGCCAATGGCCACCATCTCGGGGCTGAGAAACGAAACCTTTTCGAAAAGCTTGCTTCCGAGAATCTGTACTTCGGTGCGGCGGCGCTGGTTGTCGGCATCCCGCGTATTGGCGTCAGACGCCATACCCGCGTAGGACGAAATACGTGAATAGGTCTTGAACAGGTCACTGAGCATTTCCGAACACTCGAGAAGTTTTTCAGCGCTTTCGCCCAGCCGACCCTGGCAGCTTTCAATTTCCGGCAGGCGCGCCTCCAGCGCGTCCTTGGCCTCCGCCCAGGCATCTACGGTGGGATAAATATCGCCCAGGTTCCAAGTATCTTTTTCTTCTTCCGCCAGGCTGGCGCCCGACAAGCCCGCTGCAACCAGCATGATCCATAATCCTCTCATGATGTGATCCTCTCAGTTTCCGGCGTCTAACCGAAGCTCAGCCGTACATTATCCCGCAATACCGGCTGGCTGGTCAGTGCCAGAAACAATCTGACCAGTTTGACTTGTTAAACCTCCGGCCGTGAACTACGTTTAAGTCACCAAACCAAAAACAAAGGAGAGCCAGATGGAAACCTACGTCATCATGCGCCGCAGTGCCTGGGCCGACGCCCCCGAACTACAGGCCGCCGCTGCCGAGTCGACCCGCGTGGGAAATGAAGAAATGCCCGATGACGTGCGCTGGATTCGTTCTTACGTGATCCAGGAAGCGGACGGGCGCCTGGGGACAGCCTGTATTTACCAGGCCACCTCTGAAGCAGCTGCGCGTGAACATGCCCGTCGGGCCGAACTGGCCGCCGACGAAGTCCTCAAGGTCGTTGATACAGTGGTGGTGCGTGACGACCCCTGAGCTGAAGATCAACCGAAGGAAGTCGCCATCCGCTTGTTATGGCCGGCCGATGGCCGGGCCGGCCTGTTTCCATCGTTAATGGAATATTGATCGAGATCAGGGCATCAATTTTCAAGCTGCCTATCCTGACACCGACTGCAATTCACCGAGTCGGAGATAACGACATGAAACGTAAACAACTTGCACAGGCCGTATTGGCCGCAACCTTGCTGGGCAGCAGCGGCCTGGCATTTGGTCACGAGGCGGGAGACTGGATCGTACGTTTCGGGGCCTCTACCGTAGACCCGAAATCCAATAACAATCCGATTGTATCGGTCGATGATGGCACCAGCCTGACCATTAATTTCGCCTACATGCTGACGGACCGCTGGTCCGCGGAACTGCTGGCTGCCTACCCCTTCGAACACGACATCATCCTCAAGGGCGTCAACGCGAAAGTGGGCGAGACCAAGCACCTGCCCCCCACCTTCAGCCTTCAGTACCACCTGAACCCGACCGGCGCATTCCAGCCCTATGTCGGCGCAGGCGTCAATTACACGACGTTTTTCAGCGAGAAAGCCGTGGGTCCACTTGAAGGCGCCAGCCTGTCAATCAAGGACAGCTGGGGACTTTCCGCCGAGATCGGCATCGACTACACGTTCAGCGACCAGTGGCTGCTCAACTTCGATGTTCGCTACATCGAAATCGAGACCGGCGCTTTCGTCAACGGCACCGGCATCGGTGACGTAGACATCAACCCGATGGTTTACGGTCTGCACCTGGGCTATAAGTTCTGAGCTGCTGCCTGTTCTATAAGTAAAAGGGCCGGGAGATCCCGGCCCTTTTTCATTCCCCGATCTGAAACGCTCAATCAACAGATGCCAGCCTGACCTCCGGCGTGTCCACTTCCAGCGCGACCATGACGTCACCAAACATTTCCGGCTGCAGGTCACCCATCAGGTTGACCAGCACCGCTTCCTGGGTGTTGTCGGACACCATCACCACCATGCCGAGAATCCGGTCCGGCTTTGCTTTCACCAGCATGTGTACCTGCTCGCCCTCTTCCCGGATGAGCGCAACAGGCTCCCAGCCGTCTGACTGCAGTTCCCGGCTCATTCCGTCCAGCCGCCGGGCGACGCGGGCACCATCTCCGTTAATTTCGTAAATCCGAACCCGAACACCATCCAGGCCACTCAGCAAGGCTTCCGTTTCTGGATCGTCCTCGATATATCGTGCGGCAAAATGGAGGATGGTCGGCCCCAGCGACAGCGACAGCGTGCGGTCGGTGTCGAAAATGCCCAGAGAGTCGAGATCAGCATAGCCTTCATCGCTCCTGGGCGCCGTGATTCCACAGGCGCCCAGCAGCAGGCTGACACAAAGGATCGCTATGATCTTGTAAGGTTTCATGTGGATTCCTGCCAGCCGATCAGTCGATATTGATTTCCATATTTGGGTCGATGTCGACATCGAAATTCTCCATCACCTGGCTTAACTGCATCGGATCCAGGCTGCCCAGCACGTTGATGAACACAGCCTCTTCGCCGTCCACCGCCATCAACACCAGGCCATCGATCAGCTCACCGGAGATTTTCAGGAAAATCTGGACTTGCTCGCCATCCTCATTGACCTGCACAACCGGCTCCCAGTCCGAAGACTGCAGCTTGCTCTTGACGGCCTTCAGCTGCTCCATGGCGGCGGCCGGATCACCGGCTGTGTCGTAGGTGCTGACCCGAACACCCTTGAGCTGGCTGAACACCTGCGCCGCCTCGGGGTCTTCCTTGGCCGCCATCGCGCCCACGAAATTAAGCAACGTGCCGCCAATGGTGATGTTGACCTTGGGTTCACCATACGCGCTGTTGAGCGGTCCGAAGTCGATGTAACCTGGCAAATCCTTCAGCGCATCTTCCTGCGCAAAGACCGGGAAGGCCAGGAATGCGGTCAATACCGCGATCATTAAACGTTTCATGTTTGTATCTCCTGTTTATTGGGTTGGGGAATGCTCTTGAGAACGCTGCCGCCGACGGCTTGCTG
>JAHEFS010000140.1:1714-6230 GCA_024640045.1 Chromatiales bacterium | reverse complement strand
TCCGGCCAGGTTGCTGTTGAATATCTAGGGATCAGGAACCAGGAACGAGTAACTAGGTACGAGTAACTAGGAACCAGGAACTAGGAACGAGGGACCAGTCCCTGGTCCCTGGTCCCTGGTCCCTGGTCCCTGGTCCCTGGTCCCTGGTCCCAGAGTGGCAATTAAGACCCGTACAATCGGGAAGTGTTGGGCATGAATCGGAGTCTGGAAAGGGAGATTTGCATGAGCGAACAATTCGACCTCGTCGTTATCGGCGGTGGACCCGGTGGGTACGTGGCCGCCATTCGCGCTGCACAACTGGGCCTGAAGACCGCCTGCATCGACATGAACACCGGCAAGGACGGCAAATCCGCACTGGGTGGCACCTGCCTGAACGTGGGCTGCATCCCGTCCAAGGCCCTGCTGGATTCGAGCAAGCACTTTCATCATCTCAAGCACGATTACGCGGAGCACGGCATCGAAGCCGGCGAACCGGCCATCGACGTGGCGCAGATGCTCAAGCGCAAAGACGGCATCGTGGCCAAGCTGACCGGAGGGGTTGCCGGCCTGTTCAAGGCGAACAAGGTGACCGCCTACCATGGCCGTGGACGGCTGCTGGCAGACCGCCAGGTCGAAGTGTCGCTGCACGATTCTGACGACAAGGTCATGCTGGAGGCGGCCAACGTCATCCTGGCATCCGGCTCTGTACCCATCCAGATTCCCAACGTCGCGTTCGACGGTGAATTCATCGTCGACAACGTAGGCGCGCTGGAGTTTGACGCTGTACCCAAACGCCTGGGCGTCATCGGCGCGGGTGTGATCGGGCTGGAACTGGGTTCGGTCTGGAGCCGCCTGGGCGCAGACGTGATCCTGCTCGAAGCCCTGCCCGACTTCCTGGCGCTGGCCGATACCGATATCGCCCGCCAGGCGGGACGCGAGTTCAAGAAGCAGGGTCTGGATATCCGCCTCAGCACCCTGGTCAAAAGCGCCAAAGTCAAGGGCAAGGAAGTGCGGGTGACCGTCGAAGGCAAGAACGGCGAAGAGCAACTGACCTTCGACCGATTGTTGGTCTCGGTGGGCCGGCGCGCCTACACCGACAACCTGCTGGCCGACGATAGCGGCGTGAAGCTGACCGAACGCGGGCAGATCGAGGTAGACGAAAATTCTCGCACGTCAGTTCCCGGTGTCTGGGCGGTCGGTGACTGCGTGCGCGGGCCCATGCTGGCGCACAAAGCATCGGAAGAAGGGATTGCCGTGGCTGAAATGATCGCCGGCAAACCTGCACATATTCATTTTGACACGGTTCCCTGGGTGATCTATACCGACCCGGAAATTGCGTGGGTGGGCAAGACCGAACAGGAACTGAAAGAAGCCGGCGTGGAGTACGCTGCCGGCTCCTTCCCGTTCGCCGCCACTGGCCGCGGACTGGCGCTCGGCAACGCCGTGGGTATGGTGAAGATGCTGGCGGATGCGGAAACCGATGAAATTCTGGGCGTTCACATAATCGGCGCCAATGCCTCGGAGTTGATTGCCGAATGCGTGGTGGCCATGGAGTTCGGCGGCTCCAGCGAGGATCTCGCCCGTATCGTTCACGCCCACCCGACGCTATCGGAGGCGGTGCATGAGGCCGCTCTGAATGTGGACAAACGAGCCATTCACCGGGTCAACTGAAGGTCTGGACCTCCGGACCCGGAGGTAGCCGCGAGGTATCCGTCGGCGGGCAATGGCCGGGAATACTTGATACGCCGTCACCCCAGGGCCTAAAGTGAATGCACACCCCTGTGCGGAGGCCGGCCATGTCCATTGAAAGCTTTCTTTCCGGCAAGCTCAGACGATTCACTGTCGTCGACATTGGTTTCGTCAAAGTCGTCTACTTCCTGTTCGGATTGCTTGTTTTCTCGGTTTACCCACCCCTGGTGGAAACGGACTGGTGGTTTTTCCTGGCAATTGCCCTCGCCTGCGGCCTGCCCCTGGGGTTTCACTTCTTCAGCTTTGCGGGCAGTTTGCTCGAGAAAGGTCAGGCCTATGCGCAAAGTAACTTGCCTGCCTACCAGGTGTTGCTGTTCATGACCCAGTTCTTCTTTGCGTTGACGCTGGGCAGCCTTTTTCCTGTCCTGGCCAGCGGCGATTGGTGGGTCTACGTGCTGATCATGATCGTGGCTGCCATCAAGCCCTTGACCAAGACCTGGTTCTGGTAGGGCCCTGGCGGGAACCGCTTATCCGCCCGCGAGACTTTGACGCGGGCCGGGTCTCAGGCTCCAGTGCCGACGGCCTGCAATAGCCAATCGGCTGCGAGATGAATGTCTTCGGCTGTCGTGGAACGACCCAGGCTCAAACGGATGGCTCCCGCCCCTTGTTCCGGGGTCACGCCCATCGCGGCGAGTACCGGTGAGAGTTCGATCCGGTCAGCGTGACAGGCGGATCCGGTCGAGGCCGCCAGGTTCGGTGCCTGGGCCAGTAACTCTGAGCCGACACAATCCAAAAAACTCACGTTGAGCGTATTCGGCAGGCGATCATGGGCATGGCCGTTGAGCCTGACCCGGTTGCCCAGCGCCTGGCGCAAACGTGACCAGAGCTGATCACGCAACGATCTGACTTGTTCCATGGCGGACAAGTTGCCCGCCAGTTCGCAGGCCTGGCCCAGTGCGCCGGCCAGCAGTACGCTCTCGGTTCCCGCCCGGCGCCCGCGCTCGTGACCGGCGCCATGGATCAGGGGTTCAAGCACCAGACCCTCACGCACATAGAGCGCACCAACACCTTTCGGGGCGTATATCTTATGCCCCGCGATAGACAAGGCGTCGACGCCGAGTTCATCCACCCGCGTAGAAATTTTGCCCACGGACTGGGCCGCGTCCGTGTGCAGGGGGACGCCGTGTTCGCGCGCCACCTGGGCGCACTCGGCGACCGGCAGTATCGTGCCCACCTCGTTGTTCGCATGCATGACACTGACCAGGATGGTTGCAGGTGTCATTGCGCGCCGCAGTTCATCCGGATCCAGCTGGCCCATCGCGTCCACTGGCAGATGGGTGATGCGCGCCCCCAGGCGCTGCAGAAAGGCGCAGGGCTTCAGGGTGGCCGGGTGCTCCACCGCGGTCGTAATAATGTGGGCATCCGGGCGGCGGGCGGCGAAGTAAACTCCCTTCAGCGCCAGGTTGTTGGCCTCGCTGCCGCCGCTGGTAAAAATAATTTCCCGCGCCGAACAACCCAACAGGTCGGCCACTTGCTGGCGCGCCTTTCGCAACAATGACTGCGCCGGAAGGCCGGCCCAGTGCGTGCTCGAAGGGTTTCCTGAATCCTCGGCCATGGCGTGACGCATGACCTTCGCGACGCCCGGATCCAGTGGCGTGCTGGCGTTGTGGTCCAGGTAAACCTGCTTCATTGCAATTGCTCCGTTCGAGAAGGCAACACCCCCGAAGCCAGACTTTCAAGGCATCCAGGGCCCCGGGGCGCCATGGGTCGAGCCCCATCTTAGTCAAATCATCCACAAAATACTTGATTCGACGCCCCCTCTGAGACTACCGTCTAGGCAACCCCAGCAAACGGACACATTCGACATGGCCAGCACTCCCGAGACCTTCAAAGCCTTCCGTATTCACGATGATTCCGACGGTTATCGCTCGGGTGTCGAAAACGTCTCCATCGATGACCTCAACGAGGGCGACGTCACCATCAAGGTGGCCTATTCCAGCATCAACTACAAGGATGCTCTGGCCGCGACGGGCAAGGGGAAAATCCTGCGCCGGTATCCCTTGTGCGGCGGCATCGACGTGGCGGGCACGGTCGTATCGTCGGAATCTGAAAAATACAACAAGGGTGACAAGGTGCTGGTGACCGGCACCGGCCTTTCGGAGGTTCGCGATGGTGGTTACGCCGAGTATCAGCGCCTCGACAGCAAGGGCATCGTGCCGATCCCCAAAGGTCTCTCGCTGCGCGACAGCATGGCCCTGGGTACGGCCGGTTTCACCGCGGCTCTTTGCCTGTACCGCATGGAAGCTCTCGGCCAGAAACCTGAAAATGGCCCCATCGTGGTGACCGGAGCGACCGGCGGCGTCGGCAGCATCGCCATCAACATTCTGAAGCAGGCGGGCTACGACGTTCACGCCATTACCGGCAAAGTCAGCGAATTCGATTACCTGGAATCCCTGGGCGCTACCCAGTGCATTTCGCGCCACGATCTGCACTGGGGCCAGAAACCCATGGAGACCGCGCGCTGGGCTGGCTGTATCGACAATGTCGGCGGCGAGATGCTGAGCGGCATCAGCCGTGTGATCAAGGGCTACGGCAACATCGCTTCATGCGGCATGGCCGGCGGCATCGCCCTGCAGACCACGGTCATGCCCTTCATCATCCGCGGTGTCAGCCTGATCGGCATCAGCTCTGCCAATTGCCCTTACGATATCCGCCTGCAGGTCTGGAAAAAACTGGCCGGGCCGTGGAAGCCAGGCATGCTGGACAGCATCGCGGCCAATGAAGTCGGGCTGGATGACATGGGGGAAACTTTCGAGACCATGATGAAGGGCGAAATGCGCGGCCGCAC